>DVKV01000011.1 GCA_018715835.1 Candidatus Faecousia intestinavium | reverse complement strand
AAATAACATAAAAATCCCGGAAGCCGAAGCTTCCGGGATTTGTCTTGGAAAATCAGAATCCGAAGTAGCGCTTTGCATTGTTGGAGGCGATGTCCTGAACCATGGCGCCCAGGGTCTCCATGTCAGCGGGGTACTCTCCGTTCTCCACCCAGGTTCCGATCAGGTTGCACAGAATCCGGCGGAAGTACTCGTGCCGGGTGTAGCTCAGGAAGGAGCGGGAGTCGGTGAGCATGCCGATGAAGTTGCCCAACAGACCCAGGTTGGCCAGGCTGGTCATCTGCTCGATCATGCCGGTCTTGGTGTCGTTGAACCACCAGCCGGAGCCGTGCTGAATCTTGCCGGGGACCTCGGGACCCTGGAAGGCACCCAGGAAGGTATCCAGCTGGGCGTTGTCACCGGGATTCAGGGAGTACAGGATGGTCTTGGGCAGGTTGTTCTCCTCGTACAGCTTGCTCAGCACCTTGCTCAGGGGTTCGCCGGAGGCGGTGATGGCAATGCAGTCAAAGCCGGTGTCCGGGCCCAGGGCCTTGAACATGGCGGCGTTGGTGTTGCGCAGGCAGGAGAAGTGAATCTGCATGGCCCAGCCACGCTTGGCGTACTCCCGGGCGCAGTGCAGCAGCAGAGCGGTCTTGTAGGCATCCACCTCGGCAGTGGTCAGAGCCTCGCCGGCCATGCCCTTCTTGAAGATGGCGGTCAACTCCTCGTCGCTGGCTTCTACGAAGGGCACATAGCCCAGGCCGTGGTCGGAAGACCGGCAGCCGTGGGCATCGAAGAAGTCGATGCGCTGGGTCAGAGCCTTCTTCACGCAGCCAATGCAGCCGAAGGTAAAGCCGACCACTTCTTCCAGCTGGTGCATATAGGCGGCGAAGGTGGGCTTTTCAATGTCCAGTGCCTTGTCGGGGCGGAAGGAGGGGCAGACCTTGGTCTCCATGGTGGGATCGGCAGCCAGCTTGGCGTGCCACTCCAGGGAGTCCACGGGATCGTCGGTGGTGCCCACCATGAACACGTTGGACTGCCGGATCAGGCCCCGGGCGGTCATGCTGGGATCGTTGCGCAGCTTCTCATTGGCCAGGTTCCACACGTCCTCGGCGGTGTCGCCGTTGAGGATGCCGTTGTAGCCGAAGTAGCGCTTCAGCTCCAGATGGCACCAGTGGTACATGGGGTTGCCGATGCACTTGGGCAGGGCCTCGGCAAACTTCTGGAACTTCTCCCGGTCGGAAGCGTCGCCAGTGATGTACTTTTCCTCCACACCGTTAGAGCGCATAACCCGCCACTTGTAGTGGTCGCCGCCCAGCCAGACCTGGGTGATGTTGTCAAAGCGGCGGTCTTCGTAAATTTCCTGGGGATTGATATGGCAGTGGTAGTCCAGAATGGGCATCTGGGCTGCGTACTGATGATACAGAGTCTTCGCCGTGTCGTTGGACAGCAGGAAGTCCTCATCCATAAATTGCTTCATGGGAATTACCCTCTTTCCATTTGAGAATTGAATCATGGCAGAGCCAGAATTCGCATGGGGTCAGGCTGGCCTTAGAACCAGTCGGCGTAGCCCAGGGAGATCAGGTGATCCCGGCTGTCCTTCAGGCAGTCGAAGGGATCCCGGCCGTAGGAGTCGTCCTGCTCGATCAGGAAGTACTCGGCGCCGCCTTCCAGGCCGGCCTCGATGCAGTCCTTCAGAGGCAGGTTGCCCTGGCCCAGTTCGGCGAACTGCACGGGCTGAGTGAAGAAGGCGTTGGTGAAGGCCTTCTGGTCAAAGCCCTTGGACATATCGGGCATCTGCACGTTGGCAATGCGGTAGTCCTTCAGGTGGAGCAGGCGGACGGAGCCGGCGTACTTCTTGATAAAGGCCACGGGGTTCTCACCGCCCCGCTGAATCCAGTGGGTGTCCAGCTCGAAGCCCAGGTGGGGCGCATTCTCCCGCAGGATGTCCAGCAGGTACTGGCCGTTGACCTTCAGGAATTCAATGTGATGGTTGTGGTAGTACAGGTCGAAGCCGTCTTCCTTCATCTTCAGGGCATAGTCCTCCGCCTCCTTGGCGAAGTCCACGCACTTCTGGAAGTTGCCGATGGCGTTCATGGGCATCATGCCGATGCGGAACATATCGCAGTCCAGGGTCCGGGCATCGTCCAGCATCTTCTTGTAGTCATCCGGGTTGCACAGGAACTCGCCGGGCATACCGGGGGCAATGGGGGCCACAGCGCAGGTCAGAGAAGAGAAGTTGAAGCCCAGCTCGTCAATGGCCCGGCGGAAGCCAGCCACATTCTCCTTGGTCATGGGAACCTGGGAAATTTCAGCGCAGTGATAGCCCAGATCCACCAGCTTGGCCATGACATCGTAAGCCACAAAGCTGGGCATCTTGGCCGGGGCGATGGTGGACATCTGTACGCCGATCAAACCTTTTTTGCTCATTGGAATCCACTCCTTTTATGTAAATCAAAAATCAAATAACATCAACCAGGCGATCTTCCTTGGCGGAGCGGAAAATGGTCTCCATCAGGCGCATGACCATCACCGCATCCCGGACATGGATGTAATCGTCGGTATTGTTTTCCAGGGCTTTGCGGAACCGCTCCACCATCTTGCTGTGGGAAGCGCCGTAGTAGAACTTGATCCCCTCCAGCACCGGGGCCTTTACCACTACCTCCCGGCTGGCGTCGGGGTGGATGCGGTAGAGGGTGCTGTCTTCAATGTGGAACACTGCTTTTTCCAATGCCACCCGGATCTGCACCGACTCATTGGTCCAGTTGTCGTTGGTGGCGAAGAACAGCCCCCGGGCGCCGTTGGCATACTCCATTCGGGCAACCACATCGCCCTCTACCTCAATGCCATAGTCATTGAGCTGGCCCACCATGGCGTGAACCTTCCGGACGTCGCCGCCCAGATAGTACATCAGATCCAGGGTGTGCAGAGACTGGTTGATCATAGAGCCGCCGCCGGCATACTGCCAGGTACCCCGCCAGGGTTTGGCGGAATAATATTCCGGATTCCGGTACCAGGGCACGAATCCCCGGACGCCGGTTACCTTGCCGTATTCTCCGGAATCAATGATCCGTTTCAGCTCCTCGGTGGTTTCATTCATCCGGTTTTGCAGGCAGATGCAGATCTTGACCTCCGGATGGGCCGCCTCCAGGGCGGCGTACTCCTCTGCCTGGACCACCGTCAGGGCAACGGGCTTCTCGCAGAATACGTTGACTCCCATTTCCACCAGTTCCTTGGCAACAGGGAAGTGCAGATAATGGGGCAGACAGATGTGCACCACATCGGGCTTCACCTGCTGCACCATCTGGTGATAGTCGGTAAAGAACGGGGTTCCCTCAGGCAGCTTGGAAGCCAGTTCCTCCTTCAGGTCGCAGGCGCCCACCAGTTCAATTCCGGGATTTTCCGCAATGGCGTCCAGATGCACCCAGGAAATATCTCCCAAGCCAAGGACAGCAGCACGAATCATGAAGCATTTCTCCTTTTCACGGAAATATGCGGCGGCGAAAGGGCCGCCGCATACCGCACAATTCAGTAGTCAGGGAAATTCAGTCGCGGACAGGGAACTTGCCCTCAGCCGCAATGCGCTTGTTCAGTTCCGCAGCGTACAGTTCGGGGTCAACCGGCAGCTCCACGGTCTTGCCCAGCCAGGCAGACAGCTGAGATGCGTTGGCCAGGTTCACGCCCATGATGCCGTCCTCGCCGGGAGCCAGCAGAGGAGAGCCGGTGAGAACGTGCAGCGCAAAGTTCTCCATGACGGTGCCGTGCTGGATGCCCCAGCCGTCGGTGTTCTCGAAGGTCTCGGTCTCGTACAGGCCGCTGCCGCCGTTGCTCCGGGTCAGCATCATCAGTTCCATCATGGTGACATTCTCGTTCAGATAATCCTCGTTGACCCGCTTGCCGTCCTTGGTCATACGGTAAACGGTAGCCTTCTCGCTGTTCTCCACCACGATCTTACCGGCGTCCAGGTCAATCTCCAGACGGTCGGTACCAATGGGGTCATGGGTGCAGGTGATGAAAGTACCGGTAGCGCCGTTGGCGTACTCGGTCATCATGGTCACATCGTTCTCAACCACGATATCCCGATGGCAGCCGTTGATGTTGATGGAGGTCACCTTGGTGGGCACGCCGCAGATCCACTGCCACAGGTCCAGCTGGTGGGGAGCCTGGTTGACCAGAACGCCGCCGCCTTCGCCGCCCCAGGTGGCGCGCCACTCGGACTGACGATAGTAGGAATCAGGACGCCACCAGGTGTTGATGATCCAGCTGGAACGGCGGATCTGGCCCAGCTCGCCGGACTCCACAATGGCCTTGATCTTCTGATAGAGCTTATTGGTTCTCTGGTTGAACATGATGCCGAAAGCAACCTCAGGGTGGGCCTTGCTGCAGTCGATCATCTTCTGCACGTCCTTGGCACGGACGCCGGCAGGCTTCTCACCGATAACATTCATGCCGTGCTCCATGGCGTAAATGGCCATTTCGTGGTGCAGGTAGTGGGGGACAGTGGTGATGACGGCATCACAGTTGCCGGAGGCAATCATGTCCCGGTAGTCCTCGTAGACAGGGTAGTCGGGGAACTTCTCCTTGGCGGCTGCCCGCTTGGCAGGGTCAATGTCGCAGATGGCGCCCAGCGTGCAGTGAGGCGGGATGGGGGCGGCAGGGAAGCCGGCGAAAGCAGCCGTTCCGGTCAGGATGTTGCAGTAAGAACTGCCCTGAGTACCGAAACCAATGATACCGTAGCGAATTTTCTTGTCCATGTTGCATTCTCCTTATCAGCGTAATATGTGGTATGGGTCAAAACCCGGATTTCTTGAATCAGATCTGGTTCAGGATGTCCACCAGCGCGTGGTACTGCTGGATAAAGCCGTCGGCGCCGCTGGCTGCCTTGTTGAAGGTCTTGCTGACCTCGGCGGTTTCCAGGGCCTTGAAGGTGGAGAACATAAACAGATGGGGTTCCAGAGTCAGGAAGCCCTGATAGCCGTCCTCCCGGATGATCTTCTTGAGCAGCTGAGGGATCTTGCCGTCGCCGGTGCCGCACAGCACGTTGTCGCTGTTGTTGGTGACGGCGTCCTTGATGTGGATGTACACCACGTGCTGCTTCAGCATCTCCCAGCACACCTCGGTGTCTTCGCCGCACTGAACAAAGTTGGCAAAGTCAAAGGCGGCCTTGAAGTGGGGGCTGGCCAGTCGGTCCAGAATCACCTTGCACCGGCGGCCGATGTCGCCGTAAATGTCTTTTTCATTCTCGTGGATCAGGATCACGTCATACTTCTCGGCGACTTTGGCGAAGCCTTCCAGCTTTTCCAGAACCTGATCGGTAAAGTCGTCGGGATTCTTGTCCTTGGGCATCCAGAAGCTGAACATCCGGATGTACTTGCAGTCCGCCAGCTTGCAGATCTGGCACAGGTTTTCCAGCTGCTTGAGCTGGGTGGCGTAGGCCTGCTCGTCATCAATGCCGATTTTGCCGATGGGGCTGCCCAGGGAGGAAACACCCACGCCGGCAGCCTTCAGCCGGGGCAGGATTTTTTCCTGGAACTCCTCGGGCGTGTAGTCGGCAATTCCCTTCCCGTCAGCAGCCCGGATGCAGATGTAATTCATGCCAAGCTCTTTTACAACCCGCAGCTGCTCGTCCAGGTTCATGTCGATTTCATCGGCGAATCCGGAAATGATAATGTTGTCAAGCATGGTGAGTTTTCTCCTTCCTTTTTCTGGTTTTCACAAAAACCACAAGGCTTTTTTATGCACATTGTACAAATATCCAATTTCATCATCGTGCTGAAAGGCCTTTTTGTTGATATAAACCATGATAACACAACTTTTTGCAAACTT
>DVKV01000160.1 GCA_018715835.1 Candidatus Faecousia intestinavium | reverse complement strand
CCCTGGGGGAAAAAGTGGTAAACTATACCCAATTTACCGATAGACGGAGGATATCCATGTTACACGCCCAGAGGAAAACCTTTCAGCGGAAATATCTGGCGCTGGCCTTTGCCATTCCCTGTGTGGGGATGCTGTTTGTCATGCTCATCAGCCAATATGAGCCCTTCGGCCAGTATTCCATGCTGTATTCCGATATGTACCACCAGTATTATCCCTTCTTTGTGGCCTTCCGCCGGGCGCTGCGCAGCGGAGAAGGGCTGATCTACACCTGGAGTGTGGGCATGGGAATGGACTATCTGGGGCTGATTGCCTACTATCTGGCTTCCCCGCTGAACCTGCTCAGTGTGCTGGTGCCGGAAGGGTGGCTGCTGGAATATTTCTCCCTGCTGGTGCCCATCAAGCTGGGACTGGCGGGACTGTTTTTTGCCATCTTCCTGAAGGGGCTGTTCGGCAAGGACAATTTCTCCATTTCCGTGTTCGGCGGCTTGTACGGCCTGTGCGCCTGGGCGCTGGGGTTCCAGTGGAATATCATGTGGCTGGATACCTTTGCCCTGCTGCCCCTGGTGGCCCTGGGGGCGGTGCGGCTGCTGGAGCAGAAGAAGTTCCGGCTGTACACCCTGACTCTGTTTGCCTCCATTTTCGCCAACTACTACATTGGCCTGTTTACCTGCATTTTTGTTTTCCTGCTGTTCTTTGTGTATCAGATCTGCCGCTGGGTCGGATGGAAGAAGTTTTTTCGTGATCTGCTCCGGATTGCCCTGTTTTCCGCCCTGGCCATCGGCATGACGGCCATTTTGTCCCTGCCCACCCTGTCTGCCCTGCAGACTACCCAGTCCAGCGTGAACCAGTTCCCCACCGGCTTCCGGCTGAACATCGCCAGTTCCAACACCCTGATGGGATTGCTGGACGCCATGCGCCAGGTGGCGGGAAACATGGGCGGCTCCATTGAGCCCAATTTCAAGGAAGGCCTGCCCAATGTGTACTGCGGCATCATCAGCGTGGTGCTGATGTTCCTGTATCTGATGGCCCGGGATATCAAGCTCCGGGACAAAATCTGCTGCGTCAGCCTGCTGGTGTTTTTCAATCTGAGCTTTATCATCCGCCAGCTGGACTACATCTGGCACGGCTTCCATTTCACCAACATGATTCCTTACCGGTTCAGCTTCCTGAACAGCTTTGTGGTGCTGTACATGGCCTACCGGGCCTGGCTGATGCGGAAGAAATTCTCCCCCTGGCAGATTCTGGGGGCAGGAGTGCTGGCGGCGGGCATTCTGGCCTGTTCCAAGGACCTGCTCCACACCGAAACCGTTACTCTGGGCAGCTGGGAACTGGACTTCCCGGTCTATATTGTCTATAACCTGGTGTTCCTGGTGCTGTATGTTCTGACCATGCTCTGCGGTGCCCTGGAGGAGACCATTCCCGAGAATGCTCCCCAGCAGGAGGCGGCCCGGATTCGCCAAGACAATGCCCAGAGCAAACGCCGGGCAGCGGTCCTGGTTCTGGCCATTGTTTGTACGGAAATGATCGGCAATCTGGTGTGCTTCGGGCTGTACTTTACCGGAACCGGAGTGTCCAACTATCCCAAAGGCACCACCTATACGGCCTCGGTCATCCGCTATATGTATGAGCGGGAGGAAGACAATCTGTTCTTCCGGGCAGAAACCACCCACTCCCAGACGCTGAACGACGGTGCCCTGAACGGCTACAACGGGGTATCCGCCTTTACCAGCTCCGCCAATGTGAAAACTACCCTGTTCATGCAGGCCCTGGGCTACGGCGCGAAGAATACCTACAACCGGTATCTGTTTGAGGAAAGCTCCCCGGTGGCAAACCTGTTCCTGGGGCTGAAATACATGATTGACCGGGACGGGAAGGACAAATCCAGCTCCATGTTCACAGAGGTGAATTCCTTCGGAGATACTACCCTGCTGGAAAACAACGCCTATCTGCCCCTGGGATTCCTGGCGGAGTCGGAACTGGCGGATGTGTACTTTGACATCTCCGCCAACCCCTTCCAGTTCCAGAACACCCTGTTCTCGGCGGCCACCGGCCTGGAAGGAGAGGTCTGGCATCGGATTCCCGGGGAGAACATGACCATCACCGGCAGCGGCACCACCATTCAGGAGAGCAATGATTCCGGCTACTGCCGCTACGGGGATACCGGCTCCAATGCCAATGTCACCTACAGCTACGTGGCAGACCGGGACGGCTTTGCCTGCATTCATCTGATTCTTCCGGAGCGGAACACCTTCTATGTCAGCGTCAACGGGGTGGAGCTGTATTCCGAGAGCATCAGCCTGCCCCAGATGCTGGCGGTGACGGATCTGAAAACCGGAGATGTACTGGACATCCGGATTGCCTGCGATTCCGGGGAGAGCAGCACCATGACAGTCAGTGCCGGCATCCTGAACCAGGAGCGGTTCTGGGAAGGATACGAGATTCTCAGCGCTTCGGAGCTGAACCTGACCCGGTTTGATACCACTTATATTGAAGGTACCATCGACTGCGACCGGGACGGACTGCTGTACGCCTCCATTCCCCAGAACGGAAACTGGACGGTGCTGGTGGACGGCCAGCCGGCCCAGATCAAGCTGGTGGGAGAGTGCATGATCGGTGTGGAACTGACGGAAGGCAGCCACACGGTGGTCTACCGGTATCACAATGCAGCATTGTCTCTGGGCTGGAAAGTCAGCCTGGGCTGCGCCGTGATATTCGGCCTGATCTGGTACTTCCAGGGAAAGCCAAAGAAAAAAGTCCGGGCCAAACGGGGCCGATTTGAGAAATAAGAAAAACCGGAGAAGCTTTTATGCGAAAGCTTCTCCGGTTTTTTGTCAGACACGGGGCAGGGCTTCGGTGATGGTGCCGCCGCCCACTACAAGATCTCCCTGGTAGAGCACCACGGCCTGACCGGGGGTCACTGCCCGCTGGGGTTGGTCAAAGACCACCCGGGCGAAGCCGCCTTCCTCAGGGTAGACGGTGGCGGACTGCTCCAGCTGACTGTGCCGGGTTTTGGCGGTAACCTGCATGGGCTCGGTCAATTGATCAAAGGGGAACCACACCCAATCCGCTGCCCGCAGGGCAGGGGAGAACAGGGCCTCACTGGGCCCAACAGTGACGGTGTTGTCTGCCATATCTTTCCCGCAGACATACACCGGCGCACCAAGGGCAATGCCCAGTCCCTTGCGCTGGCCCAGGGTATAGCGCACCGCCCCCTGGTGCCGGCCTACCACCTGCCCATCCAGGTTCAGGTAATCTCCCTGGGGATAGGTTTTTCCGGTGTAGCGTTCCAGAAAGGCGCCGTAATCCCCGTCCGGGACAAAACAGATGTCCTGACTGTCATGCTTCCGGGCGGTGACAAAGCCGTTTTCCTCGGCAATTTGCCGGACTTCCGCCTTGGTCAGTTCCCCCAGGGGAAACAGAATGTGCTCCAGCTGCTCCTGGGACAGACAAGCCAGAAAATAGGTCTGATCTTTGGCAGTATCCCGGGCCTTATACAATAAATAACGGCCGGTTTCGGGGTCTTGCCGGACCCGGGCGTAATGCCCGGACACCACATAGTCGCAGCCCAGAACCTGAGCCCGGCGGAGCAGGACATCAAACTTCAGATGCCGGTTGCAGTCAATACAGGGGTTGGGGGTCAGTCCCTGTTCGTAGCATTTTACGAATTTCTCAATAACTTGTTCCCGGAAGGCATCCTGAAAATTGAACACATAGTGGGGAATCCCCAGTCGGTGAGCCACGCTCCGGGCATCCTCTGCGTCGTCCAGGGAACAGCAGGTGCCTTCTTTCGGGAGTCCGGCGGTGGAGTTGTCGTACAGGCGCATGGTGGCGCCGATGCAGGAATATCCCGCCTGAAGGGTCAGCAGGGCTGCCACAGAGCTATCCACACCGCCGCTCATGCCAATCAGGGCCTTTTTTTGACGCATACGCTTGCCTCCTGGGTTAAAAATCTTCTTTCCACCGAGTATACAAACCCTTGAAAAGAAAGTCAATCCCGAGTCGGGGAGGTAAAAATTACAAGTTTCGACAATTTGTGACATAAACCGAAAAAACATTACGGATGTCTAACAAATGCCGAGGGCCTTCCCTAAAATATGAAAAAAATCTTCCAGGCCCGGCTGAAAGAGTGTTACAAAAATGTAATTATTTTCAAAATGGGGGTTGCAATTTGTAATCGGGTCTGTTATAATACCGTTACTTACATAACAAGAAAGAAGGAGTAAGTC
>DVKV01000159.1 GCA_018715835.1 Candidatus Faecousia intestinavium | reverse complement strand
AAGTGGAAGGTGCTGATTCTTCGGGATCTGATGCCCGGAACCAAACGCTTTGGGGAACTGAAAAAGTCCATCGGACACGTTTCCCAAAAGGTACTCACCGCGCAGCTTCGGGATATGGAGGAAAGCGGACTTGTCACCCGCAAGGTCTATGCCGAGGTGCCGCCCCGTGTAGAATATACGCTGACTGACTTGGGTTATAGTTTGAAGCCAGTTCTGGACTCCCTATGGAATTGGGGCGAAGAATACAAGTCCAGGCAGTAAGCAATCGACACAGGTTTTTTGAGATTCAAACTTGATTACTGCGTTCATTTTGCAGCACCATCGCAATTCCCCGCATGACATACTCCACGCAGGGGATTGCCACACTGTTGCCTAGGGCTTTGTAACGGGCGGAATCCGAAGCCCCGGGGATGTTTGTCCACCCGTCCGGGAAACCCTGCAAACGCTCGCACTCAAGGGGTGTCAGGCGGCGAATCAGGTTGACTCCCTCCACAATGCACTTATCGTCAGTGACATACTGGTTGCTGATGCCCTTGTGATCAGAGCGAACCAGCGTACCGACCGTTTCCTGATAGGGCTGCATCACCAGATCGGTGGCATCCTTGTGCTGCCGGGCGCTCTCCGTGCAGGCAACTTCATTTTCCGCGAACACGTCCACCCGCTGGCGACTATAGATTGCATGGCGATCCATGGCCGTCAGGGTGTAGGAGATACCCTCCTGATAGCCGCAGCCGTTTCCGCCATTCTCCGGCTGCCGGTCGATGATGTTGCCCACAATGCAGTATATGGAAGCATCCTGCTCCACCAGCGGAATATTGTTTCCACCTGTGCCGCACCGCGCTGAAATGGTCGGGGACACCTCATGGGGGCCGGTATACCGGGAATCGATACCGTGGTTCTCATATACCATAGGTACATATCCTCCGCCCATTCCCATGGAGGCAGGAAGTGTTGGAGACACCCCATCCACGCGTACCCGTGCATGTTCCTGATTGGATTCTAGGATCAGCGGCTGATGGCTGTGCATCTGGGCCCGGAGTGTCCCAGTGATATTCTCCGTGCAGTCCATGACCTGCCCGCCCTGATCGTTCAGGCACAGCACAGGCTCACTCTCCGCGATGAAGGTCTGCTGCTTCATCCCCGGCTGCGCTCCCAACGCTCCGGCTACATCGTGGAGATCCCGTACCTCATCCCGCTGGTTGGCGGCAAAGGCTATGTTCCCTTCTGTTAGGGACACATCTTTCCGCAGACCTGCCTGTAGCTCAAGGGCATTCCGTAATGCCGTCGGCAGGGGCTTGTCCCGTTCGGAGGATCGGCGTAAAATCCCGAGGCAGGCTTTCTTGGTTAAATAGTATTTTGGGTGCGGTTTGTCCTCCAAAATCTGCCACAAGGTAGATACGACGGCGTCTCTGGGGGACGCCCCAGTATTGAGCGTCAAGGACGCGCCACGCCAGGGAGAAAGAATCTCCCAGTAAAATACACCCAGCAGATTCCCAGCGCCCGGTGTCAGGTCCAGGAACTGATACGGAATCGAAGACAATTCGAATAATTTCCTCGAGGACAATCCGGAAGTCCTCACCCCTCGGTTCCCCGCTGGAGAAGGCTCCGGGGACGTTTTCCCACACCATAAACCGGGGTCGTACAAGCGCATCTGGTCTTCCTCGCTGTAAGTCTGCATGTCTCATCTCCTTCACAATTCTGGTTTGCTCCATAAAAAGACCTGAGCGGGAACCGGCAAGTCCGGCTCTCGCTCCGGCGACCGAGAGATCCTGACAGGGGGAGCCCCCGGTGATCACATCCACCGGGGACAAATCCGCGCCATTCAGTTTCGTAATGTCCCCCACATGAATCATGCCAGGGAGCCGCAGCTTGGTAACGTCCACGGGAAACGGTTCTATCTCACTGGCCCACATAGGACGGATACCGCACCGCTGTGCTGCCAGAGGAAAGCCGCCGATTCCGTCGAACAAGCTGCCCATGGTTAATTCATTTGTATTGAAAATGCACCTCCAAAAGCAAAATGCCAACCGCACGAGCGGTTGGCAATATCGAAAATATGTTTTTGACTTATATGTTGATATTTGATAGAATATGTATGGTTCCTTCGGGAACCGGGCACTGCCAATAAATGGTAGGCGGTTAGTCACTCCACCCGAAAGGGGGGATGACCATGCCAATTACATTGACCTTTCACATTCTCAACTGGACTGTGACGATCAGAGTAAAAAGCAGAAACCGCCACTCGGCCAAGTGACGGTTTCTAGTGCATAGAAATTTGAACTTGTCGGGCTAACCGTCTATCGGCGGTGCCTTTTTCTATGTTCATTATACCACGATTCCGCCATCTGTCAAGGGCCGACCGTCTGATCAATCTCCGTGCCGTCATTCAGGTACACCCTGATATGATCCGCTGAAATCACCTTTACCGTATGTACAAGCTGCCGGATCATTTCTTCATCCCACTGGGTTAAGTGGTGATCCTCCTGATCCAGTACAGCCGCAATCGTATGCACATGTGCCTGCGCTGCTTCGCTATTTCGGAGCTGGGCGGATATCTTCTCCCGATGTTCCTTCAGAGAGGCCATCTCATTGGCAATCTGACTGAACCTGATTGTATTCTTATCTATGCTGGCAGATTGATTGAACAGGGTATCAAACTCCGCTTCCAGCTCCTCCAGCCTTCGATTGATATCTCCCAGTGTCATGGCAGAATTCGGTAGTTTGCCTGTCTCCTCCAATGCCGCTTCTGTGATCAGCCCATTGATTTTCTCCTTGGGAGCCATAACGGAACTGATCGCTGCCATAATTGCCCGCTGAAGCGGCTCCTCATCCATCGTCGGTGACTGATGGCAGTATTTTGTTCCGTAATCCAATCGGCTCACGCAGCGCCAGACAATTCTGGTCTTGCCATTTCGCTTCCATGTGCACCTTCGGTACAAGGTTCCGCATTCCCCGCATACCAGCCGCTCGGACAGGGCGAATTTGCTGGCATAGCAGGTGCGGCCTGTTGAGGATGTCTTTTTCGAGGGGCTGGCAGATGCTGACCTTCTTGCTTTCTCCGCTTGAACTGCCTGATATACGTCCCTGCTGATAACTGCCGGGTGATTATTCTGGATCAGGTACATGGGAAGCTGACCCGTATTCTTCACAACCTTCTTGCTAATACAATCCTGTATAAAGGTTTTCTGCATCAGGACGTCGCCGCAGTATTTTTCATTACTCAGGATATTTCTGATCTGGTCAATCCCCCATTTCTCACTGCCAGCCGGATTCGGTATCCCTGCGGCTTCCAGCTCCTGCCGGATCATGCGCAGGCTGGCGCCTTGCAGGTATCGGTTAAAGATACTGCGGATGACCTCTGCTTTATCGGAATCCACTTGAGGATTTCCCTCACTATCCAGAAAGTATCCGTATAACTTTTTGAAGTTTACAGATGTCTTCCCCTCTTTCATTGCCTGCCGTTTTCCCCATCTGACATTCGCACTGATGGATTCGCTTTCCGACTGAGCAAAGGCGCTCATAAAGGTGATGATTAATTCCGTGTCCATCTCCAAGGTGTTGATATTCTCTTTCTCGAAGATGATCCCAATCCCCAGTTCCTTCAGTGCCCGGATATATTTCAGGCTGTCCAGCGTATTTCTGGCAAAGCGGGATATGGACTTTGTCAGGATCAGATCGATTTTCTTCTGGCGGCATTTGCGGATCATGCGGTTGAAATCGTCCCGCTTTTTTGTAGAAGTGCCTGTAATACCCTCGTCGGCAAAAATGCCCGCCATGGTCCATTCCGGATTGGTCATAATCTTGTCCGTATAATAAGTACACTGGGCTTCATAGCTGGATTGCTGTTCTTCCTCCTCTGTGGAAACACGGCAGTAAGCGGCTACCCGAAGCTGCCGCCTGACAGCCTGCTGACTTCTCTGCGGCTTTGCAGGAATCACCGTTACTGTCCTCTGGAGATCGTTCAATTCATTCACCCCTTTCCATAATCTGGTCGTTCTTCAGCCTGATTTTTACCTTCCCATTGCTGTCCACCAGGACGGCGGAAATGTTCATGGCAATAAGATTGGCATCCAATTCGGAGCGCGGTTCTTCTTTTTGGAATGCCCCTCGCATCCGCTGTGTTTCGTATTCTCTGGGATCGATATCTGCGTACATCTCCGCAGCAATTTCCTGCAGCACCTCCCGTGCGCGTTTTTCATCCACCGGAAGCTGGCTGATCAGCTCCTCTAACTCAGCTTTCAGCGTATCCAGCCGCTGGGAATGCCCCCTCGGCGTCTGCGGTGTTACAATCCGTTCCGGATTCCTGGCAAGACAGTTCAGTAAATACAGAACCTCATGCTCGATATACGGAGTCATCTTTCCGGCGCACTTTTTCCGTAGAGCAGACTGCGCTTCTGTTTGTCTCCGAGGTGCGGACTTCTTTTTTCGTCTTCCTGCTGTCTGTTGGAAGGTATCACCATCGATGATCTCAGGATACTCCCTGTCGCCGCAGTATCGGTGATCCTCCAAAATC
>DVKV01000158.1 GCA_018715835.1 Candidatus Faecousia intestinavium | reverse complement strand
TTCTTCTTTGTATCTATAAGATAGCACAGTTTTTACTGCATTTCAAGCCGCAATGTTGTACAAACTGGTCAAAAAGGAATTGGTTAAAACACAGATTGATGTGAAAAGTTCCAAAAACTCGTTGACAAAAGCAACAGGGAAGTGCTATAGTAAGGGTGATGGGCGGCCAAAATGGCCGCCCATTTTCTTGCTTTTTTTACAGACCCGCCTGTTCCAGATAGATCAGAAGAACCGCAATGTCCGCCGGACTGACGCCGGAAATCCGGCCTGCCTGACCGATGGATACCGGCTGGATGGCAGCCAGCTTTTCCTGGGCCTCCAGCCGAAGACCTCCGATGGCCCGATAGTCCAGATCCGGGGGGAGACGCCGGGCTTCTTCCTTCTTGAATTCCGACACCTGCTTTTCCTGCCGGGCCAAATAGCCCGCATACTTGATCTGGATTTCCACTTCCTCCGTCACCGCCGGGGAAAGAGCCGGGCGTTCCGGATCAAAGGGAGCCAGATCGGCGTAGGTAACCTGGGGCCGCCGGAGCAGATCCGCCAGCCGGGCGGAGTTGCTCACCGGGGCGGTGGCTTTTTCTTCCAGCATGGCGTTCAGCTCCGGGGAGGCGGGGACACCGCTTCCCTCCAGCCGCTGGATTTCCTGCCGGACCCGGCGGTATTTTTCCTCCACCTGTTCCAGCCGGCTCTGGGCCACCAGGCCAATGGCTGCGCCGATGGCGGTGAGCCGCTGGTCGGCGTTGTCCTGGCGGTGGAGCAGCCGGTATTCCGACCGGCTGGTCATGATCCGGTAGGGCTCCTGGGTGCCCTTGGTCACCAGATCGTCAATCAGGGTGCCGATGTAGCTGGTGTCCCGGGTGAGGATCAGCGGGGGCTTGCCCTGAAGCTTCAGGGCGGCGTTGATGCCTGCAATCAGGCCCTGAACTGCTGCCTCCTCGTAGCCGGAGGTGCCGTTGAACTGCCCGGCGCCGTACAGACCGGAAACAGCCTTGGTTTCCAGGGTGGGCAGCAGCTGAGTGGGGTCCACGCACTCATATTCGATGGCGTAGGCCGGGCGCATCATTTCCGCGTGTTCCAGGCCGGGAATGGTGTGGAGCATGGCAATCTGCACATCCTCCGGCAGACTGGAGGAAAAACCCTGGATGTACATTTCCTCGGTGTTCAGACCGCAGGGCTCAATGAACAGCTGGTGCCGGGGCTTGTCGGCAAAGCGGACGATTTTGGTCTCGATGCTGGGGCAGTATCGGGGCCCTACTCCGGAGATGGTGCCGTCGTACATGGGGGAGCGGTGGAGGTTGGCCCGGATGATGTTGTGGGTTTCCTCATTGGTGTAGGTCAGGTAGCACACGGCGGAGTTGTTTACCTTGTGCTCGGTACGGAAGGAGAAGGGCTCCGCCGTTTCGTCCCCGGGCTGCAGCTCCATTTTGGAAAAGTCAATGCTCCGCCGGTTCACCCGGGGCGGGGTGCCGGTTTTGAACCGGCGAAGGGACAGGCCCAGCGCCCGGAGATTGTCCGCCAGTCCCACGCTGGGGTGCATCCCGTCGGGGCCGGAGGGGATGACGCATTCTCCGGTGATGATGGTGCTGTCCAGATAGGTGCCGGTGGCAATCACCACCGCCCGGGCCTCATAGACGGCTCCCAGCTGGGTGCGCACCCCGCAGACGGCACCATCCTCCGTCAGAATTTCCACAATCTGGGCCTGCTTCAGTTCCAGACGCTCCTGAAGCTCCAGAGTGTGCTTCATATACTCCTGGTATCTGCGCCGGTCAGCCTGGGCCCGAAGGGAGTGCACCGCAGGGCCTTTGCCCCGGTTGAGCATCCGGTACTGGATGCAGCTGTGATCCGCCGCCAGTCCCATTTCGCCCCCCAGGGCGTCCAATTCCCGGACCAGATGGCCCTTGCCGGTGCCGCCGATGGCGGGGTTGCAGGGCATATTGCCCACGGCGTCCAGATTGATGGTGAACAGAATGGTGTGAAGGCCCAGACGGGCGGCGGCCAGGGCGGCCTCGATGCCCGCATGGCCTGCGCCGATCACCGCCACGTCGCAGCTGCCTGCCTGATAAGGAGTGGGGGCGCTCATGCTTCCTGCGCCTCCTCCTGGGACGGCTTGGGAGGCTCCGGGGGCAGCTGGAAAGGTTTGCACACCACTTCGCACCGGTTGATGGGGGTGCCCAGACCGTGGAACTTCTCCTCGTACCCGGTCATAATGCCTACAATGCCGTCTTTGTGCAGATCCCGGGTCAGGTTTTTCACTTCCAGGCCGCAGGCGGCAAACTCCTCCACGCTGTATTCAAACAGGGGAGCGTTGTCGGTTTTGAAGTGGATTTCTCCCCCCTCCCGGACCACCCGGCAGTATTTGTCCAGGAAGGCCCGGTGGGTCAGCCGCCGCTTGGCGTTTTTCTTCCGGGGCCAGGGGTCGGGGAAGTTGATGAACAGCCGGTCAATTTCTCCGGGGGCGAAGATGTCCTCAATCCCTGCCACGTCCATGTCGATGTAAAACACATTGTTCAGCCCCATGGCTTTGGCCTTCTCCATGGCCACCACCATGGCTTCCCGGCAGCGTTCCACCGCAATCAAAAGCACGTCGGGGTTGGCCTGGGCGGTTTCGGCGGTGAATTTTCCCTTGCCGCAGCCCAGTTCCACCCAAAGCGCCCGGGCGCCGGGCATCAGCTCCCGCCAGGCGCCCTTGCGGGCAGCGGGCTCGGCAATCCGGTAGGCGGAACACTTTTCCATCCGGGGTTCCAGATTTCGCATTCTTCTCATTCGCATAGGCTATTCCTCCAATTTATCAGCCCTCTATTATAGCAAAGCCGCCTCCATCCGTCAAAGAAAATCTGCGGTATTTCCAGGGGATTCCCGGAATTTTTCCCGGACGCACAAAAGAAAAAGACAGATTTCTTCGCCAATGGTGCAAAGTGCAGATTCTTGCCGTCCTCTGGGAGAATTCCGTGGAAAAATCGGAGCATCTGTGGTATTCTATTCCCGAAAACAACACTTGGGAGGAATCAATATGGATCGCAACGCGCTGGAAGCCCGGCTGGGAGAATTTCCTCTGTACAGCTATGACTTTCTGGACCCGAAGGAGCTGGAGTTTTCCGACCGGATCCGCTGGATCTGCGAGCATGAGTGCCCCATGTACGGCAAGACCTGGGCCTGCCCTCCGGGGGTGGGGACCGTGGAAGAGTGCCGGAGCCGGTGCCTGTCCTACAACCGGTGCCTGATGATTGCCACCATCACCGAGGTTTCGGACATCTCCGACATCAACGAAACCCTGGACACCCGACCGGAGCATGAGAAGATCACCAACCAGGTCCGGGATGTGATGCGGGAGCTGGGAGTGCAGCCTTTTATCCTCTCTACCCAGGCCTGCGCCATCTGTGAGCGCTGCGCCATTCTGGATGGAATGCCCTGCCGGATGCCGGGGAAGATGCACCCCTGCGTGGAGAGCCACGGCATCAACGTGGTGCCGGTGCTGGAAAAGCGGGGGCTGGAGTTCCAGTACGGGGCCAATGTGGTCACCTGGATTTCTCTGCTGTTTTTTAACGAGGACTGAACTGCCGCCGGAACCATGGTTCCGGCGGTTTTTTTGCGAATGGGCGAAATGAATAAATTGAGGGAGCAAGAATTGTGCAAGTGGTGAAATCTGCACTTTTCCAATGGGAATTCACAAATGACAGCGCTGTTTTTCGAAAAAATTCCATTCTCAGGGGCATGGAATTCCGGCGGGAAATTCCGCATCGGCTCTTGATTTTCTGAATGTCATGCCCCATAATGAAAACCATGAGAGAACCGGATGTTCGGTTCTTGTTTTCCGCCCTCCCGGTGGTATGGGAAGCGGCGGGGTCAATCAGACAGACAAGGAGTGTACGGTATGAAACGATACGCAGGCGTGCTGCTGTCCGTTACCAGTCTGCCGTCCCGCTACGGCATCGGATGTTTTGATCAGACTGCCTATGATTTTGTGGACTGGCTGGTTCAGGCCGGTCAGCGCTATTGGCAGATTCTGCCCCTGGGGTCCACCTCTCACGGCGGTTCCGACGATTCTCCTTACCAGGCCTATTCTGCCTTTGCTGGGAATCCCTACCTGATCAGCCTGGACGCGCTGGTGGAGGAGGGGCTGCTGACCCGCCAGGAGTGTGACGATGCGGATTTTGGCAGCAACCCGGGACGGGTGGACTATGACAAGCTCCACGAAAACCGCTTCAAGCTGCTTCATCTGGCCTACGAGCGCAGCGACATCAGCCGCAATCCCCGCTACGCCAATTTCTGTCGGGAAAATTACTGGTGGCTGAACGATTACGCTTTGTTCATGGCGCTGAAGGGATTTTTCAAGGAGCAGCCCTTCCGCAGCTGGCCGGAGGACATCCGGATGCACTGGAACTTCGCCGTGGACTACTACAACCGGACGCTGTATTTTGACATTGAGTTCCAGAAGTTCCTTCAGTTCCAGTTCTTTGAGCAGTGGAAGAAGCTGAAGGCCTACGCCAATGAGCGGCACATTCAGATCGTGGGAGATATTCCCATCTACGTTTCCCCCGATGGGGCCGATGTGTGGGCCCATCCGGAGCTGTTCCAGCTGGACAGCTACAACGCCCCCACCGCCATCGCCGGCTGCCCGCCGGATGCCTTTGCCGCCGACGGCCAGGTCTGGGGCAACCCCCTGTACCGGTGGGAGTACCATCGCTCCACCGGTTACCAGTGGTGGATCACCCGGATGTGGCACAGCTTCCAGCTGTACGATGTGGTGCGGGTAGACCATTTCCGGGGCTTTGATGAGTATTTCTCCATCCCCGCCGGAGAATCCACCGCCAAAAACGGCACCTGGATGCCGGGACCGGGTATGGAGCTGTTCCGGGCCATTGAACTGTCCCTGGGCAAGGTGAACATCATCGCTGAGGACCTGGGCCTGATGACCAACGGCGTGCGCAAGCTGGTGAAGGACAGCGGCTATCCCAACATGAAGGTGCTGCAGTTTGCGGTGGACCCCTCGGACATTGCCGGCTCCAACGACTACTGGCCCCACAACTATGGCAGCAATTGTGTGGTGTACACCGGTACTCACGACAATGAAACCGTTGCCGGCTGGGTGGCGGGGCTGCCGGAGAAGGCCAAGGCACAGCTGCGCAGCTACCTGTGCAATTACGACACCCCCGAGGAACGGCTGTACCCGGCGCTGATCAACCTGGCCATGGCCAGTGTTGCAAAGGACTGCATCGTGCCCATGCAGGACCATCTGGGACTGGACAATTCCGCCCGGATGAACCAGCCCGGCACCGTAGGCTTCAACTGGCGCTGGCGGCTGCTGCCGGGCCAGGTGACCAAGGAGCTGGCCAAGCAGGTGCTGGCGGTGACCCTGCGGACCAACCGGGGCAACTGGGATGCCCTGGATACCCTGAAAGAGCAGTACGAGTACGTTCCTGCCAAAGAGGAGGAAACGGCCTGAGGCAGAGACGCAAAAGGGATTTTTTCGTCAAACTGCCGGGAAATACGAAAGATTTTCCGGGATATTCTGAGAAATCCCTCTTGCCAAATTGGACAAATGGTGGTATAATACTTACCGTAATGGTAGAGTGTAGGCAAAGAGAGGCGCGAGCGCCTCTCTTTCTTATTGACTGACAGAAAGGATGGTTCCATGAAAGTAACCGATCTTGTGGCAAGCCTTGCAAAGCCGGTTGTGGAGCAGTTTGGCTGCGAACTTTGGGATGTGGAATATGTCCGGGAGGGCAGCGAATACTTCCTGCGGCTGTACCTGGACAAAGAAGGCGGCGTGGATATCAACGACTGCGAGGCCGTGTCCCGGGCCTTTGATCCCATCCTGGATGAAAAGGACCCCATCCAGGGCTCCTATCATTTTGAGGTCTGCTCCGCAGGGCTGGAACGGGTGCTGAAGCGTCCGTCGGATTTCCAGCGCTTTCTGGGCAGCCCCATTACGGTGAAGCTCTACCGCCCCAGAAACGGTCTGAAGGAGATCCCCTGCGTGCTGCGGGGCTATGAGGACGGCCGCCTGACGGTGGAGGCCGGCAAAGAGACCATCACTTTTGAAAAATCGGAAGTCGCCCAGGTGCGGCTTCGTGTGGAATTCTGACGAGGAGGAACCAACAACATGGCTAGAAATACCAGAGCCAAGAAACAGCCGGAAGCCCCTAAGGTGGACATCGGTGCGGAGATTTTCGCTTCTCTGCGGGAGCTGGAGAAACTCAAGGGCATCCCGGTTGACTATATGGTGGAGCGGCTGAAGCAGGCCCTGACCAATGCCTACCGGAAGGACCGGGAAGATCGCCGGGATGTGCCCGCGGACAACGTGGTGGTGGACCTGAGCGAAAAGGGCCTGAGCATGCACATTGTGAAGACTGCTGTGGAAGAGCTGGAGGACACCGCTCTGGAGATTCAGATTGACGCAGCCCGCCGGATCAACCCCAACGTTCAGGTTGGTGACCCGGTGTCCATTCCCGTGGACATTCAGAAGTTCGGCCGGATTGCCGCCCAGACCGCCAAGCAGGTGGTGATTCAGGGCATCCGGGAGGCCGAGCGGGGCATGGTTTACGAGAGCTATTCCTCCAAGTCTCAGGAGCTGCTCACCGGCACGGTGCTGCGCATTGACCCGGTGACCGGGGATATGTTCGTGCGCATCGGCCAGGGCAACGACGCCTCCGACGCAGTGCTCCGCTCCAGCGAGCAGATTCCCGGGGAGAAGCACAGCGAAGGCGACCTGATCCGGGTTTATGTGCTGGAAGTCCACAAGGCCGGACGGGGCCCCCTGGTTCAGGTCTCCCGGACCCATCCCAACCTGGTGCGCCGGCTGTTCGAGCTGGAGACCCCGGAAATTGCCGAGGGCCAGGTGGAAATCCGCAACATCGCCCGGGAAGCCGGTTCCCGTTCCAAGATGGCCGTCCGGGCCACCATGGAGGGCATCGATCCGGTGGGTGCCTGTGTGGGTCCCCGGGGCGGCCGTGTGGGCGCCGTGGTGGAAGAACTGGGCGGCGAGAAAATCGACATCGTGGTCTGGAGCGAGGACCCCTGCGAGTATGTCCGGGCGGCGCTCAGCCCTGCCGACGTGATCTCCGTCAGCCTGGTGCCGGGCCAGAAGGCCTGCCGGGTGATTGTCCCGGATGACCAGCTGTCCCTGGCCATCGGCAAGGAGGGCCAGAACGCCCGCCTGGCCGCCCGGCTCACCGGATACAAGGTGGACATCAAGCCCGCTTCCCAGGCCGCGGAGGAAGCCAAGGATGAGGAAGAGGTACAGCCGGAGCAGCCGGAAGTGCCGGAAGACGACCAGTAAGGCCCTTCCGGACAACAGCAGAAACGGAGGGCAGCCATGCAGAAGAAAATCCCCCAGCGGCAGTGTATGGGCTGCCGGGAGCGTAAGCCCAAGCGGGAGCTGATCCGGGTGGTTCGCACCCCTGAGGGCAGCGTCTGCCTGGACTTCGGCGGAAAAATGAACGGGCGGGGCGCCTATATCTGTCCCAACATGGATTGTTTGAAAAAGGCACTGCGGTCCAAGGCTCTGGACCGCAGCCTGGAAGTGACCATTCCCCAGGAGGTCTATGCCCGGCTGGAAAAGGAAATGGAGGCCGGAAATGGATAACCGAACCCTGAATTACCTGGCCCTGGCCCGGAAGGCCGGCCTGGCGGAACTGGGCGAGGAACCGGTGGGCGCTGCCGCCCGGGCGGGAAAGGCCCATCTGATTCTGGTGGCCGGGGATGCCTCGGAGCATACCTGGCGCCGGGCGAAGAGTTTTGCGGCGGGTACCGATCAGCAGGTGCTGCGGCTGGCGGTGACCAAGGAGGAGATGGGCTTCGTGATCGGAAGAACCAGCCTGGCCATCGCCGCCATCACCGATGCCAGCCTGGCCCTGGCCCTGGTGGACACCCTGGAAAAGCCGGACCCCCAGGTGCGGCAGGTTCTGGCGGACAAAGCCCTGAAGGCCCGCAAGCACCGGCAGGAGGCAAAGGCCCATCAGCGCAATCTGCGCCGGGGAAAGAAGAAGTAAGGAAAACCGACAGAAAGCTTGTGGGAAGCCACAATGCAGAATGCAAAATGCACAGCGTTATCCAGACATTTTGCATTTTGCACTCTGCATTTGCCCACCGGCTGTGATATTTTGGAGGTGCGTTTATAGAATGAGTTTTGTTAAGTATCGTGTTAAGGAGGTCGCCGCGGACTTCGGCGTGACTCCCAAGGAGATTTCCGAGATTGTGGGCCAGTTTTCTGAAAAGCCCAAGTCCAATACCCAGGTGCTGACCGAAGCGGAACTGAACGCCGTGTTCGACTATATGACCCAGAAGCATCAGGTGGCGTCTCTGGAGCAGGTTTACGCAGTGAAGCCCTCCGTCCCGGCAAAACCCGCCGAGAACAAGTCTGCCGAAAACAAGCAGGAGGCTGCCAAGGCTCCCGCTAAGCAGCAGCCCCAGAATCAGAACCGCCCCCAGCAGAACCCCAATACCAACCGTCCCCAGCAGAATCCTGCTGCCCAGCAGCCCAAGGCCGACAAGCCCAAGGAGCCGGAGCGGAAGCGGGAGCGCCGGGTGGTGGACACCTCCGCCGTCCAGGTCAACGCCAACCGCTTTGCCGATGTGGATAACCTGGTGTCCGAGCGGGTCCAGAACTTCCAGGGCGGCAAGCAGCGCATTGGCGGCGGCAAGGGCAAGCAGCAGAACAAACAGCAGCAGGGCAAGTTCCGGGGCAACAAGTCCCGCAACGAGGAGCAGGAGAAGATGCGCCGCCTTCAGATGGAGGTGGCCCGGAAGGCTCCCGTCACCGTGAAGATTCCCGACGAGATCACCGTGGGCGAGCTGGCTTCCCGGATGAAGAAGACCGCCAGCGAGGTCATCAAGTGCCTGATGAAAAACGGTGTGATGGCAGGCATCAACCAGGTGATCGACTTCGATACCGCTGAGTTTGTGGCCACGGAAATGGGCTGCAAGGTGGAAAAGGAAGTCACCGTCACCATCGAGGAGCGGATCATCGACGACCATGTGGACACCGCCGAAGAGCTGGAGCCCCGGGCTCCCGTGGTGGTGGTCATGGGCCACGTTGACCACGGCAAGACCTCTACCCTGGACGCCATCCGCAAGACCTCTGTCACCGCCGGAGAGGCCGGCGGCATTACCCAGCACATCGGCGCTTACACCGTGGATGTGAACGGCCGGATGGTCACCTTCCTGGATACCCCCGGCCACGCTGCCTTTACCTCCATGCGGGCCCGGGGCGCCCAGTCCACCGACATCGCCATTCTGGTGGTGGCGGCTGACGACGGCATCATGCCCCAGACCATTGAGTCCATCAACCACGCCAAGGCCGCCAATGTGCCCATCATCGTGGCCATCAACAAGATGGATAAACCCACCGCAAACCCGGACAAGATCAAGGAGCAGCTGACCAAGTACGACCTGGTTCCCGAAGAGTGGGGCGGCGATACCATCATCGTGCCCATCTCCGCCAAGACCGGCATGGGCCTGGATGAGCTGCTGGAAATGGTCATCCTTACCGCCGATGTCCAGGAGCTGAAGGCCAACCCCAACCGGCGGGCCAAGGGCACCGTGATTGAGGCCCGGCTGGATAAGACCCGCGGCCCTGTGGCCACGCTGCTGGTGCAGAATGGTACCCTGAAGCAGGGCGATATTGTCATCGCCGGCACCGCTGTTGGCCGTGTCCGGGTGATGACCAACGACAAGGGCCGCACGGTGAAGACCGCCGGACCTTCCGTGCCTGTGGAGATCACCGGCCTTGCCGATGTGCCCGCACCCGGCGACGAGTTCAACGTGGTCACCGACGAGCGGATGGCCCGGGAACTGGTGGAACAGCGCCGCCAGGCCCAGAAGGACGCCGCCGCCAAGCTGAACCAGAAGGTCACCCTGGATAACCTGTTCGCCAAGATGCAGGAGGGTGAGATGAAGGAGCTGGACCTGATCGTCAAGGCCGACGTTCAGGGCTCCGCTGAGGCCATCAAGTCCTCTCTGGAGAAGCTGAGCAACGAGGAAGTCCGGGTCCGGGTGATTCACGCCGGTGTGGGCGCCATCAACGAAAGCGATATTCTGCTGGCCTCCACCGCCGGCGCTATCATCGTGGGCTTCAACGTCCGTCCCGACGCCGCCGCCCAGGCCTCCGGCCAGCGGGCGAATGTGGATATGCGGTTCTACCGGGTGATCTACGACGCCATCGACGAGATTGAGGCTGCCATGAAGGGCATGCTGGCACCCAAATACGAAGAAGTGGTCATCGGCCATGCGGAAGTGCGCATGACCTACAAGGTCAGCGCCATCGGCACCATCGCCGGCTGCATGGTCAAGGACGGCAAGGTGACCCGGGATGCCCAGGTCCGGATTCTCCGGGACAACATTGTCATCCACGAGGGCGAGATCGGCTCGCTGCAGCGCTTCAAGGACGCGGTGAAGGAAGTCACCGCCGGCTACGAGTGCGGCATGAGCGTGGTCAAGTACAACGATATCAAAGAAGGCGACATTTTCGAATGCTTCGCCATGCAGGAAGTCAAACGCTGAGCCATACCCGCCGCACCGCACACGCGGCGCGGCGGGTATTTCCATAAGAAAGGAGGCAAATTATGGCATCCAACCGTATTTTGCTGATTAATGAAGAAATTCAGAAGGAGCTGTCCAGCCTGCTGCGCACGGTGAAGGATCCCCGGGTGCAGAATGTGATGATCTCCATTACCCGGGTGGAAACCACCCCGGATCTGCGCTACACCAAGGTCTACGTCAGTTTCCTGCCCGAGGATAAAACCGCCGACGCCATGGCGGGGCTGAAGTCCGCCGCCGGTTATCTGCGCCGGGAACTGGGGCGGAACCTGCGGCTGCGCTACAGCCCGGAAATTGTCTGGGCCGCCGACGATTCCATTGTCTACGGCGCCAAAATGCTGAAACTCATCAACTCTCTCGAGGTGCCCCACGATGACGATCTGGAACAGAACTGAGACTGCCCGTTTCCTGCTGGAGCGGGATCACTATGCCATTTTGACCCACCGGCGGCCGGACGGAGATACCCTGGGCTCCGCCGCTGCATTGTGCCGGGGGCTGCGGATGCTGGGAAAAACCGCCCACATTCTGACGAACCCCGATCTGTCGGCCCGGTTTGCCTGGCTGCACACCGGGCTGACCAAGGCCGCCGTTCAGGAGGGGGACACCATTGTCAGTGTGGACGTGGCCTCTCCCCAGCTGATTCCCAACATCTACGCCGATCTGCTGGGACACATTGCCCTGCGGATTGACCACCACGCCACGGCTACTTCTTTCACCAACGCGGAACTGGTGGACTCCGCCAGTGCTTCCTGCGCCGAGGTGGTGTGGGACGTGCTGATGGAAATGGGCGTGCGGCCGGACCGGGATCTGGCGGAGGCGGTGTATGTGGGATTGTCCACCGACACTGGCTGCTTCCGCTATGCCAACACCACCGCCCATACCTTCTCCGTGGCGGCGGAGTGCGCCCAGGCCAATGCCCGGATCTACGAGCTGAACCAGGATTTGTTTGAGACCAACACCCTGGGCCGTCTGCGGATGCAGGCCTGGATTGTGGATCATATGCGGCTGCTCCGGGAGGGTACCATGGCGGTGTGCGCCATTCCCAAGGCAAAGGAGCTGGAACTGGGGGTTACCGAGGATGACATGGACAACATTTCCTCCTTCCCCCGGACGGTTGCCGGGGTGAAGATGGCTGCCACCCTGCGGGAGACCAGCGACGGCAACACCAAGCTGTCCGTCCGGGCCATTCCCGGCCTGGACGCCACCCGGGTGACGGTGAAGTTCGGCGGCGGCGGACATAAGGGGGCCGCCGGGGCATTCCTGCGGCTGCCTCTGGAGCAGGCGGCGGAGGCCGTAGCCCAGGCCATGCTGGAGCTGGACGGACAATGAACGGTATCGTCATTGTGGACAAGCCCCAGGACTGGACCAGCCAGGATGTGACCGCCCGGCTGCGGCGGGTATTCGGAACCCGGCGCATCGGTCACGGCGGCACCCTGGATCCCATGGCCACCGGGGTACTGCCGGTGTTTGTGGGACGGGCCACCCGGGCGGTGGAGTTCTTTGAGCACGCAGAAAAGACCTATGAAACGGTGCTCCGCCTGGGCATCACCACGGACACCGAGGACATAACCGGTACGGTGCTGTCCCAAAACCCGGTGTCAGTGACCCGGGAACAGCTGGAGCAGACCCTGGAGAACTTCCGGGGAGAGATTTTTCAGGTCCCGCCCATGTACTCCGCCCTGAAGGTCAATGGCCAGAAGCTGTGCGACCTGGCCCGGAAGGGCCGGGAGGTGGAGCGGCAGCCCCGGAAAATCACCATTCACCAGCTGACCCTGCTGGGCTGGGAAGACGACACCCTGCGCCTGCGGGTGCGCTGCTCCAAGGGGACCTATATCCGAACCCTGTGCAAGGACATCGGTCAGGCCCTGGGCTGCGGCGGCTGCATGGCGGAGCTGAGACGCACCGCCGCGGGAACTTACACCATTGACCAGGCGGTGCCCCTGGCCCGGCTGCTGGAGTCGGATCATCCCGGCGCATATCTGCTGCCGGTGGACAGCCTGTTCCGCCAGTATCCGGAAGTGACCCTGACCGCCAATCAGGAAAAACGCTGCCGCAACGGCAATGCCTTCTCCCTGAACCGGGAAGACGGCACCTACCGGGCCTACAGCGCCGACGGAGAATTTCTCATGCTGGCCAGGGTGGAGTCTGGTATTATGTCGACTATAAAAAGCTTTTTTGGAGTTCCCGGACAGGAATGACCGGGAGAGCCGGATGGGAGAACCTATGAACGAAACGATATATGCCCTGGGATTTTTTGACGGCGTCCATATCGGCCATGCTGCTCTGCTGAAAGCCTGCCGGGAGTTGGCAGCCCAGCGGGGATGCCGGGCCGGGGTGGTGACCTTCGGCTCCCATCCGGATACTCTGGTGCTGGGCCAGACCCCCAGGCTGATCAACACCGCCCAGGACCGGGAGTGGATGCTCCGGGAGCTGTTTCATATGGATGCGGTGATTACCCTGCCCTTTGACCGGCAGATGCGGGACATGGACTGGCGGGATTTTCTGGAGATGCTCCGCAAGACTTATTCCGCCGTGGGCTTTGTCTGCGGGGAGGACTTCCGGTTCGGCAGCCGGGGAGCGGGCAGTGCCGATACGCTGGCGGGATATTGCCGGGAGACGGGGCTGCCCTGGGCGGTGATTCCGGAGCAGACCCGGGATGGCATCCGGGTGTCCAGCACCTACATCCGCCGCCAGCTGGAAAGCGGAGACATGAAAACTGCGGTGGCCTTTCTGGGACATCCGCACATTCTCCGGGGGACCGTGGTTCATGGCCAGGCCCTGGGGCGGCGGCTGGGCATTCCCACCGCCAATCTGCTGCTGCCGCCGGAACTGGCGGTACCCAAGTTCGGCGTATATGCCTGCCGGGCCAGAGTCAACGGCGGCGTTTACCCTGCGGTGGCAAACATCGGCACCCGGCCCACGGTGTCCGGCCACAGCATCACCGTGGAGCCCTGGATTCTGGATTACACCGGAGACCTGTATGGGGAGCAGATTACTCTGGAGTTTTTCTACTTTATCCGGCCGGAGCGGAAATTTCCGGATCTGGAGGCGCTGAAAGGGGAAATTCACCGCAACGCCCAGCAGACCCGGGACTTTTTTGCCGCAATGGAAAAATAAGCATTCAAACAATATTCACATTCTTCCCCCTTGTTTTGCCGGGAAAAATGCGGTATAATGAACTATCAGTTTGAAACCGGGAGGAACGAGCATGGCCCTTCACGACGAAGAAATGAATAAGCGCCGTGAAAAACGGGAAGCCCAGCGCAAGCGCCAGCAGGCCCAGATGCGGCGGATGCGCCGCACGGCGGTGCTGGCGGCACTGGTGCTGATCGTCTGCGGCGTGGGCATCTGGCGGCTGACCCGGCAGTTCCAGAGTTCCCAGGAACCCAGTCAGCAATCCGCAGTTCAGACCGAAGCAACGGAGGAGGCCACCAAGGCAACCTCGCCCCTTCAGCGCAATCCCATCACCACCGTCCACCTCCGGGCGGCGGGAGACCTGAACGTCACCGACAGCGTGATCTCTGCCGGTGTGGCGGTGAGCGGCTATGATTACAGCGGCGTGTTCAAGGACGTTTCCTCGGTGCTGTCGGACGCAGATCTGACGGTGCTGAATTTTGAGGGAAATATCTATGGCCAGCCTTATGGCAGCGCCACCACCTCGGCGCCCTATGAGCTGCTGGAGAGTCTGCGCCGGTGCGGCGTGGATCTGATTCAGATGGCCAACTCCTGCACCATCAACAACGGCCTGAATGGCCTGACGGCGACCTTGCAGAGCATCCGCTCGGCCGGCATGGAGCCGGTGGGAGCCTTTGCCTCGGAGGCGGAGTTCAACAAGGCCAAGGGCTACACCATTACGGAAGCCCAGGGAATCAAAATTGCCTTTGTGGCCTTTACCAAGGGTCTGGGCGGCCGGGGGCTTCCAGCGGGAAATGAGCATCTGGTGAACCTGTTGTACGAAGACTACGACAGCACCTATGAAACCCTGGACAAGGATCAGATCGAAACCATCCTGCGCAATGTGCAGGCAGAAAAGCCGGACATTGTGGTGGCGCTGGTGCACTGGGGCAGCGAGTACAATGAGTACAGCGAGGATACCAGCCGCTCCCAGAATTCTTTGATTACCCTGATGCAGAAGTATGGGGTGGACATTATCCTCGGAACCCATCCCCATACCCTTCAGCCCATTGTGTTCGATAAGGCCAAGGGAACGCTGGTTGCCTACTCTCTGGGAGATTTCTTCGGGGATGCCTCCCGGGGCGGCACCAATTACTCCATCATCCTGGACGTGGAAATTACCAAGGATACCACCTCCGGGACCACCAAGGTCACGGGCTACAGCTACACCCCCATCTACACCGTCACCGAAACCGAGGCCCCGGACAAGAAGCGCCGGGTGGTGCGGATTGAGGAAGCGCTGGACGCCTATGAGGGCAACTACCTGGACAAGGTGACTGCCACTTGTAAGGACTCCATGGAATACGCCCTTCAGCGGATCAAGGAACGGATTGCCCTTCCTGTGGAGGAGGACGATAAATAATCATTCCGCCGGTCTGGAAACACCAGACCGGCGGATCTTTTATTCTTTGCTTTTTTCCATCATGCGCTTGATTTCCCGGCGGGCCTGGGCGATGGTGGAAACCCAGATTTCTGTGTCCAGACCATCCTTGTCCCGGAGAATTTCCATCAGATGGGCAATCCGGGGCAGCCGCAGGTGATTTTCCCGGAGCAGCTCGGGGTGGGAGAACAGCTCTTCCGGAGTTCCGGCGGCTTTCATCCCACCGTCGCAGAGCAGGTAGGTGTAGTCGCAGTACAGCGGCACAATGTCCATATCGTGGGTGGAAACCAGAATGCTGATGCCCATCTGATCCCGGATCTGGGTAAGCAGGTGCATGATGTCGCTGACGCCCTGGGGGTCCAGGCCAGCGGTGGGCTCGTCCAAAATGATGACCCGGGGCTCCATCACCAGTACGCCGGCAATGGCCACCCGCTTCTTCTGACCGTAGGACAGGGCGTGGGTGGGCTTGTCCCGGAGGGCGGTGACGCCGGTTTTCTCCATGGCCCATTCCACCCGGCGGCGGACTTCCTCGGGGGGCAGGCCCAGATTCACTGCGCCGAAGGAGATATCCCGGTACACGTCGGCGGAGAACAGCTGGTTGTCCGGGTCCTGGAAGACGATGCCCACCTCTTTGCGCAGCCGCCGCAGACCCTGCTTGTTGAAGGTCACCGGCTCCCCGCTGAGCAGTACCTGACCGGAACTGGGGGTGCGCACGCCGTTCAGGTTGAGAAACAGCGTGGATTTTCCAGCCCCGTTGGAGCCCAGAATTCCGGTGATCTTCCCGGCCTCCGCCCGGAAGCTGATGCCGTTCAGAGCCTTGGTTCCATCTTCGTAGGTATAGACCAGATCTCTGGCCTCAATGGCATATTCAGCCAAAATAACGCACCTCCAACCAGCAGCAAAGCAGCTGCACGAACCCCACCGCCGGGGCAATCAGATAACATGTTTTCCCCGGCTGGTAGGTCTGGGCCATGGTGGCCAGGGAACCGGTATAGCCCCGGGATTCCAGGGCGGAATAGATGGCGTCCGCCTTGTTCCAGGCACGGAGAAACACCATGGAGCTGAGACTGCCCAGGGAGGAAATGCTCCGCCGGAAGCCGGTATACCCCAGCCGGGAATCCTGGGCGGTGCGGATGGCCGCCGCCGTATCCCACAGCACGAAAATAAACCGGTAAATCAGGTCCATCAGTTCAATCATCAGTTGGGGCACTTTCAGCCGCTGCAGGCCAAGGGTCACATCGGTCATGGGGGTGTTCAGGGCCAGAAAATACATGGCGGAGATGGCCCCCAAAGACTTGGACAGAATGGCGAGACCCTGGAAGGCACTGTCCCGGGTAATGCCCCAGACCTGGGACCCCACGGACAGTCCTGCCAGCACCGGCGTTCCCTGGGGATGGGCGTTGACCACAATGGTCAGACAGCCCAGCGCCAGAAAGGCCAGGGGAACTGTGAGGAACTTCAGAAAGACCTTCCCCGGAACCCCGCCCCAGAACACGCTGAGCAGACCCATCATCAGAAGGGTTGCCAGTCCCGGGGCGATGCCGCCGCAGCAAAGGCACACCCCCAGAACCAGGGCGCAAAACAAAATTTTCGCCACCGGGTCCATCCGCCGCAGGCGGGAGGCATACGCGTACCGATCCGTGCCCATGAAAAATCAGCGCTCCTTTTTGTTCTTTCCTACCATGTAGCCGATGCAGTAGAATACCACCCCGGAGCCGATGGCGGCCTGGAGGGCGAAGAGCAGGGACTCAATTTCCCCGCTGGCAGGCTCCAGAAGGGGGGAGAAGATGGGCTCGTAATCCGGCTGAAGCTCAAATACCAGGCTTTCCGCTTCGCCGTCGGCGCCGCCGAACTCGGCACCCCGGCAAATGACCAGGGGAATGGCAGCAAGGACCACCACCAGAACAATGAGGATCAGGTTTTTTTGCCACAATTTCATTTTCAGCCCCTCCTTTACACCACTTCCAGCTCCTGAAGCTCGGTTTTGCTGTACTTTTCCAGAATGTTGAAGATGACCACCGTCAGTAGGCCCTCGGCAATGGCCAGAGGAATCTGGGTCAGGGCAAACACACCCAGGAATTTCACAAATCCGCCGAAGACAACGCCAAGCTGAAGGGAGGTCACCACATAGGTGGCCAGGTCACCCAGAGCGGCGGCAAAAAATACGCACACGGCGGTGGAGACGTTGACTTTTTTCAGGCCCTTGAATACCAGCCAGGAGACAATCGGGCCGGCAATGGCCATGGAGAAGGTGTTGGCCCCCAGGGTGGTAATGCCGCCGTGGGCCAGCAGCAGGGCCTGGAACACCAGCACAATCAGACCCAGCACAGAGGTGATGGTGGGCCCAAAGAGGATGGCGGCCAGTCCCACGCCGGTGGGATGGCTGCAGGAGCCGGTAACCGAGGGAATCTTCAGGGCGGACAGCACAAAGGCGAAGGCACCGCACATGGCCAGCAGAATTTTGACCTTGGGCGTGGCGTTGACCCGCTTTCCAATGCTGCGGAAGCCATAGAGGACGAAGGGCAGACATACCACGCCCCAGGCAATGCTCCAGGACGCAGGGAGCATCCCCTCGCCGATGTGCATGGCATGGGCCTGCAGGGGAATCAGGCAGACCAGAGCCATCAGGAAATAGGTGTTGACCAGAGATCGTTTCATACTTGCATTCCTTCCTTTTGAAAGTATCCATAAGCTGCTCCCCCGGCCGGACAGAAGCAGATTACGACATAACCGAACCTGCTCAAGGCATAGGGACGCCCATACGGAAAACTGCGGCAATCCAATCAGGATTGCCGCAGCCGTGTTTCTGCGTACCAAAAGGCCCAATCTGTGAAGAAAGGACGCAAAGCTACATAAGCAGGTCTTCTGACTTGCGCCTCCGCAGTGCTGCGCCGCCTTCTCAGGAAAATTCCCAATGACTGACTTTCGTCAACGCACAGCACCTCCGCGCATACAGCGGCGGGTACCGTTCCGGATTTGCACCGGATTCCCTATTCTCCGCTGCTTCTGAACGAGAGCAGCGGCACTTAAGCAGATGGTGGATTCAATTACAGGGATTATATCATAGCCCGCAGGGGAAATCAATAGCCAATTGGGAACGATCCATCCAGAGCCTGCCGGGCCAGACGGACGGCGTGCGCACTGGTCTGGGAAATGTGCCACTCGTCCAGCCCGGGGATGCCCATGGGAACCCCCTCCCGGCGGAAGCGCATCCCGCTCTCCCGGTTTTCCTTGCCGCTCATGTGGAAAGCCCGGGCCCCGGACAATTCCCGGCGGAAGGCGGTGATGACATCAGCATTTACGCCGGCTCCGACGAGCACCTGAGGGCCTTTCCCCGCATCCTGAAGGGCCAGCATGGCGGCGATGGTTTCTTTCCCGGCGGAGCAGTTGGCGGCGCCGCCGCTGGTGAGAACGGTATCCAGCCCCAGCCTGCCCGCTGCCTGGTAGGTCTGCACCGGGTCCCGGGACACGTCCACGCACCGGTGCAGGGTCAGTCCCTTTCCCCGGGCGGCGTCCAGCAGGGGTGCCATGGCGGAATCATCCAGTTCTCCCTCCGGAGTCAGACAGCCGATGACAAAGCCGTCGGCACCCAGATCCCGGAGCCGGGCAATCTCCATGGCCATCAGCTGGATTTCTTCCGGGGTGTACAGAAAGTCCCCGGCCCGGGGCCGCATCAGGCAGCGGACGGGAATGCTGCTTTCCCGGCGTATTTGCACCAGCAGATCCGGCGACGGGGTCAGTCCGCCCACTGCCAGGGCGCTGCACAGCTCCAGACGGTCCGCACCGCCGGCAATGGCGGCCCGGGCGGAGACCAGGGAATCCACACATACTTCCAATAATCCAGACATCATGATTCCTCCCGGGGAATGATTTTGGTAAGGCAAGCATACCAGAGAAGAAGCCAAAATGCAACCCCGCAGCCCAATCCTGACTTTACAAAATCCGCCTTTTTTGTTATCATAATATCAGAAATCAAATCTGATATGGAGGGATCTCAATGGAACGTGTGTGTGAATTTCTGAAGAAGGCCGGGGTTTACTACCTGGCAACGGTGGAAGGGGATCAGCCCCGGGTGCGCCCCTTCGGCACGGCCCACATTTTTGAGGGCAAGCTGTACATCCAGACGGGCAAGAGCAAGCCGGTTTCCCGGCAGCTGGCGGCCAACCCCAAGGCGGAAATCTGCGCCTTCCATGAGGGAAAATGGGTGCGCATTGCCGGGGAACTGGTGGAGGATGACCGGGTAGAGGCAAAAAAGTCCATGCTGGACGCCTATCCCAATCTCCGGGACCGCTATGACGAAAACGACAGCAATACCCAGGTGCTGTACTTCCGCAATGCCACCGCCACTTTCAGCTCCTTTACCTCGGAGCCGGAGACCATCACCTTCGGCTAAGTCAACCGAAACAAGACGGCCCCACCCGCGAAAGCGGGTGGGCCGTTTCTGCTTTGTGAAATACTCAGGGCAGCTCATAGTAGGCGTAGTAGAAAACCTGGCCCTCTTCCAGTCCGGAGAGAATTTCCACAGATTCGCCGTCGGAGGTGCCGGTGGTTACCACCACAGGATTGGTCAGCGTTCCGCTTCCCTCGTCATAGCCGGTGTAGACCACACTCTGGCTGCCCAGCTGGGACACCGCCGCGGCGGGAACACACAGGCTGTCCGGATGGGACTCCAAGGACAGCTGCACCGAGGCGGTCATACCGGGCAGCATTTCGCCGCTCTTTTCCAGGGTCAGTTCCACGGCAAATTTGGTATTGCCCCCTTCATTTTCTCCGGTGGAGGAAATCCGGGTCAACGTGGCAGGGAATTGTTCACCGCCCAGGGCATCCACGGAGACAATGGCCTCCTGGCCGGAATGAAGCTGAGAAATATCCAGCTCATCCACGGAGATTTCCACACTCATATGCTCCTGGGAGGTGACAGAGCCAATGCTCAGATGCTCCAGAGTATAGGTTTCGAAGGATGGTGTTTGCACGCTGCCGCCGCCCACGCTTCCGCCGGAAAAGCTGCCGGTTCCGGACATCCCCGGCAGATTCATGCCGCCGGACTGTCCCCCGACCATGACCGAGCCTTGGCTGACGGCTACCAGAGTTCCGTCCTGGTCCACAATCAGCAGAACGGTCTGTCCCGCGGTGAGGGAAGACAGATCCACCGAACCGGCCTCATAAAGCGCTTCCACACTCAGATCTTGTTCGCTGACCGTGATCTGGGGAAGCTTCTGCAAATCGGTGATGGTGTAGGCATAGGGAGTCTGCTGAACCTGGAGCTGTCCTCCGCCCACGCCGATCAGCATGGCAGGGTAGCCCCAATAGGTGTTCTGGCTTACAGGCAGAACCGTGAGAATCAGACTGGCTTGGGCCGTTGCGCTCCCGTCGGTGAACGTAATGCCCAGGGTGTAATCGCCGGAGATAGCGGCGGTGCCCGAGAGGGTTCCGGTGGCAGGGTCCAGGGTGATGCCCTCCGGCAGACCGGTGACCGACCAGGTACCGCTGACCGGATTGCTGCCGTCACTGGCCTGAAGCTGGGCACTGTAGGGCTGGCCCACAGTGGCCTGAGGCAAGGACGAGGTGACAATCGAAACAACAGCAGGTGGTGTGCTCGGGTCGGTATTCCCGGAAGCGCTGCCGCCTTGGTCGGAACCGCCGGAAGCACTGCCGCCTTGGTCGGTACCGCCGGAAGAACTGCCGCTTGGGTCGGTGCTGCCGGAAGAACTGCCTCCTTGGTCGGTACCACCGGAGGAGCTGCCGCCCTGGTCGGTACCGCCGGAAGAGCTGCCGCCTTGGTCAGCACTGCCGGCAGGTTCTGAAGCCGGGGTGGAGGATGGGTCCAAAAGATCGGGAGTCCCGGATTCCTCCAACGGAAGGGCCTGGGTATCATCCTGGGGTTCGGAGGGGTCATCCGTCTGGCTGAGCAGGGAAATGCCCGCAAAGCCGGAAGAATCCTTCGCCGCCACCAGCCACAGGGGCTGTTCTTCGTTGCCAACCACAATCACCAGATCCCCAGGCTGGGCTGTCCCGGCGGCTTCCAGCAGACCGTCCTCCGTCTGGGAATACAGCCGGGTGCTGCCGGTATAGGTCCAGGACTGGGTGAGGGATTCCTTGTCGTCCATCTGGAAGGACAGCTGGGACAGGTCAGTAATCTCCCGGAACTGCCCGGAGACGGACAGAATCAGCCCATCCTCCGTTGCCTGCTCCACCCGGGCGGAAAACGCCAGGAAGCTTTCTTCCTCATCGCTGCTTCCAAAGCCCAGCAGCCGGGCAATCCAGCTGCCTTCCGACCGGAGCAGATACGCCCCATCGGTATCCACCCCTGTAACGATGCCATCACATGGAGCGGTGACGGACCCGGACTGATAGAGCTGGAACAGCTCCTGCATCAGTTCCTCGTATTGCTGGTGCTGATCCACCAGCTGCTGATACTCGGCAGTGTGGCCGGTATCTGTCAGCGTCATCAGTGTTTGACCGGCGGAGACCTTCTGACCAACGCTGACAGAGATCCGGGACACGGTGCCGGAGTAGGCGAAGGCATTCCAGGGGCTGTGAATGTACAGCGCCCCGGAGCCCAGGTCCGTACCGTCTTCCAGGGTTACCTGGACGGTCTGCTCCGGGGTATAGTCCTCGTCCTCCACGGTGACGGTAAGTTTTCCTTGAATGTTGGATTTCACGGCGCCGGAAACCTGGGTGCCGTCCTCCAGGGTGACGATAACCGGGGCGTCAACGGCCAGATCCGTGTCCGCCTCTACCTGAACCGCCATTTTGTCGTCCAGGGACAGCACCGCCAGGGCACCGTTTTCCAGCATTACATCGGAAACCAGATCATCTTCCTGGGCGTAAATCACCTTTACCGTGCCTGAGGCCAGGGCGGTGACGGTGGTGGGTGCGGTATCGGAACGGGCGGCGCTGATTTCATCGGACAGGTAGTCCAGGGTTTCCTGAACCTGGGTGATGGCGTTCATCACACTGACCCGGTCCACAGTGGCAATGGGCTCCCCTTCCGTGACGCTGTCGCCATTGCTGACCAGGTACTCCGTGATTTTCACATCCGCGGGGATGTCCAGGCTCAGCGCCCCTTCCCCGGAGAGCAGGCCGCCGCCCAGAATCTGGGTTTCCAGCTCCTGACGGGTGACCTGGCCGGAGAGAATGGCTGCCTGGGGGGTATCATCTGCGCCGCTGGCCGCCATGGGCATTACCGCCAGCAGAATCACCAGGGCGGCGGCACAGCCCCAGGCGATGTAACGCCGCCGCTGCTTTTTGAGTTGTTTTTCCATAGGCTTATCCTCCATAGTGCAGGGCGTCGATGGGCTTCATCTTGGCAGCCTTGTTGGCAGGGTACAGGCCGAACACCAGCCCGATGACAAAGCAGAACCCCACCGAGATCAGCACCACACCCAGATTCAGGTGGAACGCCATATCCAGACTGGCCACCACGGTGTTCACAATCTGCAAGATGGCCCAGCTCAGGAAAATGCCCAGGCAGCAGCCCATCATGCACAGGACCACTGCTTCCATCAGAAACTGGGTGAGGATGGTGCCGCGGCTGGCGCCGATGGCCTTGCGGATGCCGATTTCCCGGGTCCGCTCGGTGACGGTGACCAGCATGATGTTCATAATGCCGATGCCGCCCACCACCAGGGAGATGGCGGCGATGCCGGCCAGGACGCCCACCAGGAGGTTGATCATACTGGTCATGGTCTCCAGCATCTCC
>DVKV01000010.1 GCA_018715835.1 Candidatus Faecousia intestinavium | reverse complement strand
TCACCCATGAATTGCCCTTGCAATCCACGGAAGATTATGGTAAACTTATCTGAGATTTTGGCGACGGGAAAGTGGATGGTAAGCTTTGAAAAAACAGTGGATGGCGCTGGCCCTGACGCTGGCCATATTATTGCCGGGATGCAAGTCACCTGCGCCCCCGGAATTGGATGAAGAGGAAATCCAGGAGCAGCAGGAGCAAATCCTCAGTGATCCGGAGACGATGGGACAGGTAATCGCCCGGATTGGTTCGGAAACGCTGACCAATGGGCAGCTTCAGCCCTATTTCTGGGCGGCGGTCGGGGAGTATCAGAAGACGCAGCCGGAGATCGCTCCGGATTATTCCCAGGACCTGGGAGAACAGCTTTGCCCGCTGGACCCGGAGGGCGGCAGCTGGCGGGACTACTTCCTGAACCAGGCCCTTCAGATGTGGCATACCTGCCAGGCGCTTGCCCTTCAGGGGGAGCAGGAAGGCGTGCCTACGGAGGAGGCATACCAGCCTGACCCGGAGAAGCATGAGAAATACATGACCGGTATGCCCGCAACCCGGTATCTGTACGGCTATTCCCAGTCCTATCAGCCCAATACCATGCACCGGGCGTTTCTGGACAATGTGGATGCCCTGCTGGAAGACCTGGCCCAAAAAACGGGCTGTGCAGACCCAGAGGAGCTGGCGTCCCGGGGATTCGGTACGACTTTGGAAAATTTGCGGGATTTTGTGACGCTGTACAATTGGGGGTACATGTATTATACCACCCTGAGCTATGATCTGGAGCCGACCCAGGAGCAGGTGGAGTCCTGCCTGCAGCAAGAGGAGCAGGTGTGCCCAGAGCCGGAAGGGGAGATGTGCTGTGATGTCCGGCACATCCTGCTTCTGCCGGAGTCCGACACGGAGGAAGGCTGGGAGGCGTGTGAACAGCAGGCACAGGACTTGCTGAAAACCTGGCAGAAATCTTTCCGGGTGACGGAGGACACCTTTGCCAGCCTGGCCAACCAATACTCCCAGGACACCGGCACGGCAGTTGACGGCGGCGGATACTATCGCCTGCGCCGGGGACAGCTGCTGACGCAGATGGATGCCTGGTGCTTTGACCCGGAACGGCAACCAGGGGATACCGCCTTGTTCCGAACTTCCAAAGGAGTACATATTTTGTATTTTTCCGGGGCGGAGTCCGCCCGAACGCTGTGGGCGGAGGACCGGTGCCGGGAACAGATGATGAAAAACTTGATCGCCTCTGCACGGGAGGCCTATCCCATGGAGGTGGAGCGGGAAGAAATCGTCCTGGTTCCTGCCCAGCCTTTGGCGGGGGCATCGGATCTTCTCTATCCGGATGTGGGGCATGAGCGCTTCCCGGAGGTTCCCCTGTACTTGCAGCAGGATTACGGCTTCACCAAATTCGGCAACTATAACCTTTCCACCAACGGCTGCGGCATCACCTCTTTTGCCATGGTGTCAAGCTATCTGTCCGATGAGGAGTGGACACCGCCGGAGCTTTGCGCCCGCTATGGGAATTACAGCTATGCCCACGGTACAGACGGCATGATTTTCGAGAAGGAATCGGCGGCGCTGGGGTGCTATCTCCAGGAAAAAACCTATGAACCATCAGTTGCCAAGAAGGCCCTGGAAGAGGGCCACATTGTAGTCTCCATCCAGCACAAGGGCTATTGGACCAGCGGCGGCCACTACATTGTGCTGGAGAAGGTGAACGAGGACGGTACTATCCAGGTCCGGGATTCCAACCTATATAATTATTGGAAATACAAGGTCCCTGCCCATGCCCAGGACCGGCACGCCTGGTCCAGCATTACGGCAGCCGGGTCGTGCTACTGGATTTTTGCTTACAAGGCAGTGACGATTCCTGCCTGTTCCCGATGCGGACAACCGGAAACGGTGCCTGACAGCATTCTCCGGGAGGAATACTGCTGTCATAAGTGCACAGAGGCGCTGCTGCGCCGGGACACTTACCTGAATGCCAGCGGACAGAATTGAACATAAAACACGGAAAACAGCCTCCGGCTTTTCATAAGCCGGAGGCTCTCAGACTGTCGAAAAACCCCTTCGGGGCTTTCCGACAAGTTTTCGCAGCCTGCTGCGCGCATAATTTGTTCCCCGCCGGGGGACAAATTCCACACTTGCAGCCTGTAAAGTATGTTCCGCCAGGTACACGCCCCGGCGGAACATGGTTTGGACTATAGTTGCCGTCATGGGTGGCAAACTCTGTAAGACTTTTTTGACACACTCAGCCTCCGGCTTTTCATAAACCGGAGGCTGTCTTTATACCACAAACCGATATCCTAGACCCCGTACAGTCTGAAGATAACGGGGTTTGGAGGGGTTGTCCTCAATCTTCTGCCGGAGACGGTTTACATAAACCATGATGGCGTTCTCGTCCACAATGGCTTCCCCCCACACCAGGCTGTAAAGCATATCCTTGGAGAATACCCGATTGACGTTGTCTATAAACAGCCGCATCATGGTGTTTTCCTTGGAGGACAGGGGGACTTCCCGGTCGTTTTTGTAAAAGCGAAGGGTGACGGTATCGTACCGGAAAGGCCCGGCGCAGATCATGTCTCTGCCGCCAAACCGGGCGGCCTTGCTGCGGCGGATCATGGCCTTGACCTTTGCCCCAAGAACCACGGGGTTGAAGGGCTTGGTCACATAGTCATCGGCGCCAATATCCAGGCCATAGAGGGTGTCGTAGTCCTCCTGCCTGCCGCTGATGAGAATGATGGGAGTCTGGTTGCCCCGCTGACGAAGAACCTGGACCACCTGAAAGCCATCCATTCCCGGCATATTGATATCCAGAAGAATCAGGTCAAAGGGGGTTTGTTCCAACATTTTCAGCGCCTGTTCGCCGGTGGCGGCCAGTTCTGCCTGGATTCCGTTGCTTCGGATCACTTTGTAGAGCATGGTTCGGACGGCTTCATCGTCGTCTACAATCAGCACGGTGTCTTGCAAGCGGCTCCCCCCCTTTACAGAACTTTGAAACTTGGCTATGATTACAGTATACGCAAATTTCGCCTGCTTGACAAGGGGGATTACCAGTGAAGGACAGAGAATTGCGAAAATTTCATATTCTGCTGCCGGTGGGCATCGGACTGCTGATTGTCAGTGTACTGGCAGGGGGGGCCTTGCTGACGTGGCAGAGCGCCCAGGCTCGAAATCTGACAGACTCCTGGCTGAATGGCATCGGGTCACAGACGGACCGGCTGCTGACCGCCTGGTTGGACTCCGGCTGGAAAGCACTGGAACAGGAAGGGGAGCCGGTTCGGGAAGACGAGGAGGGGAAACTCTGCACCGAAGATGGAATGGTTTATCAGTTGGTACCGGACGCCGTGATTCCTTCGCAGCGGAGCTTGATGCCCTGCCTGGGGCCAGATCAGGAGCCATGTTTGGCCCTGCTGGAATGGGAAGCGGGGGAAATGCGTGGGGTGTTTCTGCCCTTGGAGCAGTTCCGGAAGGACTGGCTGTCCCTGGGACAGTCCACGGCGGTTTTACTGGCGGATCAGGAAGGCACAGTCCTGATTTCCCTGGAGGAGGGTGGCACGGTTATGCAGCTGCTGCCCCAGGAAGAAAACCCCATTCTGACCCAGGCGGCCCGGAAAATGACCGGAGAGGAGCCGGGAGGCAGCAGTCTGCGCACCCAGTTGGGACTTCAGCGGCTGTGGGTAATTCCTGCCGGGTCCAGCGGAAACGGCTGGCTCAGTGTGGGTTTGCTGGCTGTGATTCCTACGGCGGGAAAATATGCCGCTTTGGGCTGGATTCTTTGGGGAATGCTGGCAGGTGTGGGATTGATTCTGACCATTGCCATGCTCCGGCACCGTCAGGAGCAGGCCCAGACCCTGCGCCATCTGAAGCTTCTGGAGCAGAAAACTGCCGCTATGGAGGAATGGAATCAGAAATTGCAGCAGCTGACCCACCATCAGCGGCTGGAGATCATGGGCACCCTGACCTCGGGCATCGCCCATGAATTCAATAATCTGCTGGTGCCCATTATGGGCTACAGCATGATGGCCCTGGAAAAGCTGTCCCCGGACCAGGGGGCCTACGATGATGTGCTGGAAATTTACGACGCGTCCCGGAAGGCTGGAACGCTGGTGCAGCGGCTGTCGGATCTGACCCGGAAGAATGCGCCCACGGCCCAGAGTCTGCTCTCCCCGGGGGAACTGGTGGAGAAGACGCTGAAAGTGGCCAAGCCTGCCAAGCCGGAGAACGTAAAGGTTCTTACCCGGCATCAGGCGCCGGAATCCAGAATCCGGGGCAATGAAGTACAGCTTTCCCAGATGCTGCTGAATCTGATCCTCAATGCCTTCCACGCCATGCCGGATGGGGGAACGGTGACAGTGGAAACCGGCTGCCGGGAGGGAAAAATATACTTTTCCGTAGGCGATACCGGTACCGGCATCCCACCGGAGGCCATTTCCCACATTTTTGAGCCGTTTTTTTCTACCAAGGACCCGGGAAAGGGAACCGGGCTGGGACTGGCCATCGTCAGTCAGGTTGTCCATGAACACGGCGGAGAAATCGATGTGCAGAGCCGCCTGGGAGTGGGAACCGTGTTCCTGGTCACCTTCCCCCAGCCAGAGGAGAGGGAACCTTCCTGACAGGAAAAAACTTTTTTTGAAATCTTAATGATTGTTTAGCTTCCATCTATGATGGGTTAAGGTTAATCTGATATAAAAATATCGGAATAAACAGAAAATGGAGGAATCCTCATGAAGAAGCTTTTCGCAATTGTTCTGAGCAGCGTGCTGCTCCTTGGGCTGCTGAGCGGATGCGCCGGTGCCCATGTCCACGTCTGCCCCACCCAGCCTGTGTCGAACCAGAGCGCTGCCACCCAGCCTGCTGCTGAGACGCAGGAGCAGACTCTGGCACAGGGTGCCGTCAAGACCGGCCTGGCTGTGATTGCAGATGTGGCCGACAGCACCAGCGCTGCTGCGGATGCCGAGGGCGCTGCCAGCTACAATGTGGTTTTGGCTGCGGTAACGGTAGACGAAAACGGCGTGATCCAGTCCTGCGCTCTGGACAGTGTGGGCAGCACCGTGAACTTTGACACCACCGGCACCATCACCACCGACCTGACCGCTGCGCCTCTGTCCAAGAATGAGCTGGGCGATGACTACGGCATGAAGGCCTACGCCGGCAGCACCTACGAATGGTATGAACAGGCTCAGGCCGTGGCGGATTACGCCGTGGGCAAGACCGCTCAGGAACTGGCAGAGGGTGCGGTGAATGAATCCGGCAAGGCTGCGGACGCCGATCTGGCAGCGGTTGCCACCATCTCCATCGGCAGCTATGTGGATGCCATCGTGAAGGCTGTGAACAATGCCTCTGACCTGGGCGCCCAGAGCGGGGACAAGCTGGTCCTGACCACCATGAACGGCCTGGGCAGCAGCACCAATGCCCAGGCGGACGCAGACGGACTGGCTCAGCTGGATGTGAATGTGGTTGCCCTGACCCTGAACGGTGAAACCATCACCAGCTGCATCCTGGACGGCCTGCAGGCCAAGGTGAACTTCGATGCCACCGGCACCATCACCACCGACCTGACCGCCGCGCCCCAGACCAAGAACGAACTGGGTGAGGCTTACGGCATGAAGGCCTACGCCGGCAGTACTTACGAGTGGAACGAGCAGGCGGCTTCCTTCGCTGCCTATGTGACCGGCAAGACTGCCGCTGAGGTGGCGGGCATTGCCGTGGATGAGAGCAGCAAGGTAACCGAGGCGGACCTGGCTACCTCCGTGACCATCTCCGTGGGCGGTTTCCTGGGCCTGATCGCCAAGGCGGCGGCTTGATTCTATGCGCCGTACGCTGATTGCCCTGCTGTGCGCCCTGGGCCTTTTCACCGGCTGCGCCGCTCCGGCGGCGTCCCAGGGGCCCAAGCAGTACCAGGCCACGTTCCTGACCCTGTTCGATACGGTAACCACCATTCTGGGCTACGCCGAATCGGAGGAAGCGTTTCAGGAGCAGGCCCAGGCACTCCATGATGAACTGCTGGAATATCACCAGCTGTTCGACATTTACAACGAATACGATGGGGTGTCCAACCTGAAAACGGTAAACGATCAGGCGGGGATTGCCCCGGTAAAAGTGGACAGCCGGATTCTGGAACTGTTGAAGGACTGCAAAGAATACTACACCCTCACCGGCGGCAAGGTCAACGTGGCCATGGGCAGCGTTCTGGCCCTGTGGCACGATGCCCGGGAGCAGGCGGTAACCTACCCTGACCAGGCTGCGCTGCCGGAGGAGCAGGCGCTGCTGGATGCTTCCCAGCACTGCGACATGGACAACGTGATTCTGGACGAGGCGGCGGGAACGGTGTTCCTGGCCGACCCTCAGATGCGGTTGGACGTGGGTGCGGTGGCCAAGGGCTGGTCGGTGGAGCAGGTGTGCAAATCGGCGCCGGAAGGCCTGCTGGTCAGTGTGGGCGGAAATGTCTGCGCTACCGGGCCCAAGCCCAGCGGGGCGGATTGGGTGGTTGGCATCCAGTCTCCGGATGGGGACGAGGCATACCTGCACACCCTGAACATCACCAACGGCAGCGTGGTGACCAGCGGCGATTACCAGCGTTATTATCTGGTGGACGGCGTACGCTACCACCACATCATTGATCCGGACACCCGGATGCCGGCCGGATACTGGCGGGCGGTGACCATCATCTGCCCGGATTCCGGCCTGGCGGACTGCTTGTCCACGGCACTGTTTCTGATGGATCAGGAACAGGGACAAGCGCTGCTGGACCAGACCGGCGCCCTGGCCCTGTGGGTGGGCCTGGATGGAAGCATAACCTACAGTCCTGGATTCCAGGACTATATCCGAACTTGAACTTTGTAAGAAGGTGAATCTATGAAACGTCTTTTTTGGGGCGGACTCCACCCGGCGGACCGGAAGGAGCTGTCTTCCAGCGCCCAGCTGGATACGGCTTTCCAGCCCAAGGTGGTAACCATTCCCATGCAGCAGCACATCGGTGCGCCCTGCACCCCCCTGGTGCAGGTAGGCGACCAGGTAAAGCTGGGGCAGAAAGTGGGTGACGGCCAGGGCCTGTGCGTTCCGGTACATGCCTCTGTCTCCGGCAAGGTCATTGCCATCGAGCCCCGGCGGCACCCCAGCGGACGGGACATCCTGTCCGTGGTGATTGAAAACGACGGCCTGGACACCCCGGACACCACTTTGGTGCCCCATCCGGATTATTCCCAGCTGGACACGGACACCATTTTGGCCATCATCCGGGAAGCGGGCGTGGTAGGCCATGGCGGCGCGGCCTTCCCCTCCAACATGAAGGCTCTGACCAATCTGGGCAAAATTGACACCCTGATTGTCAATGCCTGTGAGTGTGAGCCCTATATCACCGCCGACGACATCCTGCTGCGGACCAGCCCCGCCGAGGTGCTGGAGGGCATCCGGATTGTGGCCCAGCTGCTGACCCCCAGCCGGACGGTGCTGGCCATCGAGGACAACAAGAAAACCGCCATCTCCGTGCTGAAAGAGAAGCTGGATAAGGCTACCGACATTGAACTGATGGTGCTGCCCACCCGTTACCCCCAGGGTGCGGAGAAGCAGCTGATTCAGTCTGTCACCGGACGGCAGGTGCCCTCCGGCCAGCTGCCGTCTGCGGTGCATTGCGCCGTGTTCAACGCCGCTACTTACTATGCCGTCTACCGGGCTGTGTGCCAGGGCAAGGCGGTGACGGACCGGATCGTCACCGTGACCGGCGAGGCCGTGCGCAGCCCCCGGAACGTGCTGTGCCGGATCGGCACCTCTTATCAGGAATTGATTGACGCCGCCGGCGGCCTGACCGAGGACGTGTGGAAGGTGGTCTGCGGCGGCCCCATGATGGGCTTTGCCCAGGAAGATTTGTCCACAGTGACCATCAAGGGCACCAACTCCGTGCTGTGTCTGGCTCAGTTCCGGAATCAGGAGAAGGAAAACCCCATCTGCATCCGCTGCGGCCGGTGCGTGCAGGTCTGCCCCATGCACCTGCAGCCGCTGTATCTGTTCCGGTTCCGCAATAACACGGAAGAACTGAAGCACTACCATGTGATGGACTGCATGGAGTGCGGCTGCTGCTCCTACACCTGCCCCGGTAAACTCCCTCTGGTGGAGTCCATCCGGCAGGGAAAATCCAAAGTAAAGGAGGCTGCGGGAAAATGAATTTGACTGTTTCCTCTTCTCCCCACGTCCGGGGAAATGACTCCACCCGCCGGATTATGCGGGATGTGAACATTGCCCTGCTGCCGGCCTTGATTTTCGGCATTGTTCATTTCGGTGTGTCCGCGGCTATTGTGACGGTGGTGTGCATTCTCACCGCTGTTGTGACGGAGCTGGCGGCCAATCGCTTTTTGATCCGGGATCACCGGGAGCTGGATGGCTCCGCTGTGGTCACCGGTATGCTGCTGGCCATGACCCTGCCCTCCACCACCCCCTGGTGGGTGGCTGCCATCGGCAGCGTGTTTGCCATCCTGGTGGTCAAGGCCATGTGCGGCGGTCTGGGACAGAATGCCTTCAACCCTGCTCTGGCGGCCCGGGCGCTGCTGATGCTGGTGTTCCCGGTGTATCTGGTCCGGTATTTTGAGCCTCAGGGGCTGCTGGGAACGGCCGACGCCGTGACGGCGGCTACCCCGCTGCATCACATGGTGATGCCCGCTCTGCCGGAGCAGAGCCTGACGGATATGTTCCTGGGTAACATCCCCGGCTGCATCGGGGAAGTGTCCACCCTGGCCCTGCTGGTGGGCGGCGCCTACCTGGTGTACCGCCGGGTAATCTCCCTGCGGATTCCTCTGGCTTATCTGGGAACCGTGGCGGTGCTGACCCTGGTGTTCCACAAAACCGACAACGCTCTGGCCTGGATGCTCTATAGCCTGATGGGCGGCGGTGTGATGCTGGGCGCCATTTTCATGGCCACGGACTACGCTACCTCTCCGGTGACTCCGGTGGGCCAGATTGTCTACGGCATCGGCTGCGGCGTGCTGACGGTGGTATTCCGGTATTTCGGACTCTTCCCCGAAGGCGTGACCTACGCCATTCTGATTATGAACGGCCTGTCCTGGGCGGTGGACCGGTTTACACCTCCGGTCCAGTTCGGCAGCAAAGGAGGCGCCCTATGAAAGCAAAACAGATTCTGACCGGGCTGGTTTCCCTGGCTGTGGCAGCGGCGGTTGTGGGCGGCGTTCGGTTCGGCCTGTCCGGACTGCGCTCCTCCATTACCCAGGCGGAACAGCAGGAGATGATTCGCTTCATGCTCCCGGAGAGCACCACCTTCACTCCGGAGGAATATACCGGCGAGGATGAGACCATTGCGGCGGTATACAAGGGCGAGACCGGCTATGTGGTGGAAACCGTGACCAACGGCTACGCCGGAGAGATCCGGATGCTGGTGGGCGTGGACAACGACGGTACGGTTACCGGCGTGACGGTTCGCTCCATGGAGGAGACCTGGGGCCTTGGCGCTCAGGCGCTGACGGACACGGATTTCCTGATCCAGTTCCTGTTCACCCAGGGAGATGCGGAAGTGGGGGAGAATGTGGATGCCCTCACCGGCGCCACGGTCACCTCCAAGGCCATTGCCCGCAGCGTGAATGCGGCGGTGGGCTTTGTAACCGGTGCGGATACCACGTCCAGCGCCACATCCTGGGGAGGTTGATGCTATGAAGAACCATTCTGGAATTGTGAACCTGCTGCTGGCGGTTGTGGTGGCTGTGGTGATGGTGGTGTACATGGTGTGCAGAACCCTCCAGCCTGCTGTGGTCATGCCCGCACTGAACATTCCCATGCTGCTGACCCTTTCCGTGGCGGCGCTGACTCTGAAAGCCTGCATTGCGCCTGAGAGTGAATACTGCTGGGTTGTGGCAGCGGTTTTGGCGGCAGTGACCTTCGGGGTGCTGTTCTGGGCAGCCGGAGAGGCAAATGCCCGGGATGCCCTGATGCTGGGCCTGTGGGGCGGCATTGTCTTTGCCATTGCGGAGCGAATCTTCCACTCCCTGGAAGCCCGGATTACTTCCGGCCGGGGCGGCAAGAGCGCCATGGTTGCCACGGGCATCTGCCTGATTCTGGCAGGCCAGTGCTTTGCGGGAATCCTGCTTTAATAAAAAATTCTCCCATCCTTGGATGGGAGAATTTTTTATTGGTCTTCCAGCTGGGAGATGCTGCCGTCGCTGCCCTGCCAGGTCTGCGTAACGGTGGATATCACATTGTCGTCGGCGTCAAGTTGTTCTTCCAGCAGCACATTCTCGGCCTCGTCGTATACCCGGCGGATTCGTGTGGAAACTGTTGATGCGGCATCCAGAAAGGTATATATTTCTGTGCGGGTTTCCGGATCATAGGTATATTCGCCGGTACCGGAAATCTGCCCCTGAGAGTAGTGAATTTCCGTGGCCAGACGACCTTGGTCATCATATTGATACTCGGTCAGATTTACCAGTTCCTGACCGCCGTAATTGGTCGTGTTCTCCTGGGAAAGCTTGTTCCCGTTTTCATCATAAGTATAGGTAGTGGTATTTACCGAGTTCTCCGGCCCATAAGCGGAGGTAAGAATCTGGGTCAGCAGGTTGCCATTTTCATCGTAGGTATACTCATAGGAGGAGACTGCCGTATCCCCCTCCATCATGACCTCTGTCAGCACATTTCCCTGGTCATCGAAAGTCCGGTGATTTTCTCCGGTGACGATTCCGCCTTCGGTTTGCTGGGTAACGGTAACCAGGGTGCCATCGTCATTGTATGTGTAAGAGAGGTTGTTGACGATCACATCATCGACGGTGGTCACACTGGAAAGCAGGCGGCCTTCTTCGTCATAGGTCATATCTGTTTGATTGGTAATTCCGCTGCGGGTAAACACACGCCGGGTACAGTAGTACTCCACCTGCTCTGTCTCCTGAGTGCAGGCGGTCAGCAGCAGGCAAAGCAAAATCAGGGTGATTCTTCCCAGGTTTTTCATAGGGGCCTCCTCTCTTGTGTGAAAAAATATTTCTTCTGATTAATATTATCATAGCAATAAGAAAAATGCAAGAAACCACGGACGGATCCGGAGGGCTTTTTCTGGATATTTGCTGGATTGTGCCCGTTTTTTTGGACCGTTTCCTTGATACAATCCAGATACGAAAAACGAAAGGAGAGGGAACAATGAAAGATTGGGGGATTCATTTATTTGCCTGGAGAATGACACGGGAGGAGCGGATGCTGGATGGGGAACTCCGGCCCCTGCGCCGGGAGCTGGCCCGGGCAGGACTGGACGAGAAGCGGCTGCGGGCCATGGACCCGGATGATCGGGTGGCGGCTTTGGAGCGGGCAAGTCTCAATCCCTATGACTTCCTGTTTTTGGCCTTCGCATAAAACACTATGTGCAGAATTTTAATTATTCTTAATTTCCTGAAAAAAGATTTGTGTATGATCACCATATATGCTAGAATAAAATATCATTGGAGCGGGATAGACCCGATACCGGGAAGGGAGTGCAGCGACGATGCGATATGAAATTGTGGGGGATAGTTTTCCCGTGGTAGTCTGCCACCTGGAAAATGGGGAGCAGATGATTACCGAACGAGGTTCCATGGTTTGGATGAGCCCTAATATGCAGATGGAAACCCGAGGCGGGGGACTGGGGAGGATGTTCTCCCGGGCCTTCTCCGGGGAGAGTATGTTCCAGAACACTTACACCGCCAAGGGCGGTCCGGGGATGATCACCTTTGGTTCCAGCATCCCGGGGATGATCAAGCCGGTGACCATTGCCCCCGGGCAGGAGATGATCGTGCAGAAAAACGCATTCCTGGCCTCCGAGGCCGGGGTGGAACTGTCCGTTCACTTCAGTCGGAAGCTGGGGGCTGGACTGTTCGGCGGCGAGGGATTCATTCTCCAGCGGCTCAGCGGCAGCGGCATTGCCTTTGTGGAAATTGATGGGGCGTTGGTGGAATATGAACTGAAACCCGGTCAGAAAATTGTGGTGGATACGGGCAATGTGGCCGGGTTCTCTGTGGGTGTGGACATGGATATCCAGCAGGTTCCGGGTATGAAGAATATGCTCCTGGGCGGGGAAGGCATTTTCAACACCGTCCTGACCGGCCCCGGACGGGTCTGGCTGCAGACCATGCCCATTGCCAGCGTGGCGGGGGCCATCCGTCCTTACATTCCCACCGGAAACAACAAATAACATAAGATAACATAAGACCTCCGGAAAAGCCGGATGCAGCCCTCCAGCGGAGGAGAAGAGAAAGGAGAATCCCCATGACAGAACCAATGGAATCCGGAAAATACACCCCTGGCGCACAGACCGCCGGGATCGTCAAATGGCTGCGGTACCTGCTGATCATACAGGTCATTGGCCTGGCCGTGACAGTGCTGGGGGCAGTTGGTTCTCTGGCCCTGGTGGCATGGCTTGGTCGGGGTGTGACCCTGGCCACAGCGGTGGTTCTGTTTCAGCTTGCCGCAGGGAATCCCCGGTACAAAACCGCCGCAATGTTTCAGGTTGTGGTTTTGGTGTGTGGGATTATTGCCGTCCTGTCCGGGAGCTTGCTCGTCAGCCTGTTGAATCTGGTGTCGGGAGTCAGCCAGATTGTGGCGGAGTATCAGGAATACACCGGCCATGGGGAACTGATTGAGAAAAAGGATGGGAAGCTGGCCGAAAGATGGCGCGCTCTGTTTATCTGGAAAGTTGTTATCGAGCTGTTCGGCGGAGTGCTGGCCGTTTTTGGGGCGATGATCGGAATGATGATGGAGTATGCGGCCCAGACCATTCTCATGGTTGTTCTGGTTGCCACGGTGGCGGTGACCAGTGTGCTGAAAATTATCTACCTGGTTTTCCTGAACAGAACCCGGGACCTTCTTTCCGACGGGGAACCGATGTAAAGCTTATAGGAAAAGGGCGGCTGAATGCCGCCCTTGAGCGTGTCAAAAAAGTGTGGTTTCTTTCCCTGTGTTGGGAGTAAAATAATTCAAAAACCTGTCGGAAAGCCCCGAAGGGGTTTTTCGACAGACTGAAGGGCGGCTGAATGCCGCCCTTTTTGCGTAATCAATCCCGGAGATGCTCCGAAGCCGGAAGGCCTCCGGTCTGGGAGCTGCTGGTATCGGTGAAATTGGCGTTCATGGGAAAACGCTGGAGCATAAACTGCTTTGGAGAAATCCCGTATTCCTTCTTGAAGGCCCGATAGAAGGCAGAATAATCCGCGAACCCCACCATCTGCCCAATGTCTGCCATGGGAAGTCCGTCCCGGATCAGCGTCTTGGCATGGATCAGCCGCAGCTGGGTCAGACAGCGATAAAAGCTGACCCCCATTTCGCTGTGAAATGTGTGGGTGATGGTACTTTCACTGACGTAAAAATGGCTGGCGGTGTCTGCCAGTGTAATTCGCTCGGCAAAATTATCCTCCAGATACGCCATGATTCGTTCCAGAAGGGCAGTTTGCTCTCTGCCGGCAAGCAGCTCCTGACCATCCCGGCAGGCCCGCATCAATTCGGTCAGCAGCTGTATGGTGTTTCCCAGCACCATGGAGCGCCAACCGGGATTTTTTTGCTTCGATTCCTTAACGCCTTCGTGGAACAGGTTGCACAAAAACTCCCACTGGGTGCCTTTGGTGCGCAGAAGGTTCACACCCCAGTCGTCGGCATGTTCTTCATCCATCTGGGCGAGCACCTCCATCAGATCGGTGCTGACCCACAATACATCCCGCCGATAGGGGACAGACAAATCTTTTCGCAGCAGGGGACGATGACTCACGCCGGGACGAATGAGAATAATGTCCCCCTTTTGCAGGGAGTACCGGTCTGTTCCCACCAGATACTCCAGGGAGCAGTCACTGCGGCACAGCAGCAGTTCATAAAACTCATGGGAATGGAGGGAAACGGTGTCATTGGCATAGCTGACATCCCGATGGGTTTGGGCGTTGGGGGTGGTCATCATCAATTCCTGGTATATGGCAGATGGGTCCTGCCGTACCAGAACGTCGTCCCGTACACCAAAAGAGAGTGCGCCGAAATCGCGAACGGGAGAGGTACGCTTGGGTTTTATCAAAGGATCTAACGACATGGGGATTCCTCCAGAATCAAATTGTGTTTATTATACAATAAGTTTGCCAGATATGCAAGAATTTCAGGGGAATTGCAATTTATTTTGCAGTTGGAATTTGCTATGCTGTTCGCAGAGAAATGTGGGCGCTGCTCACGGAAAAGGAGAATCTACGTTATGGCATCAAACAAAAAAGCGCTGACCCTGAAGCACAAAGTCGGCTACGGTCTGGGTGACTTGGCAGGCTGCATGACATTTGGCTTGATGGGCACCTACTTTACCCGGTACTGCACCAATATCCTGCAGGTCAACACGGTGATCCTGGCAACCCTGCTGGCAATCTGGAACATCTGGGATGCGGTAAACGACCCCATGATGGGCGCTCTGATGGACAAGATGTTTGCCAAGAAGCATCATCCCCAGGGCAAATTCCGTCCCTGGCTGCTCCGGGCTACCCCCATGCTGGTTGTGACCTTTATTGCTCTGTGGACGGTTCCCACCATGCTGCAGGGCACTGCCATGGTGGCGGCGCTGTTCATCTGCAAGATTCTGTATGAAGCCTGCTACACCATGTTCAACATCCCCATGGGCTCTCTGCTGTCTGCCATGTCCGACACTGACGAAGAGCGGGCTGCGCTGTCTTCCGCTCGTGGATTCGGCTCCATCATCGGCAACATTCTGCCGTCCATGATTTTCCCCATTATCCTGACCACCTTCGGTGATACCAATCCCACCAGCTACAGCATCGGCGCTACGGTGTGCGCCCTGATCGGCGGTGTCTTCTGCCTGGGTCACTACTTCCTGACGGAAGAGCGGAATGTGGTGGAAAATCAGAGCAGTGACGCCGACAACATCAAGTTCACCGACATTTTGAATGTGTTCCGGAAGAACCGGGCTTTCCTGGCACTGTGCCTGCACGGCATTTTTATCTGCACCAGCCAGTATGTGGCCTCCACTCTGGGCTCCTATATGTATGCTGATGTTCTGGGCAACATCGGCCTGGCTGCCTCCGCCACCGTGGTCTCCATGCCCCTGAGCATTGTGACCCTGGCTGTGGCGCCCAAAATCGCCAAGAAGATTGGCCTGGAGAACATGATCCGCAAGGGCCTGATTGTCTCCGCTGTGCTGTACGTGGGCCTGTTTGCTGCTCATATGCTCACCACAGTCAACCCCTATGTACACATGGTCTGGGCCAGCCTGGCGTCCTGCTTCATGAGTGTGTCCATCCTGATGCAGTGGGGCATGGTCGGCGAGGCCATCGACTACAATGAGTATCTCACCGGCAAGCGCACCGAGGGGTCCATCTACGGCACCTTCAACCTGTGCCGCCGGATCGGTCAGACTGTGGGCAACTCCGCCGCTGTTCTGGCTCTGGGCTGGATCGGATACGACACGGCTCTGGCCAATGCAGGCGGTGTACAGACTGCCGGCGTGCTCACGGGCATCAAGGTGCTGTGCGTGCTGATTCCCGCCGTGTTCTGCCTGGGTTCCTGGGCTGCGTTCAAGTTTGTCTGGAACATCACCCCCGCCATTCGGGAGAAGATGGCCGCTTTTGCCGCCGCTAAGAAGGCAAAACAGTAATAAATGAGAATGATCCCCGGCGGCAGGAAATTACCCTGCCGCCGGGACAGAATTTCCGGAGGGATTTGAAATGGAAATGCGTACCCGAATTCTGGGCAAAATGCTCAACAGTGAGGTTCAGGACTACCTGAGCCGGAATGACATCATCATCGTCCCGGTGGGAACCACCGAGATGCACGGCGGGTTTCCGCTGGACTGTGAAACCGTGATTTCCGAGGCGTACTGCCTGCGGATGGCCGAGGCCTGCGACGGCCTGGTGCTGACCGGACTGCCTTACTTTTACGCCGGCGCCACTGCGTCCGGACGGGGAACGGTCCAGGTGACTGTTCGCCAGGGCATTGATTATCTGGGCGCCATTGCCCGAAGCCTGCTGCGTCTGGGCTTCAAGCGCCAGGTTTACCTCAGCTTCCACGGCCCTGCCCATATGACCATCTGCCCGATGATCCGGGATTTTTACGATGAAACCGGTGTGCCGGCGCTGTACATGGACTGCATGATGCAGGTAGGGAAAAACCAGGATCTGCTGAAGAATTTCATGGAGGACTTCCATGCCGTGACGGTAGGAGCCTACAAGGTGATGAACCGACTGGAGGATGTACCTCTGGTGACCGGCTACCATCACACCAATCCCCAGAGCTGTGCGCCGTTCCAGGATCTGTTCAGCCTGGGTTATCAGAGCGCTGCGGTGGGCTACTGTTTTGGAGAAAATCAGGACCATATGTCCACACCGGATATCCCGGATGCTGCT
>DVKV01000157.1 GCA_018715835.1 Candidatus Faecousia intestinavium | reverse complement strand
GCAGTTCTTCGGGCAGGTGGTGGTGGACGCGGCTGCAGAGCCTATAGAAATGACGGCAAACGCCACGGGGACGATTGTCGTACCATTCCCCTCATCTACTGGCGGAAGCGGCACAGCTTCGGATGATGGGGTGACGGATGCCGACACGGGAGAAACAATCGGAACCGAGGATGCTTCCCTGCCGACAGATACCGCGGACATTTCTGTAGATGTGAGCCTGCCGGTCACCTGGATGGAGGATGGGAAGGCGGTCTGCTATGTGACCTTTGAACTGAACGACACGGAGATCCTTCTGCATCATCCGGTGGAGACCTGGCACAGCGGGAAGCATATCCTGTCCTTGTATTACCCGATTGAGAATGTTGTGGCGAACATCACGAATATCTTCAACGTATACCTGCGGATGGAAAATGGCTCCGGCACGGTAGGCATCGGGGATTGCATTGCTTCTATCAGCGGGCAGGCCATGGCAGCTGCAGCGGCATGGGACGGGAAGATCACTATTGAGGAAAGCACAGGCTTCTTTGCGATTGGCGGCGGCCTGCAGGTGAAAGGTTATACGGATGAAATGTCAATGGAGACTATGGAACTGGTGCAGAGAAGTTATTCGGATAGGCTGACGGCAAGACCGGCAATCGGGGCGTTTTGCCATCCGGTAACACTGTCCGGATCCGGCAAAGAATAATGGGAGGAATGAGGATGGTTTTGAAAGGTGTCATGACGATTGAGCTGACGGATGCGGCTACGGGAGCCGTGGAGACCGTCACAGAAGAAAATATGATCACGGAATCCGTGAACAATATCCTGGGCCTGAATCCAATGGGAATCTTTTATGCCGCCACCGGGCAGTATGATTCTGCGGTTTTATGGAATGGGAACCTGCTGCCGATCTGCCCCAACATGATCGGCGGCATCCTGCTGTTCTCCAAAGCGTTGACGGAGGACGCGGCAAACATTTACGCGATGTCAGATAACCTGCCGGTGGCATATGCGTCGAACGATGTCAATTCTACGTCCAACCTGGCAAGGGGCAGCCTGAACCTGACGGAGAGCATGGCGCTGGAGGATGGGTATAAGTTTGTCTGGGAGTTTACACCAAGCCAGGGGAACGGTACTATCGCGGCGGTGGCCCTGACCAGCGCCCTGGGCGGACAAAACGGATACGGCAGCCTGGTGGCGGATGCCAGCACGTTCCTGCAGCTGAAAGCGGCGGATATCGGGAGCCTTTCGGATGCCAGCAAAATGGTGCTTTTTGAGGCGGCAGAGATGGATTTTGAGAATGACCTGCTTTATTCCATCACCTATGAGAATGCCAGTGTTCGTATCCGGAAGCTGCGGCTCCCCATTTTTTCGATTGGGCTGAATGAGAAGCTGGATGACTCCACCTATACGGTGCTGGAGGATCAGGCGTTGCAAACGGCCACCTTTGAGTTTTTGGGGGATTATACGAAGTACGGGGAATTCATGGACGGGCAGGACGGCTATTGGTATGGATTTTCCAATGAGGGCAATTCTTCCGGTGATGCCTCGATGCTGTGGGTGAAGATATCAAAGACCGATTATTCTTTCACAGAAGGCCAGTGGACGCTGTCCAACGCCTGTCTGATGGATGTGGGAAACCGGGAGCTTGGCTCCTTCCCGGAACGGTATGTGAAATGCTGTGTCCGGAATGGGTATCTGTATGTGCCGGCCGATAACAAGAAAGGGATCTACAAGATCAATCTGGCCAACTCCACGGACGTGTCCCTGATCGAGTTCGGGTTTACTTCCAAGTGGAAGCCCCTCTGTGAGGCCGGCACCTGCGAGCTGTATCTGACACTGATCGGGGACCTGATCGTAGGCGGGGATTTCCAGATCACGTCAGACGATACAGTAATCCATACACAGGGAAGCGCAAGGCTCAACAATGCGGCCACTCCGTTATTCCAGTATAAGAATTTCCTGATCGGCTGGGGCGGCAGCTACGGCAAAGAATACCGGACAGCCTATCTCCTGACACCATTTTTGGCCTCTGTCAATAACCTCTCGTCAGCGGTAATAAAAACCGTGGATAAGACCATGAAGATTACCTACACGCTGACGGAGGCGTGAGCGGGGATCAGCGGGAAGATTTCTTGGATGGGGAGCTGTATCCGGGATTGGACTCGGCTACATGGGAAAGTCTCCGGGAGTCTTCCAGAAGGTCTTTCTGGAGCCTTCGTATGGCGGTGGATTTGGCTGCGAGTTCCTTTTCCAGCCCGGCTCTGCGGCGGTCTGCCAGTTCTTCTGCCGTCATGGGGCGGATATGCAGGGAGCCTTCCCCGTATTCCACTACCATGGTGCTGCCGATGGAAAAGCCCAGTTCTTCCAGCCATTTCCCTTCCATCTGGATCTTCGGTACCTGTGTGTAGGAGCCGCTTACGATGCGGCTGGTGTATGCAACCTTGATATTTTTCTGTTTCATGCGCTTACCTCCTGCTGTTTGTTTGAATCGGTTTCGGGGTACTTTTCTGCCTGCTGAGCCAGTAGGCATCGTGGCGCTTTATCTGACGGATACATCCGGGAAGCGAAGGGCTGTGGCCGTGCCTATGGTAAGGGCTTCCTTTGTGGTGGGTATGGTAGATGAGGCAGCTTTTAAAATGAGGGTATTCCTGGAAAAGAATGTGCCAACAGTGGCCGGTGTTTCTGGACTGGAGCGTCACGGTAAAGCTGCCTGAAGCAAGGATGGTGAAATAGGTAATGTCGATGGCTTTCAGTTGCTTAGGCGTAATCATGTTTTCCTCCTTTCCGCCCGCGGCTTTTTGTGATTGTATTTATCACTCTATCCGGCTGGAATAGCAACTGAAATCTGTACCATAAACCGCACAAACCTTAAGCGGTATGTTTGTGCAATAAAGTCTGTATACGGGGATATGCGCCCCTGGAGCGGGGGGATACGCGGCATGTGCATCGTGTAAAGAGAATAAAATACCACAGCATACGCTGTGTTGAGATAGATACCAACCATGGGCGGACTGGGGAACCAGCCGTCCTGTTTTATTGCCCGGATATGGGTGGAAAGGAGCATGTTATGCAGAATGTGATCGACAAAATTGAACTTGCGTTTGCGGCTTTTGGAGGGTTCCTTGGCTGGTTCTGGGGAGGGTTTGACGGGTTCCTCTACGCGCTGATCGTCTTTGTGGTGCTGGATTATTTTACCGGTCTTCTGGCCGCGGGAGTGCGCAGGGAGCTTTCCTCGGAGATCGGGTTTAAAGGCATCGCTAAGAAAGCCTGTATCTTCATCCTTGTGGGGCTTGCCAACATCGTGGACACCCAGGTGATCGGGAATGGGTCCGCCATCCGCACTGCGGTGATTTTCTTCTATTTGTCGAATGAGGGCCTGAGCATCCTGGAGAACAGCGCGATCATTGGATTGCCTGTGCCGGAAAAGCTGAAGGATATGCTGCTGCAGCTG
>DVKV01000156.1 GCA_018715835.1 Candidatus Faecousia intestinavium | reverse complement strand
CTGCTCCCGGGAGGTGATGTTGAAGATGGCGGCGGTCTCGGAGTTCAGACCCAGTTCCTTGTAGTTGTCCACCTTGGCCTTGGAGGCGTTGTAGGAGATGAAGTCAGGCTCGAAGTTGGCCAGTTCCTCTTCGGTGGGCTGGATGAACATGTTCTTGACAAAGTGTGCCTGCCATGCCACTTCCATGATGAACCGGATGGCCATGCGGGTGTCCTTGTTGGTGCCGCAGAACACGTCCATCACGTACAGCTTCTTGTTGGACAGCTCCTTGATGGCCTTTTCCTTGCAGGCCTTCCAGGCTTCCTGGGAAGCGGGCTTGTTGTCGTTCTTGAACTCGTCGGAGGTCCACCACACGGTGTCCTTGGAGTTCTCGTCCATGACAATGAACTTGTCTTTGGGGGACCGGCCGGTGTAGATGCCGGTCATGACGTTGACGGCGCCCAGCTCGGTGACGGTACCGACTTCATAGCCGGTCAGTTCGGGCCTGGTTTCCTCAGCAAACAGAGTCTCGTAGGAAGGGTTATGGACAATCTCGGTGGTGCCGGTAATGCCATACTTGGTTAAATCGACGTTTGCCATGTTAATTGCCTCCTATAACATATAGAAAAGTATGCGGCAGAAGCCGCTTTTTCAAGGCTTATTGGCAGTCATTGGGGACAACCCCAACTTCCACCGGATATAGTTTAACACAAACTGAACAGATTGTAAACACATTTTTCGCCTTTTTCGGTATCTTTTTATCGGTTCATATTTCTTAAAAAACTGCCGGAAACCGTCCGTCCCGGACGTTCCCGACAGTTTTGTCATTTTTCATTATGTATCCAGCAGCCAGACGTACAGGGTTCCCGTACCGCTGTCATAGACGGCCAGGGTCAGATTATAGGAGTATCGGTCCAGAATTCCGTCATCGGAGGCCGGGTCCTGACTCTCGCTGTGCCGGTCCCGGAAATAGTAGAAGCCGTGCTCTATTCCCGGCACCGTCTGTGCCATCACCTCCATCCCCTCCAGCCCGGATCTGGACAGGAGGGTTTTCAGATTGTCCGTCAAGGGCAGGGAATGCCAGTACTGCCCCTGGGGCCGGGTCAGCTCCGTGGCGATCACCGCCAGCGTCTCCCCATCCCCGTGGAACCCTCCATGGGAGTCCCACGCCTGCTCCACCAGCCCGCAGGGGAGGGAAATCTCCAGCCGCCGCTCCACCCGTTCCAGCCAGTCCACGCTCTCTATATCAACGCTCATCTGCTTTCCGTTCAGCTCCAGGGTATTCTCGTCCAGCCACTGCACCGTCAGCGCCTGCCCGTCCCCCCAGCCGCCCCGGTACACCCGGCGGCACCGGGCCAGGGTTCCCAGGCCCAGAGGCCAGGCGGTGTCGTTGTCCCGGACCCAGGCGTCGGTGCTGCCCCCCAGTGCCCCCTGGTCCAGAGCGGTGACGGTGGCCGTCCGGGTTCCCGCCGGGCTGTCCCATTGACCCAGGGTGGTTTCCCGGGTCATAACCCCGGTAAACAGCCGCAGCGCCAGCAATCCCGCCAGTGCCAGGGACAACAGACCTCCCAGCACACCCGCTGCGGTTTTGCTCCGGCGGGAGGGGCCGGCGGCCAGAATCAGCCAGCCGCAGACCGCCGACAGCACCGCCCCGGCCATCGCCCAGGAGCCCCCATCATTGGTCAGCAGACACAGGCCCTGAGTCAGCGCCGCCAGCAGGCACCGGCCCCCGCCGGTGGCCCCCGGGGCCTTCCGGATGGCCGCCGTCAAGGGCAGGGAAGCCGCCCCCAGAATCAGGACATACGCCCAGGTATAGAGCACCAGGGTTCGCCCGGTCAGCCATCCCACTCCCATCACCGCCGGCAGAGCCAGCTGCACCGCCAGAAATCCCCAGTATGGTTTTTTCACAGGGTTTCCTCCTCCACGTAGGCCAGCAGATCCCCGGGCTGACACTTCAGCTCCCGGCAGATGGCGTCCAGGGTGGACAGCCGCACCGCCCGGGCCTTGCCGGTTTTCAGAATGGACAGGTTGGCCTGGGTGATCCCCACCCGCTCCGCCAGCTCCAGGGAAGTCATTTTCCGCAGGGCCAGCATTCTGTCCAGTTGCACCACAATCGCCATAGCATCCCTCACACCGTCAGGTCGTTTTCTTCCCGCATCCGCACCGCCGCTCCCATGACGCTGCGGACCACGCTCACCGTCAGAGACAGGAAAGCCATGATGGCCGTGAGAAACAGCAGGGGCTGATAAAACCATCCCGCCGCCAGGCTGATCACCGCCACCACGGCGCAGCACCAGCAGACCCTTCCGATCCGCCGGACATTTTCCTCCACGAACACCCGTCCCCGGAGAATGTTCCCCAGCAGCCGGTCCATATTCCAAAGAGCCGTCAGCACCGCCGGAACGCACAGGTAATACCCGAAGAAAATGGCCGCCGCGGCGTGCAAACCCAGAGGCCGCAGGGTCTGATACCACTCAAGCAGCGGATAAAGCCCCAGACACAGCCCTGCCACCGCCGCTGCCAGCAGCCATCCGAACAGACGGGTGGCTTTTGCCGAGCGCTGAACCGTCATATGGATCACCTCCTGTTTTTCCAAAGAATAACATGGATATTATTGAAAGTCAATAATTATTTATTGCAATTCGATAATTTAAGTGCAGTCATTTACCATTTTTCGTCACAAAACTTCATACCAGCTTAATACTTTTCCCCTTTCTTCTTTAACATCTTTGGGGTATCATACAGACAAACGATTCTAATTCATCTTTTTCATTTTTTCCTCTCCTCTTTCTTGTTG
>DVKV01000155.1 GCA_018715835.1 Candidatus Faecousia intestinavium | reverse complement strand
GATTTGTGAAATTCTCAGATTCTTCCTTATAATAAAGAAATTCGATTGACGAAGCCGGAGGAAAGTGCTATAACACAGGGAAATACAGAACGTCGGATTGGATACATCTCCAATTGGCGGGAGAGGAGTTGATGGCGTGATTGGTATTTTGCTGGGACTTTTGTTCGGTGGGGTGCAGCTGTATCTGCTGATTCGTGGCACCGCATCCCTGGGTTCCGGCCGGATCGCCGTGTGGCCGTTTGTGGTGCAGTTTTTCTGTCCCCTGGCAGGACTGCTCCTGTGCGCTGCGGTGCGGTCCCATCAGCTCATTGCCTGCGGCAGCGCCATGTGCGTGGTGCTGATCGGCGGAGCCCTGATCCGGGTGGCACTGAGCCGAAAACAGAAGCAAGATCATAAGGAGGATTGATATCATTGTTGGACTATGTGCTTTTGGCCCTTGGCGCCGGCATGACCCTGGGCGGCTGGTTCTGGCGCAAGTCCGTGCTGACCGCCCCACCGGCGGAGGAAAACTCCGGTAAAAAGCGAAAAAAGGTTCTGTGGCCCACGGTGCTGTTCCTGGCGGGTATCTGGACCCTGGCGGAGAAGCTGCTGCAGCTGATCTTCGGCAGCGTCCCGGCGGAGGAGTTCACCGTGGATATCTGGGCGGAACGGATTTCCCTGGGGGGCGTGACCATCAGCGCCACGGTGCTGGTAACCTGGGCCATTGTGGCGGTGGTTGCGGTGCTGGCTGTGGCCATCCGGGTTCTGGTGGTTCCCAGAATGACCGACGAACCCAAGGGCGTCCAGAATGTGCTGGAGCTGATTGTGGAGACGGTGTGCAATTTCACCCACTCCAGTGTGGGAGATCTGGGGGACTGCCTGAGCTCGTACATCTTCACTGTGGGCGTGCTGATGGTCAGCTGCGCCGCCGTGGAGCTGCTGGGCGTCCGGGCGCCTACCTCGGACATCACCATGACCTTCTCCATGGCCCTGGTGACCTTTGTGCTCATTAACTACTACGGCATCAAGAAAAAGGGTGTTGCCGGCCGGATTTCGTCCATGGCAAAGCCCACCCCGGTGGTTTTCCCCATCAAGGTGGTCTCCGACCTGGCGGTGCCTGTATCTCTGGCCTGCCGTCTGTTCGGCAACATGCTGGGCGGCATGATCGTCATGGACCTGCTGTATATGGCCCTGGGCAATGCCGCCATCGGTTTCCCCAGCGTGCTGGGACTTTACTTCAACGTGTTCCACCCGCTGATTCAGACCTACATTTTCATCACGCTGACCCTGACCTTCATCGGGGAAGCCGTGGAATAATTCAAACGATTCTTACATTTTCAGGAGGAACTGTGTTATGGAAAACGGAATTATTGCGATTGCCGCCGCTCTGGCCCTGCTGCCCTGTGCCTTTGCCGGTCTTGCCATGGGTCTTGCCACCGGCAAGGCTGCCGACGCCACTGCCCGTCAGCCGGAAGCTTCCGGCAAGATCAGCTCCACGCTGCTGCTGGGTCTGGCTCTGACCGAGTCCTGCGCCATCTACGGCTTCGTTACGGCTCTGATTATCGCTTTCACCATGTAAGGACGGGGAGGGTACACGATGGAACTCTATCCCATTGATATTGCCATCCACCTGGTGAACATCGGCGTGCTGTATGTGCTGCTGCGGGTGCTGGTGTGGAAGCCTGTGGTGGCTTTTATGGCGGCCCGGGAGGCCCGGATTGCCGGACAGCTCCGGGAGGCCGAAGAGCTGAAGGCCCAGGCCCAGGAGCTGAAGAACCAGTACGACAGCCAGCTGGCCGATGTGAAGAACACCTGTGATCAGATGCTCTCTGACGGCCGCCGGGAAGCCCAGGCTACCGTTGATCAGTACCTGTCCCAGGCCCAGGAGCAGGCGGCCTCCATTGTCAGCCAGGCCAAGACCGACGCCCAGGAGGAAAAGCTCCGGGCCCTGGACCAGGCAAAAGGAGATCTGGCCGATCTGGCGGTGGATATGGCCGGGCGGATTCTCCGCTTCGACGCGGACATTCATCAGAATCTGCTCAACCACGCGCAGAAGCAGGGCACCCGCACCGGCGTGCTGAAGGTTGCCCAGCCCTGTGACGATACCGCCCTGGCCCAGATCCGGGAGCAGCTGGAAAATCTGCTGGCCTGCCATCTGGACCTCACCGTGGAGGTGGACCCGGCCCTGGTGGGCGGCTTCTCCGCCCTGGTGGAGGGAAAGGTCTACGATTTCAGCTACCGGGCTCAGCTGAGCAATATGCAGCACCGGCTTGCCTGATCAGGAGGTAGCCTATGCTGGATTTTAGTCAGGGTTCCCTGGGAACCTTTTTGAAGGAAAAGCTCCAGGATTTCCAGCCGGAGATGATCAGCTATGAATACGGCACCGTGTTCAGCTGCGCCGACGGCATTGTGCGGATTTCCGGTCTTTCCCACGCCCAATACGGCGAGCTGCTCCGGTTTGAAAACGATGTGTACGGCATCGCCCTGGACACCAGCCTGGAAGGAGTGGGCGCCGCTCTGCTCAGCCGGGGCGCCAGCGTCCGGCCCGGTTCCCGGGTTCAGGGCACCGGCCGGGTGGCCGACATCGGCGTGGGCAAGGAGCTGCTGGGCCGGGTGGTGGACCCCATCGGACGGCCTCTGGACGGCCATCCGCTGACGGTCCGGGCCTACCGGCAGGTGGAGTCCCCGGCTCCCGCCATTATGGACCGCTCTCCGGTGGACACCCCCATGGAGACCGGTATTCTGGCCGTGGACAGCATGATCCCCATCGGCCGGGGCCAGCGGGAACTGATCATCGGTGACCGCCAGACCGGCAAGACC
>DVKV01000154.1 GCA_018715835.1 Candidatus Faecousia intestinavium | reverse complement strand
GGCAACAATTTGCCTGACTTTTTTTGCATCTTTTGGCAGAAAACTGGAACCTTTCCAGATCTTAAGGTTGCCTAAACGGGGAATTAAGGTGGAAGGTGTATGCTGTTGTCACCAGCAAAGGAGGCGCTGCCATGGAAAAGTGTGCCAGACAACAGCCCATTATTGAAGTGAAAAATATCCGCAAGGAATATCCCCTGGAGGATGAAACCGTGGTTGCTCTGAAGCGGATCAATCTGAACGTCAACCGGGGGGAAATCTGCTGTATTTTCGGCACCTCCGGCTCCGGGAAAAGCACGCTGCTGAACCAGCTGGCAGGCATGGAAAAGCCCACCCGGGGATGCGTTTATATCGGCGGGGTGCCCATCTCCAAATTGGAGGAGGAGAAACTGGCGGCTTTCCGTCAGAAACACATCGGTTTTGTATTTCAGGCCTATAACCTGCTGCCCAACCTGACTGCCACGGAGAATGTGGCAATGCCCCTGATGTTCCGGGGAGTGCCCAAGGCCAGACGGGAGGCCATTGCCCGGGAGATGCTGAAGCGGGTGGGACTGTCCCACCGGCTGGATCATTTTCCCTCTCAGATGTCCGGCGGACAGCAGCAGCGGGCGGGAATTGCCCGGGCCTTTGTTACCCGGCCGGAGGTGGTATTTGCGGACGAGCCAACTGGCAACCTGGACTCTGCCACCACGGTGGAGATTATGCAGATGATCTGCGATTTTGCAGAACAGTTCCACCAGACCATCATTCTGGTAACCCATGACCCGGAGATGGCGGCTTACGCCCACCGGATTGTAAAGCTGATCGACGGGGAGATCGTCAGCGACGCACTCACCGAAAAAGGAAAACTGAAATTGAAGAATGTGAGGTAAGAACCATGTCCGGAAAGAAATTTGTTTGTATTTGCCTAATCCTGTGCTTGCTGCTGCCGGTGCTTCCTGCCCAGGTCTTTGCAGAAGAGGGAGCTCCGGCGGAACCTTCGGCAGTGGTCACGGCGGAATCTATCACCGGAACCGACGGGGCGGTGGAAACCGCTGCCCCGGAAACCACCCAGCCGGACCGGCCCACGGAGCCGCCCAAAACCCAGACCGAGCCGGTGCAGACCACACCGGTTGTCACAACCCCCGCCACCACCCCGGTGCCGACCACCCCGCCTCAGACGACTCCGCCCCAGACCACGCCGGGCCCGGATGGGGGACAGGATCCGGTAGCGGGAAATCCGCCGGTGCTGACCGGTTACCGTGTGTCCACCTCTGAAATCAAAAAAGACGGCAAGGTCACCATCACGGTTTCTGTGAAGCATCCCGACGCAACTCTGCGCCAGATCGGCGGAAAGGAAAATCTGGATATCACCCGGCTGGTGGACAGCTTTTCCGGAGGGACGGTTTCTGTGGATGTGACATCCAAGGAAACGGAGATGCTTACCTATGATGTGACCTTTACTGACCTGGTGTATACGGGTGTGGGCAAATCCCTCCGGTTTTTGGCAGGATATAAGCAAACCCGGGAGCCCTTCAACACGCTGGAGGTCACCGTTGTGGAAGCGGTGGAATACGTTCCTCCGGAACCCACCATTTCCTATGGCGGCGGAGGCGTCCAGATGGACAGCTCCGTGCCCAATCTGGTGGTCAGCGGCTACAACTACGGCGGCAATCCTGTGCCTGCCGGCGGAAAGTTCTCTCTGGCTTTTACCCTGCTGAACACGGGAAAGCTGGCGGTGGAGAACATCGTGGTAACCGTTGACGGGGGAGACAACTTTACCATTGACGGCAGCAGCAATACCTTTTTCTACAATAAAATCGCCTCCAACAAGCAGGAAGAGCAGACGGTAAATATGCAGGCGGTGACCGGGGCCAAAACCGGAGCGCAGACCATCGGGATCACCTGTAAATATGAATATGTGGACGGTAGCCGCCGGGGCACCGCCAATGGGGAAATCCGGCTGTCGATTCCGGTAATTCAGCCGGACCGGTTCCAGGTGAATCAGCCCACCCTTCCCGAGGCGGTCTATGCCGGAGAAGAGACCATGATTTCTCTTTCCTATGTGAACAAGGGGAAGGCGGATGTAAGCAATGTGGAAGCCGAGCTGGATGGTGAGGTAGACTCCGCTGCCAAAGTTCAGTACCTGGGCAATTTTGAACCGGGCAAAAGCGGAAGCATCGGTTTTGTGTTCACGCCGCAGACGGCAGGAAAGACAGACATCACCCTGAAAATCCAGTATGAAGACGCCGGACAGGAAATCCATACCCTGACGTTTCCGCTTTCACTGGACGTTCAGGACTCTCCTGTGATGGAGGGGGACGATATGGACTATCTCGCAGAAGAACCAAAGTCCGGGCCGGGGGTGTGGCCTTTTGCGGCGGCTGGGGCGGTGCTGCTGACCGGCGCCATTGTCTTCCTCCTGCTTCGCAGACGAAAGGCACGGAAGGCACAGCTGAATCCGGAGGAAACATGGGAGGAATGGGACCTTCCCCAGAACCAGGAGTATCTGGGAACGGAGCACCAGGATGAGGAGGAGACAACGCCATGAGACGGGAAGATATTTTCCGGATGTGTGTGCAGAATCTGCTCCGGCGCAAGTCCCGGACGCTGCTGACGCTGTTGGGCGTGTTGATTGGCTGCTGTTCCATTGTCATCATGGTTTCCATTGGCATCGGGACAGCAGAATCTCAGAAAAAAATGCTGGCGGAAATGGGAGACCTGACCATTATCACGGTTTCTCCCAAGCAGAGCGGGGCAAAGAAAGAAAAACTGGACCAGAAAGCCATTGCCGCCATGAAAGGACTGGACGATGTGGTGGCAGTGACACCAAAAATTTCCCTGGATGACGACTATAATTTCACGGTCCGGCTTTATGCCGGACCCAATGACCGGTATCAGGCATCCTGGGCTACGGTGGCGGCAATCGATGCCAGGGAAATGGAGCGGATGGGCTACAAGCGGCTGTCCGGGACGGGAATCACCCGCCCCGGAGAATTTCTGGCAGGGCAGTACGTGGCCTATAACTTTTCCGACAGTTACCGGCCGGAGGGCAGCAATACGGTGGATCGATGGAGCGGAGGATTTGACGACCAGGGAAATCCCATCAACGTGCCGGACCCCTATTTCGATGCCGGGGCCACCCCAATCACCATTGAGATTGAATCCGACAACAAAGTCATCCGCAAACAGTTCCAGCCTGCGGGCGTCTTGAAGGAGGACAACGCAAAGGGAATGGAGACTTCCTACGGCCTTGCCCTGAACCTGTCAGATCTGCAAAGCCTGGTGGAGGAACTGAAAACGCCGGGAAAATCCGATGGGGAATTCAAGACGGTGCTGGTTAAAGTTTCCGACATTACCAAGGTGAAAGAGGTGGAAAAGACGATCCGGAAAATGCAGTTTTCCACCTATTCCATGGAGAGCATCCGGGAGCCGATGGAAAAGGAGGCCCGGCAAAAGCAGATGATGCTGGGAGGACTGGGAGCCATCTCCCTGTTTGTGGCGGCTCTGGGAATCACCAATACCATGATCATGTCCATTTCCGAGCGTACACGGGAGATCGGTATTATGAAGTCCCTGGGGTGCTATGTCCGGGATATCCGGATTTTGTTCCTGACGGAAGCAGGAGCCATCGGCCTGCTGGGCGGTCTTGTGGGGTGCGTGGTCAGTATGCTCCTGGCAATTACCATCAACCTGGTGTCCTTCGGGGTGACGCCCAACCCGGATGCTTTTCTGGCGGCAGTTGCGGGCAGCGAAAATCTGACAAGGGTGTGTGTGGTGCCGCCCTGGCTTATGCTTTCCGCCATCGCATTCTCGGTGGCAATTGGCTTGGGCTCCGGCTACTATCCGGCAAACAAGGCGGTGCAGATTTCTGCCTTGGAGGCCATCAAGTCCAGTTGATTCAAGCCTCTTGCAGAATCTACCCCGGTCTTTCAATCTTTTGACGGATCACAACAGGCAGAAAAAGTAAAATATTGCCCAGTATGATACCTGGTTAATCCAGGGAGAAACGTGCGTTTTTTCCAAGAATGTGACCTGTGATTGACAATTTTTGTTTTCCATTATATAATGACTCGGATTAGTGGACGGAGTACAACTGTCCCGAATTCTTATGAATGGGAGATTTGCCATGCAAGGTCGATATGAAAAGAAAAAGGCGAAAAAACCCGTGGGGTGGAAAAAAGTCCTTTTGATCAGCGTGATCAGCGTGCTGCTGCTGATTGTGGCAGTTGGCGTTGGCGTCGCGATTTACTATAACTCCATGTTGGATAAGATCAATATTGTACAGAAGCCAACCATCAACTACACACAGGCGGATACTGAGGCGTCGGAATCAACAGAAGAAACGGCGGAACAGGAATCCGTTCCGGAGACCACGGCCCCTCACGTTCCTTCCAGCGCTGACTACATCAATATCTTGGTCGTGGGACAGGCCGCCCGGGAGGGAGAAGAAGAGCGCTTTGCGGATACTGCCATCCTGTGCACGCTGAACACTTACGAGAAGACGCTGACCATGACTTCAATGCTCCGGGATGCGTTTGTAAAGATGCCGGACTATAAGGGACATACCGGCGGAAGAATCAAACTGACCACCATTTATCATCTTGGATCTCAGTATGGTGACGGCGTGGCCGGCTCCATGGAATTGATGAACCAGACGCTGTATGATAACTTCGGTATTGAGGTGGATTATAACTTTGAAGTTGATTTCAATGCGTTTGTGTGGATCATTGATGCCATCGGCGGCATTGATGTGGAATTGACGGAAGCAGAGGCGGATTACCTGAACGATGATGACGTGTGGGTGAAGTATGATGTGGAGCCGGGAATGGCACATCTGGATGGTATGGCAGCACTGTGCTATGCCCGGATGCGGAAAGCCTCCGGTGACAACGAAAGTGACATTACCCGTACCAGCCGTCAGCGGAAAGTGGTGGAGATTGTATTGGAGGAACTGAAGACCCACTCACTGGCTGGGCTTCAGAATCTTGCCAATGATGTACTGCCGAAGATCAGCACAAACATGAGCAAATCGGAGATTACCGAAATGCTGGTCAAAGTGCTCCCCATGCTGTGGGATCTGGAAATCAAAACTGGCGGTACTTGCCCTGCGAACTACCAGGGAGATATGGTTGACATCTATGGAGATGGTATGTACCATAGTGTGCTGCGCTTTGATGCGGAAGAGACTAAGAAAACCATGCGTGCCATCACCGAGGGAGAAGG
>DVKV01000153.1 GCA_018715835.1 Candidatus Faecousia intestinavium | reverse complement strand
AATAAATCCTTAAACGGGGAAAGGTTGATTCCTTTGAGGAAAACCCGTATAATGAAACACAATGCCAAGGAATACACACCACACAAGGAGGTTCCCCCATATGAGAAGAAAACAATGGCTGGCGCTGGCGGCAGCAGTGTGCCTGAGTCTGAGCCTGACAGCCTGCGGCTCGGACAGCGCGGTGTATGTTCAATCTGTCGAGGTGCTGGCGGGTATGAGCGGCATCGCCCCAGGTGAGCGGTTTGCCGGCCTGGTGGTTTCCGAGAATGTGACGGAAATCGAAAAGGACAGCGAAAAGAACATTGAGGAAGTGTACGTCAAGTCCGGCGATGATGTGAAAAAAGGACAGAAGCTCTTCGCCTATGACACCGAGCAGCTGCAGCTGACCCTGGACAAGCAGCGCCTGGAGCTGGAGCAGCTGAATGCGTCCATTGAAAACTATAAAAGTCAGATCGCCACCCTGGAGCGGGAGCGGGAGACGGTCAGCGGCACGGACAAGCTCCAATACACCGTGCAGATTCAGACCACCCAGGTGGATCTGAAGGAAGCGGAACTGAATGTCAAGACCAAGGAAAACGAGGTTCAGAAGTCCGAAGATCTGCTGAAAAACGCAGTGGTTACCTCTCCCATTGACGGTCGGGTGCAGAACGTCAGCGAAGATGGGACGGACAACTATGGCAACCCCTTGCCTTTTATCACCATCCAGCAGATTGGTTCTTACCGGATCAAGGGGACCATTGGAGAGCTGCAGCGGGGCAGCATCACGGAAGGAACCCGGATCAAGGCCATTTCCCGCACGGATGCCACCCAGACCTGGACGGGAACCGTGGCCCTGGTGGACTATGAGAACCCCACCCAGGGCAGTGGCAACAGCTACAGCGGGTCCGTGGATGAGATGACCTCTTCCAGCAAATATCCCTTTTATGTGGATCTGGAGAGCACCGACGGCCTGATCCTGGGCCAGCATCTGTATCTGGAAATCTTCACCGAGGAAGGCCAGACCAGCGGCCCCAGCATCAGCAGCGGATTTATTTGCTATGATGATGACGGCACCACCTTTGTCTGGGCGGAGAAGAACGGCAAGCTGGAGAAACGGGAAGTGACCCTGGGCGAGTATAACCCCATGACAGATACCCAGGAAGTTGTGGAAGGCCTGTCTCTGGAGGATTACATCGCCTTCCCGGATGCGGCGCTGTGCCGGGAAGGGGCACCCACCACCCGGGAGGAGCCTGTGGCCTCGGAGCCGGAGGAGATGCCCATGGCGGAAGGCGAGGTATCATAATGCCCATTTTGAAGCTGACAGACATCTGCAAGGATTACATCCAGGGCAAGGAGCCGGTCCGGGTGCTGAAAAACATCAACCTGACCGTGGAACGGGGGGACTACCTGGCCATCATGGGCCCCTCCGGTTCGGGAAAAACCACCCTGATGAACATTATCGGCTGCCTGGATGTGCCCACCTCCGGCAGCTATGAGCTGGACGGCCGGAATCTGAAGGATATGAGCGATGACGATCTGGCGGAGATCCGGAACAAGCATCTGGGCTTTGTGTTCCAGAGCTTCCACCTGCTGCCCAAAATGGACGCCCTGGACAATGTGGCGCTGCCTCTGCTCTATGCCGGCGTGCCGGTAAAGGAGCGGCGGGAGCGGGCGGCGGAGGCCCTGAAAGCGGTGGGGCTGGCAGAGCGGATTCATTTCCTGCCCAACCAGCTCTCCGGCGGACAGTGCCAGCGGGTGGCCATTGCCCGGGCCATGGTGGGAAAGCCGGACCTGCTGCTGGCGGATGAGCCCACCGGCGCTCTGGATACCAAGGCCGGAAACCAGATCATGGATATTTTCCACCGGCTCAGCCAGGAGGGCATGACCATTATTATGATTACCCATGAACCGGCAATCGCTGCCTGCGCAGACAAGACCTACCGGATTCTGGACGGAGAGCTGCATACAGGCGAGGGAAAACCGGGAGGTGACAGGCATGAATTGGAACCCAAAGAATAAAAAGCGATTGGTGATGGCCACTGCCGGCGTGCTGGTGGCGGCGCTGGGCGTTGGCATCTGGGCAGGTGTCCGGGGCGGCGCAGAGCCGGTGGGGGTGTACCCCTTTTCCACCGTGGGCATGACGGAATTCTGGGGTGACTCCAAGGAAAGCTACGGCCCGGTCACCACGGACAAAATCCAGACCGTTTTCCTGTCGGATACCCAGATTGTGACGGAAGTCCTGGTCTCCCAGGGAGATACCGTGAAAAAAGGGGATCTTCTGATGACCTTCGACACCACCTTGTCGGAACTGGAACTGGAGCGCAAACGGCTGGAAGTGGAGAAGCTGAAGCTGGAACTGACAGATGCCCAGAATTATCTGGCGGAAATCAATGGTATGAAACCCATGGAGCTGCCTGATATTGACGACAACCCGGGGGATTCCACCGAGGAAATGGGCACGGAACTGACCCAGAACTACCTGATTTCCGACAATCCGGACTATGACGGAAGTACCCCGGAAACGGCACTGATCTGCTGGCTGAAGGATACCACCGCCATTGACGATACGCTTCTGGAGGCCATCCGGCTCCAGGCCAAGACAATCCGGGAGGAAAATCAGCCCACCGAACCTACCACGGAGCCTACCACCGAGCCGACAACGGTCCCGACCACGGAAACGACCGTTCCTACGACAACTCCCACGACGGTGCCCACAGAGCCCCCTACGACGGCACCCACAGAGCCTCCTACGACGGCACCCACAGAGCCCCCTACGACGGCGCCCACAGAGCCCCCCGCGACGGTGCCCACAGAGCCTCCTGCGACGGAACCCACAACACCCCCCACCACAGTTCCCGCTGCGGAGGATGATATTACAAATACGGACAAAGATTCCTCCAAAGATGGGCAGGAAATCAGCAAAAAAAGGTCCAACGCTTCTGCGACACCGGAGGAGCCTGACCCCACCGATAACCCCACCGAGGGATCTGAGCCGGTGGTGGTCACGGACTATTATGTGGTGTTCAAGGTGACCCAGGGGAATATGTCCCTGGGCCAGAAGACCGTCTGGCAGGGCGTCTATGTGACGGGGAACAACGCTATGCGCTTCTTTGATGCCACCTACCTTCCGGATTACACCCTGATGGATGAGGAAGGCGATGCCGGTATGGACATCCCGGACTTCGACTTTGGCAGTGGATTTACCGCGGAGCAGATCGCCCAGATGCGGTCTGAGCAGCAGAAGAAAATCAAGGATCTGGAGTTCCAGATCAAGATGGCGGACGCGGACTACAAGATCAAGCAGACGGAGTTCAATGACGGAAATGTCTATTCCGAAATTGACGGCGAAGTGATTTCCGTGCTGACGGAGGAAGAAGCACGGGATACCAAGAGCCCGCTGATCAAGGTGTCCGGCGGCGGCGGATTCTACGTCCAGGGCACGGTGAACGAGCTGGAAAAGGACAATCTGCGCGTGGGGCAGGAGGTCACCATCAGCGACTGGGAAACCGGCGCAACCTATACCGGAACGGTGCAGAGCATCGGGGATTTCCCCAGTGCCGAGAGCAACTGGAACGGCATGGAAAATCCCAATTCCTCTTATTATCCCTTCACAGCCTTTGTGGACGGCAGCGCTGATCTTCAGGCCGGACGCTATGTGAGCATGACCTACACCACCGGTTCCGGAGAAAGCGGCATTTACCTGGAGAATCCCTTCCTCCGCACGGAAAAGGGCCAATCCTATGTGTTTGTCCGGGGTAAGAACGACAAGCTGGAAAAACGCTATGTCACCGTGGGCAAGTCCCTGTGGGGCAGCTATACGGAAATCCGCAGCGGCCTGTCGGAGACGGACTATATCGCATTCCCCTACGGCAAAAATGTGAAGGAAGGCGCTCCCACGGTGGAGGGCGACCGGAACGACTTGTACAATTACTGAGGAGGGCACCCAATGACAGAAAATATTCGGCTTGCCTTCCAAGGCATTTGGGGGCATAAGCTCCGGTCTTTGCTGACCATGCTGGGCATCATCATCGGCATTGCGGCCATTATTACCATTGTTTCCACCATCCAGGGCACCAATGAGCAGATCAAGGAAAACCTGATCGGCGCGGGAAACAACGTGGTTACCGTCCAGCTGAACCAGGACGGCCACTCCTACGATCTGAGCTGGAACGATATTCCGGAAGGCGTGCGCACCATCACCGAGAAGACCCGCCAGGAGCTGACCCAGATCCGGGGGGTGGAGCAGGTGAGCCTGTACTATTCCCGGAATTACGCCGACAGCGTGTATTATCTGAACACTCAGTACAATGGCGAGGTGTTCGGCATTGATCCGTACTACCTGAATGTATATGGACTTCAGGTGAAAAACGGCCGGGGGTTTACCCAGGCGGATTATGACCGCTGCCGGAAGGTGGCCCTTGTGGACACCAACACCCAGCGAAACCTGTTCGCCGGGGAAGATCCGGTGGGCAAAACCCTGGAAATCAACGGTGACGTGTTCGTGGTGGTGGGAGTTGTGACGCTTTCGGAGGAATTCGCCCCGTCCATTCAGAACATGCAGGATTACTATATGTATATGAATACCTCCTCCGGGGCAATCTATCTTCCAGGGACGGCCTGGCCCACGGTGTACCGGTTTGACGAGCCCCAGAGTGTGGCCATCAAGGTGGAAAACACCGATACCATGACCACAGTAGGACAGGAGGCAGCAAAGCTGCTGACGGACAGCCAGATCGTCAATCCGGATAAGAGCAATTTCGACTACCGCAGCCAGGATATGCTGGAGCAGGCGGAGCAGCTGCAGAAAATGTCGGAATCCACCAATACCCAGCTGATCTGGATCGCCAGCATCTCCTTGCTGGTGGGCGGCATCGGCGTTATGAACATCATGCTGGTTTCCGTAACGGAACGGACCGGAGAAATCGGACTGAAAAAGGCCATCGGCGCCAAGAAAAAACGGATTCTTCTTCAGTTCCTGACGGAATCCGCGGTGCTGACCAGTCTGGGCGGACTGGTGGGCGTGATTACCGGCGTGATCATGGCCCAGCTGATCTCCAGCGTGGTCCAGATACCCGTGTCCATCAGCCTGCCTGCCATTGCCGTGGCGGTGGTGTTCTCCACCCTGATCGGCGTGGTGTTCGGCATGCTGCCTGCTGTTCAGGCGGCCAACCTGAACCCCATCGAAGCCCTGCGTCGGGACTGATCCGGCAGTTTTCGGCCGCGGACCAACGGTCCGCGGCCGAATTTCTTGAAAATGTTGCATTTTCTGCCGGGATATGCTATGATACCCAGTAACGAATTTGTAACGAATTTCGGGAGGTCAATACCCATATGAAAAAAATTCTGGTCACCCTCCTGGTGGCAATACTGATTATCTGCCTGGGCATGGGAAGCGCCATTGGCTTTCTGTGGTACCGGGACAACCATGTCTTTGTGGGGGGAAAAGCCTACTCCATTCACTCGGCGAGCCTGGATCTGCGGGAAGAGGACTTGTCTGTGGGGGAGTATGACAGCCTGCGCAGCCAGCTGCCAAACTGTGAGATTTCCTGGCAGGTTCCCTTCCAGAACGGGAAAATCCCCAACGATGCGGACACCATTACCGTGTCTTCCCTGACCCAACAGGAATTGGAAATTCTTTTGAATTATTTTCCCGACTTGAAGACCCTGGATGCCACCGGCTGCCAGGAATACGCTCTGCTGGAATCCTTCCGGGAAAGCAAGCCGGACTGCCAGGTGATCTATCAGGTGGACCTGGGAGGCTCGTCCTTTGACTGGCAGAGCCAGAGCCTGGAACTGCAGCCCCAGGACTATGGATTTGACACCCTGATGACCAACCTGGCCTACCTGCCCAATCTGGAGAGCCTGACCCTGCACACCCCGGAGCTGTCTCTGGATCAGGTGGAGCAGCTGAAAGCCGCTTATGAAACCGTGGCTGTCCAGTGCACCGTGGAGCTGCTGGGAAAGGAATACGATACCCAGACCACCCAGCTGGATCTTTCCGATCTGACCCCCGACGCTGTGGAAGCGGTGGCGGAGAAACTGGCTATGCTGGAAAACCTGACCAACGTGGAACTGATGGACGAAAATGGGGAGAGCCAGCTGTCCAAGGAAAATGTAAAACTGCTGATGCAGACGGCGCCGGATGTGGTGTTCAACTACACCTTTGAGTACTGCGGCCTGACCCTGTCCACCGGCGATGAGGAAGTGGAGATCAAGAACCAGAACATCGGCGACGAGGGAGAAGAGGAACTGCGCTCGGTGCTGGACCTTCTGACCAACTGCAAACGAATTGTGCTGGACAACTGCAAGCTTTCCAATGAGGTGCTTTCTAAGCTGCGGGATGACTACCGGGACCGGATCAAGGTGGTCTGGCGGGTCTGGTTCGGCGGCGGCAGCACCCTGACGGATGCGGAGGTGATCCGCTGCACCTATGACCTGGTGGACGACAACTGCGAAGATCTGATCTACTGTGAGGACGTGCGCTTCATGGACATCGGCCACAACGAGTACCTGGATGGGGTGCCTTTCGTGGCGGGAATGCCCAATCTGGAGTATATCATCGCCTCCGGTGCCCCCATCAAGGACCTGACACCCTTTGAAAACTGCAAGAAGCTGAAATTCCTGGAAATCGCCTTCTGTGAGTATATTGAGGACCTGAGTCCTTTGGCGGGCTGCGAGAGCCTGGAAATGCTGAACATCAGCAACACCCACGTCACCGACCTGTCCCCGCTGGACGATCTGCCCCTGACCCATCTGTGTGCCCGGCTGAATCCCGCCGGCGGCAGCCGGGTTCCCAAGGAGGAGCAGGAGCGCTTTATCGAGCAGCACCCGGACTGCTGGGCCAGCTTTACCGGTTCCCAGCCCTATGGTGTTGGCTGGCGGTATGACGAGGATGAGATCACCCCGCTGCCCCAGTACGCTCTGATTCAGGAGGCCTTCCAATATCCCCATGCCCCCAATAATACCGGCTGGTATCTGGAAGAGGAGACGGAAGAAGCAGACTGAGCCAACCGAAAATCCAACCCAATCCCCTGGCTTTCGCCGGGGGATTGATGCGTTTTGAGAGATTTTTCTTCCCATTTTCAGGGGGGTATGGTATAATGGTCAAAAACAACAGACAAAGGAGTGTCTGCCATGACCTTTGAAGAACTGAAGCAAAAAATGGACGAAGCCCATTATATTTATGATGAAACCCTGGCTACCGTGCTGTATGTGTCCCTCTCCCTGGGGCGCCCCCTGCTGATCGAGGGCGCCGCCGGCGTGGGCAAAACGGAGATCGCCAAGGTGATGGCCTATGCCCTGGACCGGGACCTGGTGCGGATGCAGTGCTATGAGGGACTGGACGAGAGCAAGGCCCTGTACGAGTGGAACTATCAGAAGCAGCTGCTGTCCATTCAGGTGAACATGAACACCCAGGACAAGGACGCCCTGACCAAATCCCTGTTCAGCGACGAATACCTGCTGGAGCGGCCCCTGCTCCAGTCCATCCGGTCGGAAAAGCCGGTGGTGCTGCTGATCGACGAAATCGACAAGGCCGACGAGGAGTTCGAGGCCTTCCTGCTGGAACTGCTGTCGGAGATGCAGGTGTCCATTCCCGAGGTGGGCACGGTGAAGGCCAAGTCCATCCCCTTTGTGGTGCTGACCTCCAACCGGGCCCGGCCTCTCAGCGAGGCCCTGCGCCGCCGGTGCGCCTACCTGTATATTGAGTACCCGGATATGGAGAAAGAACTGGCCATTCTCCGGGCCAAGCTGCCCCACGTGGACGATCGGCTCTGCGCCCAGGTGGCCCTGGCGGTGCAGAAGCTGCGCTCCAGTGAGTCCATTCTGAAAAAGCCCTCCATTGCCGAAACCCTGGACTGGGCGGCGGCGCTGGACGCCCTGGGCATCCGGGAGCTGACCCCCGACGCTCTGCGTCAGACCGCGGGCTTCGTGCTGAAAAACCACGAGGACATTGCCTCCATCGAGGAGGAAGCCGGGAATACCTGTACCGGCTGCGGGGGACACCACCATGGATGATCCCCAGGTTTATCTGGAAAAGCTCTCCGCCTTTTCCCGGATGCTCCGGCTGGAAGGGCTGACGGTCAGCCCCCAGGAAACCCAGGACTCCGCCCGGATTCTCGTGGATCTGGGGCTGGCGGACCGGAACCGGGTCAAAACCGCCCTGCGGACGGTGTATGCCAAGTCCCGGGAAGAGCAGCTGACCTTCGACCGGTGCTTCGACAGCTTTTTCATTTCAGAAGAGCGGATGCGCCAGCAGGCGAAGGAGCAGCAGCAGCGGGAGCAGGAGATGGCGCAGCACCGCCAGGAGGCGGAGGAGGAACTGCAAATCAACGGTCAGCCCATGGACCTGGATGAAAAGCAGCGGGAAACCTATGCCGCCATGCCGGAGGAGGCCCGCCAGAGGCTGCGAAATTTCATGGAGAAATACCGCAGCACGGCGGAACGGAACCCCAAACTCTATGGCGAGTTTATCCATTCCGTGTTTGCCCGGGCGCTGATGGAGCAGCAGATTCTCATGGAGAACGCCGGGGTGGGCGCAGAGGAGCTGGACCCGGAGCTGGGCATCCTCTACCGGGATATTTCGGAGTTCCGGGACACGGAAATCCCCAAAGCCATTGCCATGATCCAGGAGGTCGCCCGTCAGATCAACGGGGAGGTCTCCGCCCGGCGTAAGCGGGGCGGCCATACCGGCAAGCTGGACTTCCGGAAGACCATCCGCAAGGGCCTGGAAACCGGCGGAAGCTTTTACCACCTGCGCTACAAGAAAAAACGGGACCAGCGGCGGCATATGGTGCTGCTGTGTGACGTGTCCGGCTCCATGGTGCAGTTTTCGGAGTTTGCCCTCCGGTTTATCCAGAGCCTGAACCAGGTTTCCGACAATTCCAGAACTTTTTTGTTCTCAGAAGCCATGGTGGAGGCGGATGCCTTCCAGCTGCAGAACATGGACTTGTTCCGCAGTTATGTGGGGCAGACGGGAATTTATGGCCGGGGAACGGATCTGGGCACGGCGCTGGAGGTGCTTTGCACCAGTCAGCCCCCCATCCTCAATTCTGCCACTACATTGCTGATTCTGTCCGATACCAAGACCATCGACCAGCCCCGGGCCCTCCGGGCCTTGGTGGAGGCCAAACGGCAGGCAGGACGGGTGCTGTGGCTCAACCCCATCAGCCAGAACAAGTGGCAATATCTGCGCAGCGTCCAGGCGGTGGCGGCTGTCTGCACCATGGTGCCCTGCAGCACCCTGCGGGAACTGGCGGCTGCCTGCCGGAAGCTGACGGCCCAATAATACTTCTCTGGCGGCTCCGGAAGACCGGAGCCGACATTTTTCAGAATGAGTATTTAAATTTTAAATGCTTAGAATAGATTCATAGAAATCCGTTGACATCTGTTTTTTCGGGTGCTATAGTATCTTCCATCCAGTATTCCATGTGCGTACAATTGTACACGGAATCACAGCAGAAGGAGAGAAGAATTATGAAAAAGCTGATTGCCGCAATCCTTGCCATGGCCATGCTGTTCACGCTGGCTGCCTGCGGCGCTTCCGACAGTGCTGCCCAGACCACCGCAGCGGCCCAGGAGACCACCCCAGCCGGGGCAGAAACCGAAGCAGCGGCGGATACCACTGCTGCTGCCGCCGGAGAGAAATATGTGGTTGGCGTATGCCAGCTGGTGCCCCATGACGCCCTGGACGCCGCGACCCAGGGGTTTGTAGACCGGCTCACCGAGCTGCTGGGCGAGGACAACGTGGAATTTGATGTTCAGGTTGCCGCTGGTGACTCCGCCACCTGCGCCAACATTGTAAACGCCTTTGTGGCGGATGAAGTGGACCTGATTATGGCCAACGCCACTACGTCCCTCCAGTCTGCCGCCGCTGCCACTGCCGACATCCCCATCCTGGGCACCTCCATCACGGAGTATGGCGTGGCCATGGGCATTGAAGACTTCAACGGCACCGTAGGCGGCAACGTCTCCGGCACTTCCGACCTGGCGCCTCTGGACCAGCAGGCCCAGATGGTGAAGGACTGGTTCCCGGATGCCAAGACCGTGGGTCTGCTGTACTGCTCTGCGGAATCCAACTCCCAGTACCAGGTGGACACCGTTCAGAGCTACCTGGAGGAAATGGGCTTCACCTGCACCCAGTATCCCTTCGCCGATTCCAATGACCTGCAGGCCGTCACCCAGACTGCTGCGGATAACTCCGATGTGATCTATGTGCCCACCGACAATACCGTGGCTTCTGCCGCCGGCATTGTGGACGGCATCTGCCAGCCCGCCGGTGTCCCGGTGATTACCGGTGAAGAGGGCATCTGCAAAGGCTGCGGCGTGGCAACCCTGTCCATCAGCTACTATGACCTGGGCGTGAAGACCGCCGAGATGGCAGCCCAGATCCTCACCGGCGAGGCGGACATTTCTACCATGCCCATCGCCTACGCCGACAATTTCACCCCCAAGTACAACGCCGCCATCTGCGAAGCCCTGGGCATTACCCCCCTGGAGGGCTATGAGCCGGTTGCCGTTGACTGATTCCAAACCAATCCAACAAGCGGGCGAGGCGGCTGTGCCACCTCGCCCACTTCTGGCGAAATCCATTCGGAGGACTTTTTTATGACGAGCTTTCTAAACGCCATGCCCGGCGCGGTGGCCCAGGGATTGATCTGGGGCATCATGGCCATTGGCGTATACCTGACTTATCAGATTCTGAGCATTTCCGACCTGACGGTGGACGGCTCTTTCTGTACCGGCGGCGCAGTATGCGTGGTGATGATGACCGCCGGCTATAACGTGTGGGTTGCCATGCTGGCGGCGGCCCTGGCCGGTATGCTGGCGGGCCTGGCCACCGGCTTTTTCCACACCAAGTGCGGCATCCCAGCCATTTTGTCCGGCATTCTCACTCAGCTGGGACTGTGGTCCGTGAACCTGGCCATCATGGACATGAAGTCCAATATCCCATTGAACGTAAATAACTATGACGTGCTGATCTCCCTGCGGTATCTGCAGGAGGTGCAGAAGGGGACCCGTCCTTTCTGGCAGCATCCCATCCTGGTGGTCAGCGTGTTTACCCTGGCGGTGATCGGGGTGCTGTACTGGTTCTTCGGCACCGAGCGGGGCTGCTCCATCCGGGCCACCGGCGCCAATCCCAACATGGCCCGGGCCCAGGGCATCAACACCAGCTTCAACCAGGTGCTGGGTCTGGCGCTGGCCAACGCATTGGTAGCCCTGTCCGGCTCCCTGCTGTGCCAGTACAACGGTTTCGCGGAGATCAACATGGGCCGGGGCGCCATCGTCATCGGTCTGGCTGCCATCATCATCGGAGAGGTGGCCTTCGGCAAGCTGTTCCGCAATTTCGGACTGAAACTGCTGGCGGTGTCCCTGGGCGCCATCATCTACTATGTGGTGATTCAGTTCGTCATCAGCGAGTTCAAGATGAATACCAACTATATGAAGCTGATTTCTGCGCTGATTGTGGCGTTGTTCCTGGCAATTCCCTACTGGCAGCAGCAGTATTTCCACAAGAAGGGGAAGGTGAAGAACCGTGCTTAAACTGGAAAATGTGTGGAAGACCTTCAACCCCGGCACCATCAATGAAAAGGTCGCCCTCCAGTGCCTGAACCTGACCATGGAGGAAGGGGACTTTGTCACCGTCATCGGCGGCAACGGTGCCGGAAAATCCACCATGCTCAACGCTGTGGCCGGCGTGTTCGGGGTGGATTCGGGAAAAATTCTCATTGACGGGGTGGATGTGACCAACCTGCCGGAATACAAGCGGGCCAAGTACATCGGCCGGGTCTTCCAGGACCCCATGATGGGCACCGCCGCCACCATGCAGATTGAGGAGAACCTGGCCCTGGCGGCCCGCCGGGGGCAGAGCCGGACTCTGCGCAGCGGCATTACCCGGGCGGAACGGGAGAGCTACCGGGAGCAGCTGAAAATTCTGGGCCTTGGTCTGGAAAACCGGATGACCGCCAAAGTGGGTCTGCTGTCCGGCGGACAGCGGCAGGCGCTGACTCTGCTGATGGCCACCCTGCAGAAGCCCAAACTGCTGCTGCTGGATGAGCATACCGCTGCCCTGGACCCCAAAACCGCCGCCAAGGTGCTGGACGCCACCCAGCGGATTGTGGAGAAGGACCATCTGACCACTCTGATGATCACCCACAATATGCGCGACGCCATTGCCTACGGCAACCGGCTGATTATGATGTATGACGGCCATGTGGTGGTGGACGTATCCGGGGAAGAGAAGAAAAATCTGACGGTGGAGCATCTGCTCAGCCTGTTCAGCCAGGCTTCCGGCTCCGACGAAGTGGACGACAAGATGGTTCTGTCCTGAAAACACCATGCGGGCCGGATTTCCGGCCCGCTGACTTTTTGAAAAGGAGATAACCTGTGCAACCTGCGCAACTTCTGAAGATTCTCCGGGTGGCGGAGAAACTCAAATGCAATACCCGTCACTGTGTCACTTCCACAGGAAGACCCGAAAGCGTGGCGGAGCATTCCTGGCGGCTGGCACTGATGGCCATGCTTCTTACCGGGGAGTTTCCCGAGCTGGATTTGAACCGGGTGATCCGGATGTGCCTGATCCATGACCTGGGGGAGGCTTTTACCGGGGACATCCCCACTTTTGTCAAAACCGATGCCGATTCCCGGCGGGAGGACGATCTGTTTGACCGCTGGATTCAGACCCTCCCGGCGGACGTCCGGGGAGAGTGGGAAAGTCTTCTGGAAGAGATGAACGCCCAGAAAACCGGAGAGGCAAAGCTTTACAAGGCACTGGACCGGCTGGAAGCGGTGATCCAGCACAATGAATCGGACATTGATTCCTGGCTTCCCCTGGAATACAGCCTCCAGCTGACCTATGGGGCGGAAAACGTGCGGTTTTCTCCCTATCTGCGGGAACTGAAACAGGAAATTGACCAGTGGACCCGGGAGAAAATTGCAGCATCGGAGCAGAAAAACCAATAAATTTGCCGCCGAATCAGAAGATTCGGCGGCTTTTGTTTTATCCGGCCGGGGGTGCCCCCAGATATTCCTCCAGGCACAGCCCGGAGTCCTTCAGCTCCAGGGCTACTTCCTTTCCCACATACCGGAAGTGCCAGGGCTCATTGGTGATGCCGGTGTAGTCCTGCTTGTCCGCGGCGTAGCGGACGATGAAGCCATAGTCCCAGCAGTGCTCCTGGAACCAGGCCACCGCTTGGCTGCCCAGCAGATCCACCGCCAGCCCCAGGTTGTGTTCGCTGGTGCCGGGCAGGGCCACGGTTTCCAAGGCTTTTTCCCGGGCCTTTTCTTCTTCCCACTCGTAGTAGTCCATGTACTCCTGGGTGCGCTGGGCCAGAATCTGGGCCTGCTCTTCCACGGTGCGATAAGCGGAGTTGAAGTCGTATTCAATACCGGCGGCGGTGCAGTCGTCCAGCATCTGCACCAGGGCGTCGTAACACCGCCGGTCCACATCGTGGTAATCCACCACATTTACCAGATCCCGCTTAAAATAGTCCGGCACCGGATTCAGGGCGTTGACCAGAATCACTTCCAGTCCTCCGGGGGAGAAGTAGTGGGTTTCCCCGTCAATTTGCGCGGGCCCGATGGCACAGCCCCCCTCCGGGTAGAGGTAGCAGCGGTATTCTCCCCGGTTCACCCAGCCGGAGACCAGAAAACCGTCCTCTCCAAAGTAACAGGTCTGACCCTCCACACTCTGCCAGCCCAGGGCCATGGGCCCATCGGCCAGGAAATACCGCCGCCCGGAGTCCGTAATTTCCCAGCCGGTGAACATTGCCCCGTCTGTTCCAAACTGATAGGTCTGTCCCTCAATTTCGGTCAGTCCCGTGACCAGAACGCCGTCCTCTCCAAAGTAATACCGGCTGCCGTCAATGTCCGCAAAACCAATGGTAAGAATGCCGTCTTCGCTGAAGTGGTAACGGTCTCCCTCAATATTGGTAAATCCGGCGGCCATGATGCCCTCATCATCAAAATAATAGGTTTGTCCCTCAATCTCCTGCCAGCCGGTGACGGCATAACCATCCCGGAAGTAGTATCGATCTTCTCCCAGCCAGAGCCAGCCGGGAACCATGGCCCCGTTGTCTCCAAAGTAGTAGCGCTTGCCGTTCTGCTCCAGCCAGCCGGTGGTCATGACGCCGTCGTCACCAAAATAGTATGTAAACCCGTTCAGCTTCTGCCAGCCGGTGCAGGGAATGCCGTCGGAAGGGAAATAGTAGGTGCCCTCCGGCAGCTCCAGCCATCCGGAAACCGGGTCTGCATAAAAGTCCCGATAAATCCGCTGCCCGTCTTTTTCAATCCAGCCGCTGCGGTCGACGTTGTTGTCATACCAGTGCCAGATACCCATGCCCACTGCGGCCAGAAACAGCAGCAGCCCGGCAGCGGGCAGAATCCAACGGACTTTGACATTCATGGCGAACCTCCAAGGGGTTATTTTCGTCATTGTAGCACAAATTCTGGAAAAAGCCAACAATTCTTCCCAAGGGTTAACAATGCCCCAGGGAAAATCTAAAGAAAACTTAAGAAGTTTGCCCATAGAAATTTAGCGGGAATCTGATATAATAAAAGAACATAGTTGTATTTCCAGGAAAAAGGAATTTTGGCAATGACGGAGGGAGAATGCATGCCATCCCAGGACACCAAATTGAAGATCCTGATTACCACCGATCTGTTCACCACCGATACCAACGGTGTGGTCACCTCGGTGAAAAATTTGTTTGACGAACTGACGGCCAACGGCCACGATGTGAAGATTCTGACGATTTCCAACAACCTGCATTCCCATAAAGAAGGGGCGGTCTATTATATTCGCTCCATCCCCCTGAAGGCGGTGTATCCCAACCTGCGGATGCCAGTGTCTTATCGGCACAAGCTGATTCAGGAGATCATCGACTGGAAGCCGGATGTGGTTCACAGCCAGTGCGAGTTTTTCAGCTTTCAGTTTGCTGCCCGGATTTCCCGGATCACCGGCGCACCCATCGTACATACCTACCACACCCTGTATGAGCAGTATCTGACCTCATATGTGATCCCCAGCAAACGCCTGGGGGATTACCTGGCCAAGGTACTCTCCCGACACCGGCTCAAACAGGTGAAATCCCTGGTGGCACCCACCCAGAAGGTGGAGAATACCCTGCAAAGCTATGGAATGCGGGCCCCCATCAGCGTGGTGCCCAGCGGCATCAGCCTGGAGCAGCACCACAAGCGGCTGACCCCGCAGCAGCGCCTGGAACGGCGCCGGGCGCTGGGCATTGCCGACGAGGATCAGGTAATGCTGAACCTGGGCCGCCTGGGCGGAGAAAAGAACCTGGGAGAGCTGATGAATCTGTTCGCCCAGGCCCGGAAGCAGAACCCCAATCTGAAATTCCTGATTGTAGGCGACGGCCCTGCCCGGCTGGACCTGGAGGAACAGGCAGAGCGGCTGGGAGTGGCGCAATATGTGATCTTCACCGGCATGGTGGACCCCTCTGAAGTACAGTATTATTACCAGTTGGGGGATGTGTTCGTCAGTGCCTCCACCAGTGAAACCCAGGGACTGACCTACATTGAGGCGGCAGCCAACGGCCTGCCCCTGCTGTGCCGGCAGGATGACTGCCTGGCGGATGTGCTTCAGGAGGGCCAGAACGGCTATGAGTATACCAGCGCCGAGGAGTTCCTCCAGGCCATCGATGCGATGTGCCATAATCCCAAGTGGCGGGATGCTGCCGCCAGGCGCAGCGAACAGATTGCCTCGGCCTTTGATAAGAAAGCCTTCGGCGAAGCCATTGAAAACGTTTACGAATCCGTACTGTGACCATTTGCACCGCTCCCCGTTGGGCGGTGCATTTTGACAGGTGTGAGGAAGGAAGAAAAATCGCTATGAAATTTGCCAGGGTAATTGCCGGTATTTTTGCCGTCGTGGGATTGGTACTGATGCTGGGAACGGTGGGAATCAGTCTGTACGGCCTGAATCATCCCACATTGGCGGTGGAAATCCCCCAGGAGGCGGAAAACTGCTCGGAGCAGCTGGCCCAAGCCCTGTCCGGGGGAGATCTGGCGGCAGCGGCCCAGCTTTTGGATGGTCAGCCGGCGTTGGGGGTGGACAGTGTACCCTCCGACCCCATGGCGGCCCGGTTCTGGGATGCGTTCCGGGAGAGTATGTCCTGCCAGCTTTCCGGGGAATGCTATGTCCTGGACGGCGGCTTTGCCCGGGATGCAGTCATCACCGCTCTGGATGTGGAAGCCATGACCCGGGATTTTCAGACCCGCAGCCATGATCTGATGAATCAGCGGGTGGAGGCAGCCACGGAAATGGCGGAGCTTTATGATGAGAACAACAATTTCCGGCAGGATCTCATTGATCAGGTGCTGGAACAGGCCTGTCAGGAGGCCCTGGACCAGGCCCAGACCACCCGGACGTGGAACAGCACCTGGCGCCTGGTGTGCCGGGAGGACCAATGGTGGGTGATCCCGGATGAAGAGCTGCTCAGCGCCTTTTCGGCGGGGCTGGCCTAAGGAGGAAAAGTCATGGCATATCAACCGAAATTTGCCAGAAAACCTGGCAACCCTCCCAGAAATACGGCGCCCCAGCCGGAAAAACCCCGGAAAAAGCGGAGCGCCGGAAGCTGGGCGCTGCTGATTCTGCTGGGCCTGGTGATCATCCCGGCCTCCTGCTTTGCAACGGCTGCCCTGCTGTACCGGATGGTCGTGACCATTGGACAGAATCAACCCGCCCAGGTGAAACAGATTCAGGACCAGAATGTGCTGGCGGATTTTGAACAATATGTCACACTGCGCCATGACGCGGTGAAAGTCGCGCTGGCATCCGGGGAAAAGCCGGAGATTGAAGAGGTGGAAGTGGAGCCGGTTCGGAAAAAATACTGGATTGAAGACGGTGTTCAGGTGGCCCCGGAGCCAAACCCGGCGTGCTACGGACAGTCCAACGATCCTGAAGAACTGGCTCAGGTGCTGGAAGACGCTGCCTGGCTGCTGGAAGATCAGCCGGTGTATTTTCAGCCGGATGGGGAGCGGTATGAGGACAGCACCGTGCAGTATTATCTGGACGACAGCATTTTTGCCATCACCTGGAAGGAAGTCCACGATGGCTCGGTGTACACCTTCTCGGAAATCAAGGTATCCCACCCGTCCCAGTTCCGCCGGCATCTGGCCGGGGGAGAGTACGGTTCGGAAATGCAGTATCTGACCACGGAGATGGCGGCCAGCGTCAATGCGGTGGTGGCCTCCGCGGGAGACTTTTACCGGTTCCGGGACTTTGGCGCCGTGGTCTATGAAGGCGTGGCCCGTCGGGTGGAGGGCACCTATGCCGAGACCTGCTATATTGACACCGACGGCAATATGCACTTTACCTACGGCGGAGAGGTGCTGACGGTGGAGGATGTTCAGAAGTTCGTGGATGAGAACAACATTTCCTTCTCCCTGGCTTTCGGACCGGTGCTGGTGGATAACTACGAGGTGAAGAATCCCCAGTGGTACGGTGTGGGCGAAATCAACGAGGGCTATGCCCGGGCCGCCCTGTGCCAGATGGGCCCTCTGCACTATATTGTGGCCACGGCCAATACCCAGGGCATCTATCAGGAGATTCCCACGGTGGCCATGTTCGCCAAAAACATTGCCGCCACCGGCTGCCAGAATGCCTACTGCCTGGACGGCGGTCAGACGGCTACCATTGTCATGAACGATGAGCTGGTGAACCGGCCGGTGTACGGTCAGCAGCGGAAAATCAGCGATATCATCTACTTTGCCACGGCGGTGCCGGGGGGGGGCTGAGACATGGAACAATATGCCATGATTATGGGAGAGACCTTCCTGTCCTGGAATGCCCTGATTCTCACGGCAGCGGCGGCGGTGAGCATCTGCTTTTTCCTGGCCTTCTACCTGGGAAAAACAGGAAACGCCATTGCCGGGTTCGTGGCGGTGCCGGTGTGTCTGGTGCTGAGCCTGATTCTGGCACGGTTTGTCCACTGGTACTGCCGGGCGGACAGCTATGAAAGCTTCTGGGCTGCCATGACGGACCATACTTCCGGCGGGTTTGCCCTGCTGGGAGCATTTGCAGGATGCCTGCTGGGGGCAGGGATTGTCCGGGTGCTGTTTCTGAACCGGAATCTGCCCCAGATGCTGGACTGTATGGCCATTGCCGGCTGCGCCGGGATGGCGGTGGGACGGCTGGCTTCCTTTTTCAATAGCTCTGACCGGGGGCAGATTGTGGAAAAAGTTCAGTCCCTGCCCTTTGTGTACCCGGTGACCAATGCGGTTTCCGGCCAGCTGGAATACCGATTGGCAACCTTTGTGATTCAGGCCATGGTGGCGGGGGCGCTGTTTGTGGGACTGGCCATTTTTGAATGGCGCAGCCGGGGGAGAAAACAGGACGGAGATACCTGCCTGATCTTCCTGCTGTTCTACGGGGCTTCCCAGGTGGTGCTGGACAGCACCCGCTACGACTCCCTGTTTTTCCGGAGCAATGGCTTTGTAAGCATGGTGCAGGTGCTGGCGGCGGTGGTCATGGCCTTTGCCGCGGTGCTGTTCTCGGTGCGGCTGGTAAAGCGCACGGGCCTGCGGTGGTGGTATGTCCTTCTATGGCTGCTTCAGGCCGCCGGGGTGGGCGCCGCCGGATATATGGAATACTATGTCCAGCGCCGGGGCAACGAGGCTGTTTTTGCCTACAGCGTCATGAGCGCCTGCCTGCTGGCGGTGGTGGCTTTGGCTCTGGTGATCCGGTCCCTGGGGAGAAGATCCAGGAAAAGCGCTGCCGATTTTATAGGATGAACAAAAGGCTTTGGGAAAAGCGCCGGCTTTTCGCCAGTCCGGACATTGACAAATAAAGTCGAATCCATGTATAATGATGTTATACTAGCGGAGGTATGGCAATTTGCCAAAGATATAAGGAGGATTCTATGACAGCCCAGGAAAAGAAGCAGCTGCAGGTTACTGCCTGCAAAGTGCGCATGGGAATCATTGAGAGTACCCACGCAGCCAAGTGCGGTCATCCCGGCGGCAGTCTGTCCGCTGCGGACATGCTGACGTATCTGTATTTTCGGGAACTGCGGGTAGACCCGTCCAATCCCCAGTGGGCGGATCGGGATCGTTTCGTGCTGTCCAAGGGGCATTGCGCTCCGGGGCTGTATGCGGCTCTGGCCCATCGGGGCTTCTTCCCGGTGGAGGATTTGCTGACGCTGCGGAAGGTGGGCAGCTATCTTCAGGGCCACCCCAACATGAACTCCGTCCCCGGTGTGGATATGTCCACCGGCTCTCTGGGCCAGGGCATTTCTGCCGCCTGCGGCATGGCGCTGGCGGGCAAGCTGAAAAAGCAGGATTACCGGGTGTATACCCTGCTGGGTGACGGCGAGATTCAGGAGGGCCAGGTGTGGGAGGCCTGCATGTTTGCCAGCCATTATCACCTGGACAATCTGTGTGTGATTGTGGACAACAACGGCCTGCAGATCGACGGAGACGTGGCCAAGGTCATGAGCCCCTATCCCATCGACGCCAAGCTGGAGGCCTTCGGCTTCCATGTCCGGATGATTGACGGTCACGACTTTGATGCCATTGAGCAGGCCATGGATGAGGCGAAAACCATCACCGGCAAGCCCAGCGCCATTGTGATGCACACCGTCAAGGGCAAGGATGTGTCCTTCATGGAAAACAACGCCGGCTGGCACGGCGTGGCCCCCAACGATGCCCAGTATGAGCAGGCGATGGCCGAACTGAAGGAAAAACTCACCGCACTGGAGGGCATGTAATATGGCAGATGTAAAGAAAATGGCCACCCGGGAAGGTTACGGAAAAGCCCTGGTGGAACTGGGTAAGGAACATGACGACATCGTGGTTCTGGATGCGGATCTGGCTGGCTCTACCAAGACGGGAATGTTTGCCAAGGCCTATCCGGACCGGCACTTCAACTGCGGCATTGCCGAGGCGGATATGATGTGCGTGGCGGCGGGTCTGGCCTCCACCGGTTTGGTGCCTTTTGCCTCCTCCTTTGCCATGTTCGCTTCCGGGCGCGCTTACGAGCAGATCCGCAACTCCATCGGCTATCCCGAGCTGAACGTAAAGATCGGCGCTTCCCACGGCGGTATGTCCGTGGGCGAAGACGGCGCCAGCCATCAGTGCTGCGAAGACTTTGCCCTGATGCGCTCCATCCCCGGCATGGTGGTGATCTGTCCCGCTGACGGGGTGGAGGCGGAGGCTGCCACAAAGGCCGCTTACGAGCACAAGGGCCCTGTGTACCTGCGGATGGGACGTCTGGCAGTGCCGGTGTTCCACGAGGAGGGCTTCACCTTCCAGATCGGCAAGGGCGAAGTGATGCGTGACGGCAGCGACATCGCCATCATCGCCAACGGCCTGATGGTTTACGAGGCCATTCAGGCGGCGGACACCCTGGAGAGCATGGGCATCCACGCCCGGATCATCAACATGTCTACCATCAAGCCCCTGGATGAGGAACTGGTGCTGAAGGCGGCCAAGGAATGCGGCAAGATCATCACCTGCGAGGAGCATTCCATCATCGGCGGACTGGGCGAGGCAGTTTGCAGCTTCCTCAGCGAGAATTATCCCGTGCCGGTGAAGCGCATCGGTGTCAATGACCAGTTCGGTTTCTCCGGCCCTGCGGCCGAGGTGCTGAAGGCCTTTGGCCTGTGCGCGGAGCACATTGTAGAGGTTACCCGGGAATTCCTGGGCAAATAAAAAACAGGGCCTGTGCTTTCGCACAGGCCCTGTCTGCATTTGAAAATCAATCGAAGATATACATTCCGAAGAAGGCCAGCAGACCCTCCCCGCAGTCATATTCCATGCCGCAGGCGTCTGCCAGCTTCTTGACGAAAACGCAGTAGGCGGACATGCAGCTGTAACGGTAGTCCGGGAAGGCACAGGGCTGCCCCAGGGTTTGCTTGCAGGGATGGCACAGGGCGCAGCCGCTGGCGCCCACAATGAACCCGGGATGCCCCTGGGCACGGAGCTTTTTCACCAGCTGGATTTCTGCGGTGTTGTGGGCGGTTTTGGCCTGCTTGATGGCGGCGGCATCGGAAAAATCGGAGATCTCCCAGATGCTTTGCAGCACCAGGGCATGGCGGTGTGCCAGAACCCGCTGCTTCATCTCCTCCGGGGAGCCGCAGTCCGGGGGACAGGAGTAGTTGGCGCCATACTGCCCACAGAGATTTTCCTCACAATAGGGGCGGAACATGGGGTCAAACACAATGTCTTTGGTATCAATAACAGCAGCGGCGGCAAAGCCTTCTTCCGCTGCCAGGGCCAGCATTTCCTGCTGTGTCATGGCAATCACCTCTTGCTGTTACTATACCGTTCCCCCGGAAAACTGTCAATACACCCCAGGGAAAATGCAGGGGGATTTTTTCTTGACAAACCTGACAAAGGCGAGTATTCTATGGATAGTAAAAATTGGAACCTTTGAATCAATTGCTTTCGGCTGGGCGCTGGTGCTCGCCGACGGAATCAGAGCTTCCACAGACATTTCAGTGCCGGCCCAGACCCGGAAGGGATGGGCGGAGAATAGAGAATCCGGTGCAAATCCGGAGCGGTACCGCCACTGTAAGCGCGGAGGCCGGGCGCAGGACGAAAGTCAGCCATTGGACCATGGGTCTGAGAAGGAGCGCCCGAACCGGTGAGGCGCGAGTCAGGAGACCTGCTGAGATGAGAAAAGGGGATTGCCCACGGAAACGGGCGGTTCCATCGCTTACGGAAAAACGGCCGGAGCTGTCCATTGAGACAGGCTCCGGCTGTTCTTGTCTACCGGCTCATTGCCGGAAAATGCTGCAACGGAAGGAATGAAACAGTTTATGTCCCAATTCAATTCCAAGCCGGTTTTGATGGTGGTTTCCTTTGGCACCAGTTACCCCGAATCCCGGGAGCTGACCATTGGCGCCGTGGAGACGGCTTTGCAAACGGCATACCCGGATTATCAGGTGCGCCGGGCCTTTACCAGCCAGGTGATCCTGGACATTCTGAAACAGCGTGACGGACTGGAAATTGACAATGTGCGCCAGGCCCTGGAGCGGCTGGTGCATGACGGCGTCCGGGATGTGGTGATTCAGCCGACTCATGTGATTACCGGCAGTGAATACCACGACGTGCTGGAAGAAGTGGCGGAATTTGCGGAGAAGTTTCATTCCGTCAAAGTGGGCCGGGCGCTGCTGACCCTGGACCGGGACTATGATACCCTGATTTCCATTCTGGCGGAGGATACCAAGGAATATGGCAAGGACACCGCCGTTGTCTATATGGGCCATGGCACGGAACACGCTGCCAACGATACCTATGAGAAGCTGCAGCACAAACTGTGGAATGAGGGTTATGTTAACTATTTTGTGGGCACTGTGGAGGCTGAACCCACGGTGGAAAACGTGCTGGAGCTGGTGAAGAAAACCGACGCCCGCCGGGTGGTGCTGATTCCTCTGATGCTGGTGGCGGGAGACCATGCCAACAATGACATGGCCGGAACCGAGGAGGACTCCTGGAAAGCCCTGTTCCAGCAGGCCGGGTATCCGGTGGAATGCGTGCTGAAGGGTCTGGGCCAGTACCCCGGCGTGCAGAAAATGCTGGTGGGTCATGCGTCGGACGCCATGACCGGGCCGGAGTTTGCGCTTCGTCCCCAGGATGTGCAGCTGCTGCCGGAAACTCTGGCGGACGGCGTTTACAACCTGGAAGTGCGTTCCAGTTCTCCCATGTTCCGGGTGAAGGCGTGTCAGCTCCGGGTGGAACAGGGCGTCATGACGGCGGACCTGATTCTGAGCGGCGACGGCTACGGCAAACTCTATCCGGGAACGGCGGCCCAGGCCCGGCAGGCAGATTCCGGCAGCTGGATTCAGCCCCATACCGACAGCCAGGGCAGACAGGTGTTTTCCCTGCCGGTGGCGGCGCTGGACACTCCGACGCTTTGTGCGGCCTGGAGCGTGGGCAGAGATACCTGGTATGACCGGGAGCTGACCTTCTGCCGGGAGGGGACCAACCAGGCGGAAGACCAGTAACGCTGTTTCGCCCACGGGACCGGGCTGTCCCGTGGGTACGTTTCGTGTAAGGAGGTACGGTGTATGATGCAGACCGTGCCCAGATTGGTAGTGGCGGGAACCAACAGCGGCTGCGGAAAGACCACCCTGACCTGTGCCATTTTGCAGGCCCTGGTAAACCGGGGGCTGGGGGTGGGGGCTTTCAAGTGCGGCCCGGACTACATTGACCCCATGTTTCACAGCCGGGTCATCGGCGCCCACAGCGCCAATCTGGATTTGTTCTTTTTTTCTCCCAATACCCTGAAGTTCCTGCTGGCCCGAAACAGCCGGGACTGTGATGTGAGCATTGTGGAGGGGGTCATGGGGTTCTATGACGGACTGAGCCTGACCTCCACCCGGGCCAGCACCTATGCGGTGGCCCGGGAAACCGGGAGCCCTGTGGTGCTGGCAGTGAATGCCCGGGGAGCGGCCTATTCGGTACTGGCTACCATCCAGGGCTTTCTGGAACTGGAACCGGAAAACGGCATCCAAGGCGTGATTCTGAACCAGTGCAGCCCCATGAGCTACCCCGCCTTGGCCCAAGCCATCCGGGAGCGGTTCGGGGAGCGGGTGATTCCTCTGGGATACCTGCCGCCCATGAAGGAATGCGCCCTGGAAAGCCGGCATCTGGGGCTGGTCACCGCCCAGGAGGTGGAGGGCCTGAAGCAGAAGCTGAACCTGCTGGCAGCCCAGGCGGAGAAGAGCCTGGACCTGGAGGGCCTGCTGGCCCTGGCCCGGTCGGCTCCGCCGCTTGCCTTTGAACCGGCTGTCATGGAGCGGCAGGAGCCGGTGCGGATTGCCGTTGCCATGGACAAAGCCTTCTGCTTTTACTATGGGGACAACCTGAAAGCCCTGGAGGAACTGGGGGCGGAGCTGGTGTATTTCAGCCCCCTGGCCGATGAGAAACTGCCGGAGAACTGCCAGGGATTGTACCTGGGGGGCGGCTATCCGGAACTCTATACCCCTCAATTGGGGCAGAACCAAACCATGCTGGAATCCATCCGGACTGCGCTGGCGGCGGGGCTGCCCTGCATCGCCGAGTGCGGCGGATTCATGTATCTGACCCAGGCCATCGCTGGAACGCCCATGGCGGGGGCGCTGGAAGGAGAATGCTACGACAATGGAAAGCTCACCCGCTTCGGGTATGTGACCCTGACGGCCCGGAAGGATAATCTTCTGTGCCATGCCGGGGAATCCATTCCGGCCCATGAGTTCCACCACTGGGACTGTACGATCCCCGGGACGGATTTTACTGCGGAAAAGGTCAGCGGAAAGTCCTGGGCCTGCGCCGTGGCGACCCCCACGTTGTACGCCGGATTCCCCCATTTCCATTTTTATGCCAATCCGGCGTTTGTCCGGAATTTCTATACGGCTTGCCGAAAGGAGAAACATCGTCATGCTGGAGACCATGAAACCAGGAGAGATTGAAAAACGAAGCTTTGAAATCATCACCGAGCTGCTGGGGGACACCAAACTGGACCCGGTCCAGGCCCCTGTAATCAAGCGGGTGATTCACACCACCGCAGATTTTTCCTATGTGGAGAATCTGGTGTTTTCTGACCACGCCGTGGAGAAGGGCCTGGAGGCTCTGAAAAACGGCTGCGACATTGTAACCGATACCCAGATGGCCAAAGCGGGCATCAACAAGGCCATTCTGGCCCGGCTGGGGGGACAGGTTCATTGCTTCATGTCCGACCCGGAGGTGGCGGCGGAGGCCAAGGAACGGGGCATCACCCGGGCGGTGGTGTCCATGGAACACGCAGCCCGGCTGGAAAAGCCCTGCATCTTCGCTATCGGCAACGCTCCCACGGCGCTGATCTCCCTCCAGGAGCAGATTCTGGCGGGAAAACTGAATCCGGCGCTGATCATCGGGGTGCCGGTGGGCTTTGTGAACGTGGTGGAGAGCAAGGAAATGATTCTTCCCCTGGACGTCCCTTACATTGTGGCCCGGGGACGGAAGGGCGGCAGCAACGTGGCGGCGGCCATCTGCAACGCCCTGCTGTATCAGATTCTGCGCTGAAACTATGGAAGCGTACATCGAAAAAGACGGAAAGCGGCTGCGGCTGGGCTACACCACCGGCTCCTGTGCTGCGGCGGCTGCCAAGGCGGCGGCCTGGATGCTGCTGACGGGAACGGAAAAACGGGAGATTTCTCTGCTGACCCCCAAGGGCATGGAACTGAAGCTGGAAGTGGAGGATATCCATCGGGAGCAAACCCAGGTGTCCTGTGCCATCCGCAAGGATGGCGGGGACGACCCGGATGTGACTCACGGAACCCTGATCTATGCCCGGGTGTTCCGGCAGGAGATCCCCGGCATCTCCATTGACGGCGGTGCCGGGGTGGGCCGGGTGACCAAGCCGGGTCTGGACCAGGCGGTGGGGGAAGCGGCCATCAACTCCGTACCCCGGAAGATGATCCGGGAGAATGTGGCTCAGGTCATGGCCCTGACGGATTACCACGGCGGCCTGGGGGTGGAGATTTCCGTGCCCGAGGGGCAGCGGCTGGCGAAGCAGACCTTTAATCCCCGGCTGGGCATTGTGGGGGGCATCTCCATTTTGGGCACCACCGGCATTGTGGAGCCCATGAGCGAGAAAGCCCTGGTGGACACCATCCGGGTGGAGCTGACCCAGCGCCGGAGAAACGGGGCAGACTTCGTGCTGCTGACTCCGGGCAACTATGGCTCGGACTTTATCCGGCAGGAGCTGGGAATTGATTCCGCCCTGGCGGTGCAGTGTTCCAATTATATCCAGACAACCCTGGGAATCTGCCGGGAACTGGAATTCCGTGGAGCCTTGCTCATCGGACACATCGGCAAGCTGGTGAAGGTGGCCGGGGGCATGGGCAACACCCACTCCAAATACGGCGACTGCCGGATGGAAATCCTGGCGGCCCACGCCGGAGCGGCGGGGCTGGACCGGGAGCGCATCGCCGGAATGCTTCAGTGTGTTGCCTGTGACGAAGCGCTGCGGCTGCTCCGGGAGGGCGGCTGCTGGGAACCGGCGCTGGCAAGCCTTACCGGCAAAATCGGGGAGCATCTGGCCCGGTTCGGGGGAGAATCCCTGGAAACGGGAACCATTGTTTATTCCAAAGAATACGGCATTCTGGGTATGAGCGAAAATGCCCGGGAATTGCTGGAAAAGTGTAAGGAGGGTGCATCATGGTGCATTTTGTAGGCGCGGGAAGCGGCGCCGTGGATTTGATAACGGTTCGGGGGCAGCGGCTGCTCCAGCAGGCGGATGTGGTGATCTATGCCGGTTCCCTGGTGAATCCGGCGCTGCTGGAAAACTGCAAGGAAGGCTGCGAGATTCACGACAGCGCAAAAATGACTCTGGAAGAAGTGATTGCCGTCATCGAGCAGGCGGAGCAGGCGGGGCAGACCACCGTCCGGCTCCACACGGGAGACTCCAGCATTTATGGCGCGGTGCGGGAGCAGTTTGACGAACTGATCCAGCGGGGCATCGAGTATGATGTCTGCCCCGGCGTCAGCGCCTTCTGCGGGGCTGCCTCGTCTCTGAAAACCGAGTATACTCTGCCGGACGTAAGCCAGACGGTGATCATCACCCGGGCTGCCGGCCGGACTCCGGTGCCGGAGCGGGAGTCCATCCGTTCCCTGGCAGCCCACCAGGCCACTATGGTGCTGTTCCTCAGCACCTCTTTGACGGAGAAGCTGCAAAAGGAACTGCTGGAAGGGGGCTACCCCGGCAATACCCCGGTGGCGGTGGTGTATAAGGCTACCTGGCCGGATGAGAAGATTTTCCGCTGCACCGTGGACACCCTCCACGAGACGGTGAAGAAAAACGGCCTGACCAAAACCTCTTTGATTGTGGTGGGTCAGTGCATGGGCGAGCACTACCTGCGTTCGCTGCTGTATCACCCCGGATTCACCACAGAATTCCGGGAGGCCACCCAGTGAAGGCAGCCCTGTTTGCCTACAGCCGCCGGGGGATGGAAACCGGGCGGAAGGTCTGCCGGGCGCTGACGGACGAGATTTCCTGCTATGCCCCGGAGCGGCTGGCGGGAGAGGGGTACGCCCCCATTCCCAAGCCCTCCCGGGATTTTTACGGAGAGAAATTCCGGGAGTCGGAACTGCTGGTTTTCGTAGGCTCCTGCGGCATCGCCGTCCGGGAGATTGCCCCCTTTGTGGCGTCCAAAACCTCGGACCCGGCGGTGGTATGCCTGGATGAAGGGGGGAACTTTGTGATTTCCCTGCTCTCCGGGCACATTGGCGGGGCCAACGCCCTGACCCGGCGGCTGGCGGAAGCTCTGGGGGCCACCCCGGTGATCACCACCGCTACGGATGTGAACCGGAAATTCTCCGTGGACACCTGGGCCACGGAAAAAGGCTATGTCCTGTCCGACCTGAAAGCGGCGAAAGCCGTTTCCGCCGCCATTCTGGAAGGCCCGGTGCCGCTGAAAAGTGACTTCCCCATCCGGGGCAAACTGCCCCCGGGGGTGATTGCCGGGGAGACGGGAAAGGTGGGCATTTATCTCACCTGGGGCACGGAAGAGCCTTTTGACGTGACCCTCCGGCTGATTCCCAAGGCACTGCATCTGGGCATCGGCTGCCGGAAGGGGATTTCTGCCCAGGCGGTGGAGAATGCGGTGTCCGCCGTGCTGGAAGATCACAAAATTGACCGCCGGGCCATTGCCCGGGCGGCGTCCATTGACCTGAAGGCCCAGGAAACGGGCTTGCTGGAAGTTTGCGAGGAAAACCATTGGCCTGTGACTTTTTACACCGCTGACCAATTGCTGGCGGTGGAGGGAACCACGGCTTCTTCTGCTTTCGTCCGGAGCGTTACCGGCGTGGACAATGTCTGCGAGCGGGCGGCCCTGGCGGGAGCGGAGCATTTGCTGATAGAGAAAACAGCCCTGGGGGGCGTCACCGTTGCCCTGGCGGCGGAACATTGGGAGGTAGACTTTGGCTAAATTGTATGTGGTGGGCATTGGCCCCGGCAATTATGAGAACATGACCATCCGGGCAGACCGGGCGCTGCAAAGCTGTGATACCATCATCGGCTATCATGTGTATGTGGATCTGGTGAAGCCCTGGTATCCGGACAAGGAATTTCTGACCACCCCCATGACCCGGGAAACCCAGCGCTGCCAGATGGCCCTGGATGAGGCCATGAAGGGCAAGAACGTTGCCATGGTCTGCTCCGGCGACAGCGTGGTTTACGGCATGGCGGCGTTGATTTACGAACTCCGGGGGGAGAACATCCAGCCGGAGATTGAGGTGATCCCCGGCCTGACCGCGGCCTGCAGCGGCGGCGCCCTGGTGGGGGCTCCCCTGACCCACGATTTCGCTGTCATCAGCCTCAGCGACCGGCTGACCCCCTGGGAGAAAATTGAAGCCCGGCTGACTGCAGCGGCCCAGTCCGACCTGTCCATGGTGCTCTACAACCCGGCCAGCCATGGCCGCCCCGACCATCTGCGCCACGCCTGTGAGATTCTGGGCCGGGTGCTGCCCGGGGACCGGCTGTGCGCCGTGGCCCGGAACATCGGCCGGGAAGGGGAAAGCTGGCTGACCTGTACCCTGGAACAGCTGCCGGAGCAGGAGGTAGATATGTTCTGCACCGTGTTCATCGGCAACGCCATGACCCAAAGCATCGGCGGCAAAATGGTGACTCCCAGAGGATACCGGCATGGATAAGCTGTGCGTGTTTGCGGGCACCACGGAAGGCCGGGAACTGGTGGAATTTCTCTGCGCCCAGCCGGTGGAGATTACCGCCTGTGTAGCCACGGAATACGGTCAGACTCTGCTGGAACCGGCGGAAAATCTGACCATCCACGCCGGGCGGCTGAATCGGGAGGAGATGGCGGCGCTGTTTGCCCGGGAGCAATTCTCCCTGGTGGTGGACGCCACCCATCCCTACGCCAGTGTGGTAACCCAGAACATCTGCGCTGCCTGCGCCGACACGCAGACGGAATATCTGCGGCTGCTGCGCTCCGGGGCACAGGCACCGGAGGACAGTGTCTTTGTGCCGGATCTTGCCGGGGCGGTGGACTACCTGAACACCCGGGAGGGGAACATTCTGCTCACCACCGGCAGCAAGGAACTGGCATCCTTCCGGGGCATCCGGGAGTTTGCCCAGCGGGTGTACGCCCGGGTGCTGCCCATGGAGGACTCTCTGCGGCTGTGCCGGGAGGCGGAATTGCCTCCGGCCCATATCATTGCCATGCAGGGGCCCTTCAGCCGGGCGCTGAATGTGGCAATGCTTCGCAGCGTGGAGGGGAAATTCCTGGTGACCAAGGACTCCGGCACCGCCGGAGGGTTTGACGAAAAAATTGCCGCCGCCCGGGAGGCGGGGGCGCAGCTGGTGGTCATCGGACGGCCCCCCCAGGTGGCGGGGCTGACCATGGCGCAGGTTCTGGAGAAACTCTGTGCCCGGTTCGGCTTTTCCTGGCAGCCCCGGGTAAGCATTGTGGGCATCGGCCCGGGCAGCCGGGAGGGCATGACCCTGGAGGTACTGAATGCCCTGGAACAGGCGGACTGCCTGGTGGGAGCCAGCCGGATGCTGGAAACCGCCCGGCCCGGCCAGACGGTGCATACCGCCATCGCCCCGGGAGACATTGCAGACTTTATTCACACCAGCCGGCAGTATACCCGGTTTGCCGTGGTCATGTCCGGAGACACCGGATTTTTCAGCGGCACCAAGAAGCTGCTGCCCCTGCTTCGGGACTGCAAGGTGCAGGTGCTGCCGGGCATCAGTTCCCTGAGCTATCTGTGCGCCAAAGCGGGCACTTCCTATGAAGATGTGGTGCCGGTGAGCTTTCACGGCCGGGAAGGAGATATTTGCCGGGAGGCAGAGAAACATCCCCGGATGTTTGTCCTGGCCGGGGGAGAAAACGGCATGGGACAGCTCTGCCGCCGCCTGACCGAAGGCGGTCTGGGCACCGTAAAGGTCACGGTGGGAGAGCGTTTGGGCTATCCCGAGGAGCGGATCACCGTGGGTACGGCGGAAGAATTGTCTCACAAGCAGTTTCACAGCCTGAGTTCCGCCCTGATGGAGAATCCAAATCCCGGGGCTGTGGTAACCCATGGTCTGCCGGACGAGGCTTTCACCCGGGCGGAGAAGGTGCCCATGACCAAGAGCGAGGTGCGCAGCGTCTGCCTGTCCAAACTTCGTCTGACCCGGAATGCGGTGGCCTGGGACGTGGGTGCCGGTACCGGCAGCGTGTCCATTGAAATGGCCCTGCAGGCGGAAGCGGGAAGGGTATTCGCCATTGAGCGCAAGGACGAGGCTCTGGACATTCTCCGGGAGAACGCCGCCCGGTTCGGCCTTTCCAATCTGGAAGTGGTGCCGGGAATGGCACCGGGAGCCTGCAACGATTTGCCCGCCCCCACCCATGTGTTCCTGGGAGGAACCAGCGGCAATCTGAATGAAATTCTCCGGGTGATTCTGGAAAAGAATCCCGAAGCCCGGATTGTAGCCACCGCCATCGCCCTGGAATCTCAGGCGGAACTGACCGAGTGTATGAAGCGCTTCTCCTTCCGGGAGACGGAGGTGGTCTGCCTGAACGTGTCCAAGGCCCGGAAGGCGGGGCCGTATCATCTGATGACCGGCCAGAATCCCATCTATATTTTCACCATGCAGGGAGGAATCTGCCCATGATGTGGTCGCTGATTGCCCTGGTTCTGGGCTTCTGCCTGGATCTGATTGTGGGAGACCCCCACGGCATTCCTCATCCGGTGGTGCTCATTGGAAAGTTGATCAGTGGGGTGGAGAAGCTGGTGCGCCGGATTTTTCCCAAAACAGTGCTGGGGGAGAATATTGCCGGGGGCGTGCTGTGGCTGATTGTGGTAAGTGTTTCCACGGCGGTGCCGGGGGGCATCCTCTGGCTGTGCTACCGCCTGACCCCCTGGCTGGGACTGGCGGTGGAGACGGTGTTCTGCGCCCAGATTCTGGCCACCAAATCCCTGAAAACCGAAAGCATGAAGGTCTATACCGCCCTGAAAACCGGCACCCTGGAGGATGCCCGGTATGCGGTGTCCATGATTGTGGGCCGGGATGTGGCCCGATTGGACCGGGACGGGGTAACCCGGGCGGCGGTGGAGACCGTGGCGGAGAACACCTCTGACGGCATCATTGCGCCCCTGGTGTTCCTGGCCATCGGCGGCGCCCCTCTGGGCTTTTTCTACAAGGCGGTGAATACCATGGACTCCATGCTGGGTTATGTGGAGCCGCCCTATAAAGACATCGGGCTGGTCAGCGCCAAAATGGACGATGTGTTCAATTTCCTGCCCGCCCGGCTGTCCGCCCTGGTGATGCTGGCGGCGGGGGGCTTGCTGGGCCTGGATGCCGGAAACGGCTGGCGGATTTTCCGCCGGGACCGGTTCAACCACGCCAGTCCCAACTCTGCCCAGACCGAGTCGGTGTGCGCCGGACTTCTGGGGCTGCGGCTGGCGGGAGACGCCTGGTACCATGGCGTGCTTCACAAGAAGCCCTACATCGGTGATCCGGTGCGGGAAATTGGGGTGGATGACATTCCTCTGGCCTGCAAGCTGCTCTATGCCAGTGCGGCGCTGGCACTGGTGCTGTGCGCGGCTGTAAAACTGCTGTTTGTGATTGGTTGGTGAAACGATGCTCTATCAGACAAACAACCCCCATGGCGGGGATATTTACGGCAGGGAAGTGCTGCTGGACTTTTCCGCCAATACCAACCCTCTGGGTACCCCGGAGGCGGTGCGCCAGGCGGTGCGGGACAGCCTGGAACAGATGGATCGCTATCCGGACCCCTACTGCCGCCGACTGGTGCAGGCCATCTCCCGTTTTGAAGGAGTCGCCCCGGAGCGGATTCTCTGCGGCAACGGGGCGGCGGAGCTGATTTACTCCTACTGCGAGGCGGCAAATATCCGCCTGGGGGTGGAGCTGGCCCCCACCTTCTCCGAGTACGCGCTGGGTCTGACCCGGATGGGCGGACGGATGGAGCGTTACAGTCTGTCCCGGGAGACGGAATTTTCCCTGGAGGAAGGCTTCCTGGACTTTGTAGGAAAGGTTCAGCCTGACGCAGTGTTCCTGTGCAACCCCAACAATCCCACCGGAAAGACCATTCCCCGGCAGCTGCTGGAAAAAGTCCTGGTTTTCTGCAGGGAACACCAGATCCGGCTGTTCGTGGATGAATGCTTTGCGGATCTTTCCGACCGGGAGGAAAGCCTGAAAGACCTGCTGGAAGATAATCCCCATCTGTTTTTGCTGAAAGCCTTTACCAAGAGCTACGGCATGGCAGGCATCCGGCTGGGCTACTGCCTGTGTGCCGACGAGGCCCTTCTGACCCGGATGGCCCACACGGTGCAGCCCTGGAATGTGTCTTCCCTGGCCCAGGCGGCGGGAGTGGCGGCCCTGGAGGCTGGGGATTTCCTTAAGACCACCCGCAGCCTGATTCAGACAGAACGGGTCTGGCTAAAACGACAGCTGGAGCAGCTGGGCTTTTGGGTATGCCCCTCGGAGACCAACTATCTGCTGTTCCAGGGGCCGGAAACCCTCCACCGGGATTTGAAGGCCCGGAAAATCACCATCCGCAACTGTGACAACTATTATGGCCTGGGCCCGGGATGGTACCGTACGGCGGTGCGCCGCCGGGAGGAAAACCAGGTGCTGATTCAGACCATCCGGGAAGTGCTGGGAAAGGAGTAACCATGGCGAAGAATATTATGATTCAGGGGACCATGTCCAACGCGGGCAAGAGCCTGCTGTGCGCCGGACTGTGCCGGATTTTCAAGCAGGACGGCTATCGGGTGGCCCCCTTCAAGAGCCAGAATATGGCGCTGAACTCCTTTATCACTGCCGATGGCGGGGAGATGGGCCGGGCCCAGGTGGTTCAGGCGGAGGCTGCCGGAATTGCCCCGGATGTGCGGATGAATCCCATTTTGCTGAAGCCCACCACGGACGTGGGCAGCCAGGTGATTGTGAACGGTCAGGTTCAGGGCAACATGAAGGCTATGGAGTACTATCAGCGCAAGCGGGAGTTCCTGCCTGCTGTCATGGAGGCGTACAAGGCTCTGGATGAAGCTTATGACATCATCGTCATTGAGGGAGCCGGAAGCCCGGCGGAAATCAACCTGAAGCAGGAAGACATTGTGAACATGGGCCTGGCCAAGCTGGTGGACGCACCGGTGCTGCTGGTGGGCGACATTGACCGGGGCGGGGTGTTTGCCCAGCTCTACGGCACGGTGGCCCTGCTGGAGCCGGAGGAGCGGGCCCGGGTGAAGGGCACCGTTGTCAACAAGTTCCGGGGAGACAAGGCCATCCTGGAGCCGGGGCTCAAGACCCTGGAGGAGCTGTGCGGCTGCCCGGTGGCGGGGGTGGTACCCTACGTCACTGTGGACATTGACGACGAGGACAGTCTGTCCGAGCGGTTCCACCGGTCTCAGGGCCGGAAGCTCATCGACATTGCGGTGGTGCGGCTGCCCCGGATTTCCAACTTTACGGACTTTGCCCCCTTTGAGCGCTACGACAGCGTGTCGGTGCGCTACGTCCAGTCTCCCGAGGAACTGGCGGGAGCGGATCTGATTCTCCTGCCCGGTACCAAGAGCACCATTGCCGATCTGATGTGGCTGCGGCAAAGCGGCATGGAGGCGGCCATCCTCAAGGCAGCCAGCGCCGGAACCCTGGTCTTCGGTGTCTGCGGCGGCTACCAGATGCTGGGGCAGCGGGTCTCCGACCCGGATCAGGTGGAGGCTGCCGGGGTCACGGAGATTGCCGGAATGAGCCTTCTGCCGGTGGAGACGGTGTTTCACGGAGAAAAAGTCCAGACCCAGACCAGCGGTACCTTCCGGGATATTCCCGGGCGGCTGGCGGAGCTGAACGGCCTGGACTACCTGGGCTACGAGATTCACATGGGCCGCAGCGGAGAGCGGCAGAATCCGGTCCTTTGCCGGGATAATGTGTACGGCAGCTACGTCCATGGAATATTTGACGCCCCCGGTGTGGCGGACACCATCGTGAAAGTGCTGTGCCGGGAGAAGGGCGTGGACCCGGGAAGCCTTCAGTCCTTCGACCCCGTGGCATATAAAGAGCAGCAGTACGACAAACTGGCTCAGGCGGTGCGGGACGGCCTGGATATGGATCTGGTGTACCGGATTCTCAACCGGGAGGTCTGACCATGGCGGGGCTGATACACATCTACTGCGGCGACGGCAAGGGAAAAACCACCGCCGCAGTAGGCCTGGCCCTCCGGGCCGCGGGAGCGGGAAAGGACGTGGTGCTGACCCAGTTTTTCAAGGACGGCAGCTCCTCGGAAATTGCCATGCTCCGGCAGATTCCGGGCATCCGGGTGATGCACTGTAAAACCGTGCCGGGATTTTTCTTTCGGATGACCCCGGAGCAGAAGGAGCAGTGCCGCCGGGACTATACCCAGTGGTTCCGCCAGGTGACGCTGGAAGCCGCCGGAGCGGATCTTCTGGTTTTGGATGAGATGCTTTCCGCCTGCAACAATGGTGTGGTTCCGCTGGAAGATGTGGAAGCTTTCCTGAAAACCAAACCGGAAGGGTTGGAAGTGGTGCTCACCGGCCGGAATCCGGCGCCCAGCCTTGTGGATGCGGCGGACTATGTGACGGAGATGTGCAAGCGCAAGCATCCCTTTGACAATGGAATTCCCGCCCGGAAGGGCATCGAATTCTGAAAACTTCCCGGAAAAAACCGAATTTTGGGTCTTTACAAAACCTGAAATTCATGTTATAATACCTCCTGTTCTGGCCCGGTGGTGCAGTCGGTTAGCACGCCAGCCTGTCACGCTGGAGGTCGACGGTTCGAGTCCGTTCCGGGTCGCCAAAAAAGCAGTCATCCAAAAGGATGACTGCTTTTCTGTTTTACCGGGTCATTTCTTTTGCTAAAAATATATCCCGTCCGCCGGAGATATGGCAGACGGGATTTTGTCAATATTCTCCCAGCCAGCGCCCGGAGGCGGTCTCCACCGCCCGGCCTGCGGCCAGACTCTTGGGAACGTCCAGAATCCGCTGGTTGGTGCTGCCCCGGAAGGGAACTTCCAGGCTCTTTTTTTCCAGAAGGAAGGGGCCGTCAATGAGAATGTCAATGGCCTCCAGCAGCCGCCGCTGCTCCGGTGTGCCCTTCAAAAGCTGCTCGAAGGTGTAACCGGTATAGGAGGCTACTTCAAAGCCTGCGTCCTTCAGGAGCCCTGCCAGCCGGGCAAAGCCCTCCGCCTGGGCAAAGGGTTCCCCGCCGGAGAAGGTTACCCCACGGCACAGGGGATTGGACCGGGCGATTTCCACCACAGTTTCCTCCTCCATGGGGGTGCCGCAGCCGAAGGCCCAGGTCTCCGGGTTGTGGCAGCCGGGACAGTGGTGGGGGCATCCCTGGCTGAACACACACAGCCGGATGCCCGGACCGTCCACAATGCTGTCGCTGACGATGCCGCTTAAATCAAGCATGGCCGTTCATGCTGTGCTTGACCCGGTCCCGTTCCTCGGCCCGCTTGGCGTCGTTCCATTTGTCCATGGTGCCCACCAGGTAGCCGGTGATCCGGCGGATCCGCTCAAAGCCAACGCCCTGACCCAACTTTTCGCTGTTCGATTTCACAGTCATATTCAAAACCTCCTGTCAGAAAATACAAAATGGTTGTTACTGGATGCCCTGGAAAGCAGGCATCTCCGGGTACATCTTTCGCAGCTCGTCCACCCGTTCCGGCGGAATCTGCTCGCCCTCCCGACGGCCGCACCGGGGGCATACGTCTCCGATGATGCCCACATAGCCGCAGATGGGGTCCCGGTCCACGGGATGGTTGATGCTGCCGTAGCCCACGCCGAAGTCGTGCATACAACGGACCACGGATTCAAAGGCCTCCACATTCCGGGCGGTGTCGCCGTCCAGCTCCACATAGCTGATGTGACCGGCGTTGCACAGGGCGTGGTAGGGAGCCTCCAGCCGGATCTTATCGTACACGGAGATGGGGAACCAGACGGGAATGTGGAAGGAGTTGGTGTAGTACTCCCGGTCGGTGATGCCGGGGATCTTGCCGTAGCGCTTCTGATCCATCCGGATAAACCGGCCGGACAGGCCCTCGGCGGGGGTGGCCAGAAGGGTGAAGTTCATCTTCATCTCCTGGGATTTCTTATCGCAGAAGTCCCGCATGAAGCCGATGATTTCCAGGCCCTTCTTTTCGTACTCCTCACCCTCTCCATGGTGATGGCCATAAAGAGCGGTGAGGGTTTCCGCCAGACCGATAAAACCGATGGACAAGGTGCCGTGCTTCAGCACTTCCCGCAGGTCATCCTGCAGACTCAGCTTGTCGGAATCCAGCCACACGCCCTGTCCCATCAGGAAGGGGAAGTTATAGGTGTGCTTGCTGGCCTGAATTTCGAACCGGTCCAGCAGCTGCTGGGCCACCAGTTCCAGCATGGCCTCCAGACCTTGGTAGAACTTCTGCTCGTCCCCGTGGCTTTCAATGGCCAGCCGGGGCAGGTTGATGGAGGTGAAGGACAGGTTGCCCCGGGAGTAGGCGATCTGCCGGGTGGGGTCGTATACATTGCCCATGACCCGGGTGCGGCAGCCCATGGTGGCAACCTCGGTCTCCGGATGACCGGGGACATAGTATTGCAGGTTGAAAGGGGAGTCCAGGAAGGTGTAGTTGGGGAACAGGCGCTTGGCGCTGACCTTGCAGCTGAGCCGGAACAGATCATAGTTGGGGTCGCCCTCGTTGTAGTTGACCCCTTCCTTCACCTTGAAAATATGGATGGGGAAAATGCAGGTCTCCCCGTGTCCCAGACCGGCATTCAGCGCCAGCAGAATGTTGCGGATGACCATCCGGCCTTCGGGAGTGGTATCGGTGCCATAGTTGATGGAGGAGAAGGGGGTCTGGGCGCCGGCACGGGAGTGCATGGTGTTCAGGTTATGGACGAAGCCCTCCATGGCCTGCTGGGTATCCCGGTCGGTTTTGGCGTAAGCCCGGGCAGCGGCCCGCTTTACCAGTTTGTCCGCCTTGGAAGCATCCAGACCATAGCGGCTGCAAAGCAGACTCGCAACGGTCTGCAGATACGCCGGATCGCTTTCCAGACGGGCAGTCTTGCCGCTGCTCTCTTCGGCCTGGGTAATCAGCTCCCGAATGGCGGCATCCTCGTCGGGCAGATCCAGATAGTCCTCCACCGCCTCCTTCAGCCGGCGGGTGAAGGCCTTGCGGTAGGTCTTGGCCACCCCTTCGGCCATGCCGTAATCGAAGTTGGGGATGGACTGGCCGCCGTGCTGATCGTTCTGGTTGCTCTGGATGGCGATGGCGGCCAGAGCGGCGTAGCTCTGAATGCTGTTGGGCTCCCGGAGGTAGCCGTGACCGGTGGAGAAGCCGCCGTGGAACAGTTTGAGGATGTCGATCTGGCAGCAGGTGGTGGTCAGGGAATAGAAGTCAAAGTCGTGGATGTGGATGTCGCCCTCCCGGTAGGCCTTGGCGTGCTCCGGGCGGAGCAGGTACATCTCGTTGTAGGCCTTGGCTCCGGCGGCCCCGATCTGGAGCATGGCGCCCATGGCAGTGTTGCCGTCGATGTTGGCGTTGTCCCGCTTCATGTCGCTGACCCGGGCATCGATGTTGGTGATTTCATCGATGGTCTTCATCAGGGAGGTGTTGGCCTCCCGGGCCCGGGTCCGATTGGCCCGGTAGAGAATATAGGCCTTGGCGGCGGCGTTGAAGCCATGGTTCATCAGCTGACGCTCCACGCTGTCCTGAATGGCTTCGATGTTGGGGGATGTATTATGGAACTGGCCCTCCAGATCCCGTTGGACGTCGTTGGCAACCCGGGCGGCGTCGGCGGCGTTTCCATCGTGACTTGCCTCCATGGAACGCAGAATGGCGGCGGCGATTTTATTCTGATCGTACAAAACCACCCGGCCGTCCCGCTTGATAATGCTCTGAATCATAGGCTTGGTCCTGCCTTTCTTAGGAAATTGAGGGGGCGCTGGGCGCGGCAAGATGACATAACACTATATATTGTGTTTGTTCTTAAAAACCTCCACAATATATTGCCACAAGTGCATCGGTTTGTCAAGAGGGGAAGATTTCCGTCCGATTCAAGGGAAACCCAGGGAGGAAAGAAAGAGAAGAAAAAAAGCGTGTCATTTCCGAAAATCCGGGGGATTGCCGGGGGTTTGAATGGGTTTTGATCAGGGTACTCCTACAAAAAATTTTTCGGAAAACGGGAAAACCGCGCAAGCAAAATGCTTGCGCGGCGGGTTATACAGGCAGCTGCTGCAAGAAGGCCTGAACTTCTTTCCGGCTGCGCAGGACGATGCTGCGGGCATGCCGGGCCTTGGCCAGCCAAAGGTAGTTCTGGGTCCGGTTCTCCCGGTTGAAATTCCAGATCCACTTGAAAAAAGCCCAGTCCAGTCGTTCCGGACAGCCGGGAGCCATGTCCGGACGGGTCTGCCCCCGATTGCTCAACACTCGCTGGAAGACGCCCCACAGGCAGGCCCAGCGGCTGAAATCCAGGTATACGATGGTGTCGCACCGCTCCAGCCGGCGCTCCATGGTCCGGCTGTAGTTGCCGTCAATGATCCAGGCGTCGGTGGCCAGGACTTCCCCCAGCTGACGGTCAAATTCCTGAATGCTGACGTTTTGCCAGCCTCTGCGCCACCACAGCTGGTCCAGGTGCACCACCGGAAGCCGCAGCCGTTTTCCCAAGGACCGGGCCAGGGTGGACTTTCCGCTGCCGCCGCAGCCGATAATCAGAATCCGATTCATAATTCCCCCAATTCGCTGAAAAGGGCCGCAGGAGCGCCGAAAGGCACGCCTGCGGCCCGGATGACTGAATCTTAGTATGCTACGCCCCAGTAGATCATCTTGCTGGCGGGCTTGCCGCAGCAGGGGCAGGTATCGCCCAGATGCTCCTGAGCAAAGGGGATGCAGCGGGAAGACATTCCTGCCACTTCCTTCATCTTCAGCTCGCAGGCCTCGTCACCGCACCACATGGTCTTGACGAAACCGCCCTGGGTCTGCTGAATTTCCTTGGCCTCTTCCAGGGTGTGGGCCTCGTAGATGTGCTCTTCCAGGTTCTTCTTGGCCCGGTCGTACATTCCCTGGTGAACCAGCTCCAGCTGCTGGGCAACGGCAGACTCCAGTTCCTCCAGCTTGACCACGGTCTTTTCGCCGTCGTTCCGGCGAACCAGGACCACCTGGCCGTTTTCCAGATCCCGGGGGCCGCACTCCACCCGCAGGGGCACGCCCTTCATTTCGTACTCGGCGCACTTCCAGCCCATGGAGTTGTCGGAGTCGTCCATCTTCACCCGGTAGCCCGCCTGAATCAGACGGTCCCGCAGGGCGCTGGCGCCTTCCAGAACGCCGGGCTTGTGCTGGGCGATGGGCAGAACCACCACCTGGATGGGAGCCACCTTGGGGGGCAGCATCAGGCCGTTGTTGTCGCCGTGGGTCATGATAATGCCGCCGATGAGCCGGGTGGACACGCCCCAGGAGGTCTCGAAGGGGGTGACCTTCTGGTTGTTCTTGTCGGTGTAGGCGATGTCAAAAGCCCGGGCAAAGCCGTCACCGAAATAGTGGGAGGTGCCGGCCTGGAGGGCCTTCCGGTCGTGCATCATGCACTCGATGGTATAGGTGGCCTCGGCGCCGTTGAACTTCTCCTTGTCGGTCTTCTGGCCCCGGGTGACGGGCATGGCCAGCACGTTTTCACAGAAGTCGGCGTAGATGTTCAGCATCTGCCGGGTGAAGTCCTGGGCTTCCTCCGCAGTGGCGTGCATGGTGTGGCCTTCCTGCCACAGGAACTCCCGGTGACGCAGGAAGGGCCGGGAGGTCTTCTCCCAGCGCAGCACGCTGCACCACTGGTTGTACTTCAGGGGCAGATCCCGGTGGGACTGGATGATCTGGGCGAAATGATCGCAGAACAGGGTTTCCGAGGTGGGACGGATGCAGTAGCGCTCCTCCAGCTCTTCACTGCCGCCCATGGTGACCCAGGCGCACTCCGGAGCAAAGCCCTCAATGTGGTCCTTCTCCTTCTGCAGCAGGCTTTCGGGAATCAGCAGGGGCATATAGACGTTCTCCACGCCTACTTTCTTGAATTCCTTGTCCAGGATGTTCTGGATATTTTCCCAGATGGCGTAGCCATAGGGCCGGTAGATGAACACGCCCTTGATGGACGAATAGTCAATCAGCTGGGCTTTTTTGCACACATCAGTGAACCACTGAGCAAAATCCACCTCCATATCGGTGATCTGCTCGACCTTCTTTTCTTTTGCCATACCTGATAAAACCTCTCTTGGTGGAAAATTGAAAAAATTTCCGGAAATAAGGTGCCTTCCCCGGGAAAACCAGGACGGAGGGCACGTTTCGTGCTCCCTATTATAGCACACCTGTCAAGCATTTACAATTTCCGGGGAAGAAAAAGAACCTGCTTTTTTCCGAAAAAAGAAAAAGAACTTGACATTCAACCTGCTTTACCCCTTATACTGGAGGTAAGAAAGGAGGGTTTTCCATGACCATCAAGGATGTGGAAAGACAGACGGGAATCACCAAGGCCAATATCCGCTTCTACGAGGCCCAGGGGCTGATTCAGCCGGGGCGGACCGACAGCGGCTATCGAAGTTACAGCGCCGAAGATGTGGAGGAACTGAAGCGGGTGCGGCTGCTGCGCCTGCTGGACGTACCTATGGAGCAGGTGAAGGCCTTACAGCAGGGCAAGGCATCCCTGGATGGGGTGCTGGCCGGGCAGCTGGTTCGGATTCAGGAGGAGAAGAAACGGCTGAGCGACGTGACCCAGGTTATCCGGCAAATCCGGCAGAATGGGGAGGAATATCCGTCCCTGGAGCCGGAACCGTATCTGGAGCGCCTGAAGGGACGGGAAACCCAGGATGCCCTGATTTCCGACCGTCACCCCTGGCGGCGGTACTGGGCCAGAGGCGTGGATGGGGTGCTGATTCTGGCGATGGCATACGCCGCCTTCCCGGGTCTATGGATGCAGCTGCGGGCGGGGTGGAATGTCCATCTTGCGCAATGGGCAGTGCTGGTTCTGTATAATGCCGCACTGGAACCGCTGCTGCTGTGGGCGGTGGGCTGGACCCCGGGGAAGCTTCTGCTGGGGATTCGGGTGACCAACCGGAACGGAGAGAGACTTACCTTCCAGCAAGCCACAGACCGCACCATAAATGTCCTGATTTATGGACTGGGATTCCATGCACCGCTGCTGAAAGAAATGCGGATCTATGATTGCCTTGGAAAGGCCGAGGATGGGGAACTGCTCCCTTGGGAGAAAGATACGCAGCTCATTTTTAGGAAAGTCGGTTTCTGGAACTATACCCTGGTGGTCCTGATCTATCTGCTGATTGTTGTGTTTGTCCTATGGGTTGGGTTTCGGCAGGCTAGCTGACAGAAAAAAACTTGGGCAGCCCCCAGCGGGGCTGCCCATTTTGTATCGGCAGATTATCCTTTTGCGTACAGTTCCCGGCTGGCCCGGTAGAGTTCTTCCAGGAAAGCGGGGGTGGACTGCTTGGGATCATTGTAGAAGGAAAGAGATACCGGCTTGCCGGACTTGCAGAAACGCTGGACAAAATCCCGGGCGCAGGCGCGCTGGGTTTCCTCGGAGGCGCCGGCAGGGAAGGGCTTGTCGTTGATGGCACCGATCACGATCTTGTCGCCGTAGGCTTCCACCAGGGCGGCGGTATCGTTCATGGGCATGGGGGACCAGGCATCGAAGCCGGCTTCCACAAAGATGTTGCAGCGCTTTTCCACATGGCCGCAGCTGTGCAGTTCGATGAACATATTCTTCTCATGGACATGATCCACCAGCCGCTTCATTTCCGGCAGGAAGAAGGTCCGGGCAATTTTCTCAGAGAAGAAGGGGGCCATCTGGCTGCCCCAGTCGTCATGAATCTGGAAACCGTCCAGCTTGTACACCGAGCAGGCCTTGTCAATGATCCGGATGTACAGGCTGGTAATTTCGTGAATCAGCTCTTTCAGTGCATCCTCCTGGTCCTCATCCATCAGGGCCATGGCAGCGCCTTCAAAGTCCATAAAGGAGATCAGCCGCTCAAACCAGCAGCCATTGAGCAGTGTCATAGCGGCGGCCTTGTCGCCGGACAGGTACTCCCGGTTCATCTCGCCGCTGCCTTCCCAGTCCCAGCTGTCAATGTCCGGGAAATGGACGACCTCTTTCCAGTCATTGGCGTCTTCCAGCAGGGGGGCGCCTGGCTTGACCATGGAGCCGCCGGCAACGTCAATGTACTCCCATTCCACACCGAACATATCCTTGCCGCCGAACCGCTCCCGGGGAACGGGAACCGCCTCGAAGCAGAAGCCCCGGGCCACATGATCGGGAATGACAGAGGGGCAGAAGAGAATCTGCTCTGTACCGTTCAGAACCCACCAGGGCTCCTTGTCCCGCATGGCACTGACACAGCCCTCCTTCAGGGAGATGGGGGTGTTGAAGATGGGAAATTCTGCTCCCATAAAGTTCTTTTCCGTGCGGATCGCTTGCAGCTCTTTTTCGTCAAATGCAGTGGGTTTCATAATTTCCTCCTTTTTCAGAATGTTAATCCTTGGTGACGTAAATGGGGAACGAGGTGACAAAAGCGATTCCCGCCAAGACAGCACCCACCATAAACTTGGTGGGAACGTGGCCGGGGTCACCGCAGACCAGCCCAGTCAGGAAGGCCAGCACGGTGATGGCCACGCACATACCGCCGTTCATAAAGCCGGCGAAAATGGACAGCGCCTTGGAATACTGTTCACCAGGTACAATTTGTCCCATGTAACTCATGATGTAGGGGTTGCAGCCGGACATGGCAAAGCCCAGAATCAGGCCGCAGAAGAACAGGGCAAACACGTTGGTGGTGATCACAATGGGGATAACCAGTCCCACCACGCACAGTCCCATCAGGACAGGCACGGTAAACTTCTTCAGGAATTTGGAGTACAGGCCGAACAGGGCACCGGCAGCAATGCCGCCCACAGTAACCATGGAGGAGGCAATGCCGGCTTCGGCAGAGGTGCCCAGCTGGTGGGTGGTGATGATGTACTCCGAGATGTTGGTGCCGTAGACATACAGCGCCAGGAAGAAGATGAAGTAATGGGCGGAAATGATCCACACCTTCAGCGGGAGCTTACCGGTTGTTTTCTTGGTTTCGGTATGCTCAGGAGCGGGGGCGGACTGAATGGCGCCTTTGGGCAGGCAGATCACCTGAATAACCAGTGTCACCAGGACGATGAAGTACAAGTAGTATGCATCATTCCAGCGGTTGACTGCCAGCATACCGCCCACGGTAGAGAAGAACACACCGCCGATATTCATAACTGCCATGCAGATGCCCAGGATACCGCCGCGCTTGTTGCCGTCGGGGACTGCTTCGCTCAGAGCGATGGCCAGCAGGGTGTTGGTGGAGCCCTGGCTGATGCCGATCAGGCCGGAGGCGCACATCAGAACCCAGATGGGGGCCGTGCCGCCCAGGAACAGGAAGATCATACCGTACAGGAACAGACAGCTCTGGGCCAGAAGCATCAGATATTTTGCCGGGATTCTCTTGTGTAGAATGCCCACGCAGAAGGCATACGCAGTGCCCACCAGGGCGGGCATGGTCAGGATCTGGGAAACGGTGGTGGGTGCGACGTTGGAGTATGCCTGCATGATGTAGGCAATAATGCCCATAGTCATGTTGCTGGACATCGCCGCCACACAGAAAGCGAAGATACCTATCATTTGTTTCTTGTTGATACCGGTCATGGGAAAACCCTCCTCTATATCTGGCAGAATGCCAAATTGGGTAGTCCGTCTAATCCGGACGAACTTCATGCCTTCAGTTTAGCATTTTTCGACAAAATGTGATAGAGGCGAAAGTCTCACTCTTTTGAATTAATAATGTGCATTGTGCACACTCTGGGGCGGATCTTCTCTTTGACAAATCCGCTGTTATGGGATATAGTAGTCTGAACAAGCGGGAGAAAGGCGGGATGGGAGAATGAAACTCAGCCTGGAGCTGATTGTAAAAAAAATCACCCGGGGGCAAACCAGGGTGGCCGCCCGGGGAAGATCAGACCAAGAACCCATGAGACTGACGGAACTGAGATTGTACTGTGGGGAAGGACCCTGGGATGCGTCGGCGGCATATGTCCTTCCCGGGAAATGGGGAGAAGAAAAGCCCGCCTGCCCTTCGGGGGTTACCCTGATCGTACTGGGAGACCCAGACCCGGCGGTGTTCGCAGATCTGGATGCGGATGTGCTGATCTGGGTGCCGGAGGATGGAATGGATTTTTTCCGGCAGTTCAATGAACTGGAGGAGATTTTTCAGGACTACCGCCGGATGGAACTGCGGATTCAGGAACGGCTGATTGCCGGGGCACCCCCGGAAGAGCTGGCGGCACTGTGCGAACAGTATCTGGGAAATCCCATCATTCTGATGGACAACAGCTTCTCCCTGCTGCTCAGGCCCCGCCGGACCAATCCTCTGGACTGGGAACCGGGACGGTATCCTCAGCAGACCCCCAGTCTGTCTGCGGAAATGGTCAGTCAGATCCGGATGAGCCGGGAGTTCCGGACCCGGTGGGAACGGCAGGGACTTTTCTATCTGTCCAGTGATACCCTGGACTGCGGCGCCCTGTTTCTGCAGGTTCAGGAGGAGGGAGCCACGCTGTACCTGGCGGTACTGGAGATGGACCAGCCCATCACGGTGCCGGATCGTCAGCTGCTGCTCTTTTTTTCCCGGTATCTGTGCCGGAGTCTGGTGATTCATCGGTTTTCCCGGGCAGAAACGCTGTTTTTTCTTCAGTTTCTCACCAGACTCCTGCGGAATGAAAAAATAGAGCTGCCGGAATTCAACCGGCAGCTGCAGTCCCAGCAATGGAAAATTGACCATCATTATGTTTGCTTTGTGACGGAACCGGATCTGTGGGACCCGAAAAATTCCCAGGCATTCAGTCTGAGCCGGATGATTGAACGGCGGTTCCCCGGCTGCTGTGCCTTTACCTATGAGGAACGGATTGTGTGCATCCTGAATCTGACCCAGGCGGGGATGGAGCGGGAGGCGTTTTTGAATTCCCTCAGCCAATTCATCCGGGATCAGGTGCTGCGGGTGGGGGTAAGCTACGGTTTCCGGGATTTTGTATCCCTGCCCAATTACTATCACCAGGCCCTGGCGGCGCTGGATCTGGGAAAAGAACTGTCTCCGGATGAGTGGAGCTATCGGTTTGAAAAATACGTGATGTCCTATTTCCTTCGCTACGGCACCTCCCGGATGGAGGGAAAATATCTGTGCCATCCCGACCTGATGACCCTGCGGGACTATGACCGGGAGAACCATACCCAGCTGCTGAAGACACTGTACTGCTACCTTGCCTGCGGCCTGAACGCAACAGCCGCGGCGGAGGCGCTGTACATCCACCGAAACACGCTGTACCAGCGGCTGAGCAAAATCGAGGCCCTGATTACCAGCAATCTGAACAATCCGGAAACCCGGCTGTATCTGCAGATTTCCTATCAGATCGGAGATTTCAGCTGAAAACAGAACCCCCCTGACTGCCGAAACAGTCAGGGGGGAATTTCTGGCAGGGGCACTAGGACTTGAACCCAGAGCCTACGGTTTTGGAGACCGCCGCTCTACCAATTGAGCTATACCCCTATATGAGAAAGGCGAAGGCCTGAGAAGACTGGTGGGCCTTCAGGGATTCGAACCCGGGACGATCCGGTTATGAGCCGGAGGCTCTAA
>DVKV01000152.1 GCA_018715835.1 Candidatus Faecousia intestinavium | reverse complement strand
AAGAAAGGAAAATTGCCATGATTTATAGTGCAGAAGTACAGCAAATGTGCTCCGTGGCCAAGGGCGCTTATCACGGCCCCGCTCCCATTCCCGAAGAGGGCAAGTGGGTTCAGGCCAAGGAAATTAAGGACATCAGCGGCTTTACCCACGGCATCGGCTGGTGCGCACCTCAGCAGGGCTGCTGCAAGCTGACCCTGAACATCAAGGAAGGCATCATCGAAGAGGCTCTGGTAGAGACTCTGGGCTGCTCCGGCATGACCCACTCCGCCGCTATGGCGTCCGAAATCCTGATCGGCAAGACCATCCTGGAGGCGCTGAATACCGACCTGGTGTGCGACGCCATCAATACCGCTATGCGGGAGCTGTTCCTGCAGATCGTCTACGGCCGCAGCCAGTCTGCGTTCTCCGAGGGCGGCCTGGCAGTGGGCGCTTCTCTGGAAGACCTGGGCAAGGGCCTGCGCAGCCAGGTGGGCACCATGTTTGCCACCAAGCTGAAGGGACCCCGTTACCTGGAGATGGCGGAGGGCTACGTCACCCGCTGCGCTCTGGATGCGGACAACCTGATCATCGGCTATGAGTTTATCAACCTGGGCAAGATGATGGACTTCATCAAGAAGGGCGACGATGCCAACACCGCGCTGGAGAAGGCCAAGGGTACCTACGGCCGTTTCGCCGGTGCTGCGAAGTACATCGATCCCCGTCACGAATAAGAGGAGGACGCTGCAATGGCTTTGTTTGAAGGTTACGAAAGAAAAATCGACAAGATCAATGGCGTCCTGGCCCAGTACGGCCTGAACTCTGTTGAGGAGTGCCGGGAGCTGTGCAAGGCAAAGGGCTTCGATCCCTATGAGATCGTCAAGGGCATTCAGCCCATCGCCTTTGAGGACGTGGCTTGGGCCTACTGTGTAGGCGCCGCCATTGCCATGAAGAAGGGCGTAAAGACCGCCGCTGAGGCCGCTGAGGCCATCGGCATCGGCCTGCAGGCTTTCTGCATCCCCGGCTCTGTGGCCGAGGACCGGAAGGTCGGCCTGGGCCATGGCAACCTGGGCGCAATGCTGCTGCGGGATGAGACCAAGTGCTTCGCCTTCCTGGCTGGCCACGAGTCTTTCGCCGCTGCGGAAGGTGCCATCGGCATCGCCCGCAGCGCCAACAAGGCCCGGAAGGAGCCCCTGCGGGTCATCCTGAATGGCCTGGGCAAGGACGCTGCTCAGATCATCTCCCGGATCAATGGCTTTACCTATGTGCAGACCCAGTTCGACTACTACACCAGCGAACTGAAGGTTGTCCGGGAAATCGCTTACTCCGATGGCGAGCGGGCTGCTGTCCGCTGCTACGGCGCTGACGATGTCCGCGAGGGCGTTGCCATCATGCATAAGGAAGGCGTGGACGTCTCCATCACCGGCAACTCCACCAACCCCACCCGCTTCCAGCATCCTGTGGCCGGCACTTACAAGAAGGAGTGCATCGAGCAGGGCAAGAAGTACTTCTCTGTGGCTTCCGGCGGCGGCACGGGCCGTACCCTGCATCCGGATAACATGGCTGCCGGTCCTGCTTCCTACGGCATGACCGATACCATGGGCCGTATGCACAGCGACGCTCAGTTCGCCGGTTCCTCCTCCGTCCCCGCCCACGTGGAAATGATGGGCTTCCTGGGCGCAGGCAACAACCCCATGGTCGGTATGACCGTTTCCGTGGCCGTTGCCGTGGAAGAGGCTCTGAAGGGCTGATCCCCTGAAAAATCAAAACTTTGAACCGGGAATCCACTGGATTCCCGGTTTTTCTTTGAATTCCCCTGTACTTTTCAGGGAAAATATGGTACAATCAGCCTGGTTTGCCGGAGCAGCCGGGGGTGGCCCCGGGCGCCGGCGGACAGAACGGAGGAATCTATATGAAAAACCTTCAGACCCAGTGGGCACAGAATAAGATGCAGCTTTTTTTCTGCTTGGTGTCCACCTACCTGTGGGGCCTGGCGGCTCACGCCTATCGTTTTTTTGGAAATTATGTGTCCCATGACTCACTGAATGAGTTCCATGGTGCCATTGCGGGAAATGACATCAAACTGAGCTCCGGGCGGGTGTTTGTACCACTTTACCGGGATCTGCTCCGCAGTGATATCACGCTTCCCTGGCTGATCGGGATTTTGTCCCTGCTGTGGATTGGCCTGGCGGTATTTCTGGTGGTTCGGCTGTTCAAGGTGGAGCGCAAGGGAATCGTCTTTTTAACGGCGGGAATTTTCGCCGTCAATGTGTCCGTTTCTTCTACCGCGGCCACCTACCTTCAGGACCTGGACTGCAATATGTTTTCTGTGCTGCTGGCGGTCGGAGCAGTCTGGCTGTGGCGGAACTGGAAGTGGGGCTGGCTGGCCGGAGGCGTGCTTCTAGCTGGAACCCTGGGCATTTATCAGGCGTACATTTTTGTGGCGGTGACACTGGTAATGCTGCTGTCCATTCTGGATCTGCTCAATGGAGAAAAGTTTTCCCCGGTATTTTTCAGGGGACTGCTGGCCGTTGCCATGGTTTTGCTGGGAGGATTGCTGTATTACATTGCCATGCAGGTGATTCTGGCCTATTCTCATGTGTCGCTGACGAAAGGGGATTATAATTCTCTGGACCAGATCCTGAAACTGACTCCATCCGAGATTCTTACTCTGAGCATCCAGGCCTACCGGGACTGGCTGGATCGGATTTTGAATTGCTATACCACCTATCCGGCCATGATGGTGAAGGGAATCAACCTGCTGCTGTTTGCCGCCGCCGGGGGTACGCTGGTGTATGGCCTGTTCCGGCGTCCCATGGGAATGAGGGAGCGGGTGCTGTGCGTGGTACTGATCGGGCTGCTGCCTCTGGGGATGAATCTGATTTATGTGCTGATCCGCTCGGAGAGTCACGACCTGATGGTGTTTCCCATTTGGCTGTTTTACCTGCTGGTCCTGCTGCTGGCGGATTGGCTGTGGAAGCAATGGGAGCACCGGGGAAGACTGGAAAAGGCGGGTGCGTTTAGCAGGATCTTGTGCATGCTGCTGGTGGGTGTGCTGCTGTACGGCCATGTGCAGTTTTCCAATGGAATGTACCTGAAAAAGGACTTGGAATATGACGCCTACCTGTCCTTGATGACCCGGGTGGTGAGCCGCATGGAAGAGCGGGAGGACTATGTGCCGGGGCAGACGCCGGTGGTGTTCGCAGGCCGCCCGGAGAACCTCAATGACATCATTCCGGGATTTAAGGAATTTGTGAATGTGATTGGAATGCTCTCCAGCGATGTGGTGTATTATGCCCAGCCGTGGCGGTTCCAGGCTTATTTTGACTATGTGATTGGGACGCCTGTCCTGTTTGCGGAATACGAAAAATGGCTGGAATTGCAGGAGAGCGACACGGTGGCAGCCATGCCCAGCTATCCGGCTCAAGGTTGTATGCAGATGATTGACGGAACCTTGGTTGTGAAACTGGGATAAAAAATAGCGAAGCCCCTGCCGGAGAAACCGGCAGGGGCCATTTTCTTATTCTTCCCAGTTGTGCCAGATGTTCTGCACATCGTCATCCTCTTCCATGATGTCGATGAGCTTCTCCATCAGCTTGACCTGTTCTTCGTTTTCCAGTTTCTGGTAGTTCTGGGGGACCATTTCGATCTGGGCGGAGACGAAGGTATACTTCTTTGCAGCCATGGCGTCGGCTACAGCATTGAAGTCATCGGGATCGGTGTAGATGGTGAACACATCCCCGTCGGCCTCAAAATCATCGGCGCCGCAGTCCATAGCATCCATCATGACCTGATCTTCGTCGTAGTCGCCGTCTTCGTTGTCGATGACCAGAACGCCCTTCTTGTCGAAGCTCCAGGACACACAGCCGCTGGCACCCAAATTTCCGCCGAACTTGTCGAAATGGTGACGCATGGAACCGGCGGTACGGTTGCGGTTGTCGGTCATGGTTTCCACGATCACCGCCACGCCGCCGGGGCCGTAGCCTTCGTAGGTGATGGTCTCGTAGTTATCGCCGCCGCCGGCACCGGAGGCCTTCTCCAGGCAGCGCTTGATGTTGTCGTTGGGCATATTGGCAGCCTTCGCCTTGGTGATGACGGTAGCCAGCCGGGAGTTGTTGGCAGGGTCGGTGATGCCGCCGCCTTCCTTCACGGCCACGATCAGCTCCTTGGCGATCTTGGTGAAGGCTGCAGCGCGCTTGGCGTCCTGCGCACCCTTGGTTTTCTGAATGTTATGCCATTTGGAATGTCCGGACATAGGTAATTTCTTCCCTTCGTTTGTATTGCTTCAAAAATATCCAATCTATTCTAGCACTTGTGCAGGGAAAAATCAACCGTATTCAGAAGAATTTCATGCAATCCCGGTGCTTTTTGGAGATAAACACGGGAATCTCCGGGAAAGCCGCCGCCAGATTTTCCGCCAGAACGGCCACCACGGGATTCTCTGTATAAAAATGACCGGCGTCGATCAGATTGACGCCCAGATCCTGAGCGTCCCAGAACTGATTGTACTTCACATCCGCGGTGACGAAGGTATCGCATCCCGCCTGGGCGGCCTGGATCAGTTCCGAGGCACAGGCGCCGCCGCCCACAGCCACCCGCCGCACCGGCTTCCCGCCATCGCAGTAGCGCAGACCAGGACAGCGGAGGTCCTCTTTTACCCGGGTCAGAAAAGCTTCCAGGGACTGCTGCTCCACCCCCCCGGCACGGAGCAGGCCCACTGGATTGCCGGATCGGTCGGTGCCGGTGGGAAACAGAACCTGCACATCCTTCAGTCCCAGCACCTGGGCCAGCACATCGTTTACCCCGCCCGGCGCCACATCCAGATTGGTATGAGCGTTGACAGCGGCGATTCCGTTGACAATCAACGTGCGAATGCAGCGGCCGGTGGAAGTCTGGTCGGTGATAGATTTCAGGGGAGAGAAAATCAAAGGATGATGTGTCACGATTAAATCCGCTCCGAGTTCTGCTGCCTCCTGACAGACAGCCAGGAAGGGGTCCAGGGCCACCAGTATTTTGGTGACCGGCAGATCTCCGCTTCCGCACAGAAGCCCCACGTTGTCCCAGCTTTCGGCAGTGCTTCCCGGAGCCAGGGTTTCCAGGTGTGCGATGATATCTTTTACATATGGCATAGAAAGGCCTCCTATTCTTCCGCAGCCTGGAACCACACATCCAGGCTGTCCGGCAGCAGATTGTTGTGTGCCAGGTAGAAATAGTTCCAGATCTCCGGCGCATCCGCCGGGTCATTGGTGAGGGTTTGAACCTGGCCGAGGGCATTGGTATAGACTCCCCAGTTGGTAATCACTGGGCAGGACTGACTCAGGTTCAGGATATATTGGAAATACGGGCTGTTCCGGGCACCCGCCAGGGAAACCAGCAGGGGTGCCACGGCAGTGACGGAACGTTCCGGCAGCTCTCCGGTCAGCTCCAGATCAAAATTCGCCCAAATGACCAGCGGAACCGTTGCCTGGGCAATTTCTTTCCGGTCACCCAGATCCTTAGTGGTGATGTCCTCCACAAAAGACGGGGAATGATCCCCCAGCATACAGACGATTACCTTCCGGTCCACCGTCTGGAAGTAGTCGCACAGATCCACAAACGCTTGGCCCGACAGGGAAATGCAGGAGAGGAATTCACTCAACACATTGTCCATTGCCGGATTGGCGTCGTACTGGGCATGAATCAGGTCATCTTCCGGCGGATTCACGTCCCAGTCACCGTGGTTCTGAATGGTCAGGCAGTAGGCGAAGACAGGATGCTCCTCCAAGGCCGCCTGTTCATACCAGCGGATCAGATTACTGTACACACTTTCATCGGTTGCCCATGGCCGCTGCCCATATTCTTCCGTGTCCGTGTAGTCCTCCACAAAGTGAATCTCATCAAAGCCAAGAGCGGGATAACCGGTGGAGCGATGGTAATTGGTGCCGCTCATGCAGTGGGTGGCAATGGTGTAGTATCCCTGGGCTTTCAGCAGCGAGACAATGCTGGAAGTGTCTTCCATGTGCAGAATATTGAAGGGGGTTCCTCCCACCACAGCCTGGGGGTTTCCGGTAAGCAGTTCTGCCTCCGTAATGTTGGTTCCGCCGCCGGCCTTGGCCACAGCGCTGCCCAGAATGGCGCCGCTGAGATTGGAGATGCCTTCCAGATAATCCCGGTCTGTTTCAATGTCTGTTACGACGGACGGCTGGAAGAAGGTCTCGTTCAGAATCAGAATGATGTCCGCTGGTTCGGCTTCACCGGCGGGAACGTCAGGCATGGAAATCTGGGATAGCGCTTCCGGGCTGTACCCATCCGGGACGATCAAATCGAAGTCTATCATTCCGGAGCCCAAAACCATGGGATATCCATGGTATTGCACAGTTGTGGCCGGTTCCCAGGAATTGCGCACGGTTTTCAGATAGGGCGTGACGTCTCCGCCGATGAACAGCACCGCTGCGGACAGCAGAAGCAGCAAAGAAACACCCACACGCACCGGACGCTCCCGGCGCAGGGAGGGAAGGCGTTTTTCACACAGAACGTATTCCCCCCAGGACAGGAGAATTCCGCCTGCCAGGAACGCCAGCTGAACAAACAGCCCGGGCAGAAGATTCGGGGAAAGCAGGTTGTAACTGCCAATCACCGACAGGGCGGTGCGGGCATTCTGAAACTGCTCCACCGTAAGCAGGGAGCCGTGGAGGGCCAGGGTGTAATGGTTCGCAATTCCCAGCAGGGAAACAATGACACAGAACAAAATGCCGCCGGTGCACACCCTCTTCCAGGGCAGGCACAGCAGCAGGAATACCCCGCCCAGAAGCACCAGATTCCATACCAGGTACTGGAAAATCACCTCCCCCCAGACATTGGTTACACCGCTGGCAATCTGCAGCTGAAAAAAGGCTGCCAGGCACAAAACAGCGGCGTAGAGGCATTGCAGGAAACCCTTGATGATGCCGGAAGTGCTTTTTTTCATGTACAATCTTCTTCCTTTCTCCCTTGGGGAAGGTTTACCATGGATTCCAGCTCTGCAATCAGGCGGAGTTTGTCTTCATAAACCGGGCCGCCCACGGAGGAAAGTCCGGCAGCAGTTTTCCGCAGACCATCCAGAATCCGGGAAGCGTAGGGAATCAGTAAATCAGAGCCGCTGTCCAGCAGCCCAGGGGAGAGATAGCACTCCGCTTCGCTGAGAACTGTCCCTGGGGCGTACACGATGTCCATAACGGGGTAGAAGAACTTGCCGTCCCGGGCCAGGGTTTCCCGGCGGATGGAATATCCCTGATCGGTTAAGTACCGGCGCAGAGCGGGGGTTTTGCTCTGACACTGAAGAATAAAGTGGTACCGGGAGTCTTGCAGCCATGGGGCGGCGGACAGAATGGAAATCATGGAATCGGCCCCCATTCCGGCGCAGACCAGACAGTCAAAGTCCCGGGGAAGGGAGGATACGCCGTCGGACAGGCAGAAGGTCATCCGGTCTGCCACGGCATATTTTTCTCCGTTGCGGCGGGCGCTGTCCAGGGGGCCGGTGTTCACATCGGCGGCAATCACGGACCGGGCGACGCCGCTGAGAAGCAGATAAATCCCCAGATAGCCATGGTCGCAGCCCACATCCGCCACCCGGTCACCGGGACGGACAAACTGACAGCAGGCTTTCAGCCGGTTGGAAAGGACAGGAACCATGTCCTCACCTCCTGTAAAAAATAAAGTGAAAAAAGGAAACGCCATCCCGGGTTTTCCCGGGATGGCGCGGACCATGGAAAATTACTGGGCCTTCTTCTCCGCTTCAGTGGCTTCATAAGCTTCCAGGAAGTGGTTCAGCTGAGCCAGGAAGGGATCGCAGTCCACACCATGCACCATGCAGGCTTCCTCTACGGTCTCACCCCGGGAAGAGGGGCAGCCCAGGCAGTGCATCCCGATGGCGAAGAACAGGGGAGCGGACTGAGGAGCAATGTCCAGAATATCACCGATAATGGTGTCTTTCTCAATTTTAACAGCCATGGAAAATGACCTCCTATTTGTTTCTGCCGCTATTATAACCGCAGTGTTTCAAAAAAACAAGAGGGAATCCTAGAAATTCCCTGCAAACAACCCTTTCAGGGGTGACCGGAGTCGGGTTCACGGCTTTTCTGGGCGGGGGTGTCCAGGAGTTTTCCCTGGGGATCGAACCGGGAGCCATGGCAGGGGCAGTCCCAGCTCCGTTCCTGGGCGTTCCATTGCAGGGCGCAGCCCAGGTGGGGGCAGCGCCGGGGAGAGAGGGACAGGTAGTTCCCTACCGCTTCTCCCAGGTTGACCCAAAGCTGGGGGTGCAGAACCGAGCGGGCAGGGGAGAAAAGTTCAGAATAGGGAGAGGGCTTTCCCAGAATCTGGTCCCGCAGCAGCATGGCGGCGGCCATGGAGGTGGTCATTCCCCACTTGTTGAAACCGGTGGCCACATAGACGCCGGGGGTGCGGGAACGGAACGGACCGATATAGGGAATCTGATCCAGGCTCATGCAGTCCTGGGCAGCCCAACGATGGGTAATCCGGGCATCCGGATAGTGTACCCGTGCAAAATCCTCCAGAACCTGCCATCCTCCGCCGTCCTTTCCGGTGCGGTGACCGCCGCCTCCCAGAATCAGCCGGTCCCCGGCCATCCGGAAGGAAAGACCATCCGGGGGAGTTCCCAGATACATCCCATCCAATCTGGGCGCGTTTTCCAGGGCAATGGCATAGGAGCGCTGTTGGTAAAGCTTGGCAAAATACCCTCCCGCGGTCCGGGGAAAGGGAAAGTGGGTGGCAATGACGATCTGGCCGGCGGAAATGCTGCCGTGATCCGCCAGAGCAGTCAGACCGGACAGAGACCGAATCCGGGTATTCTCGTAAATCGTCAGATCCTGGGCGATGGCGTCCAGAAACTTCAGGGGATGAAACTGAGCCTGATGGGGGAAGCGGATACCCCCTGCGGTTTCTATGGGCAGGGGCAGATCGGTGACCAGCTCTGCCGGATATCCCAGCTGCTTCAGGGCGGACAGCTCCCACTCGAGAATGGCGGAATCCTCTACAGAGTAAATGGTATGGGGCTGATTCTGAAAATCGCAGTCTATGTTGTCCGCCAGACGGCGCAGCTGCTCCAGTCCCTGCAGGTTGGCCTGGAGGTATAATTTCGCCTGTTCCAATCCCAGGGATTCCAGAAGTCTGTGATAAATCAGCCCGTGCTGGGCGGTAATCTTGGCGGTGGTGTTGGCGGTGGTACCGCTGGCGATGGTGTTGGCCTCGGCAACCACACAGTCAAAACCCTCCTGCTTCAGCAGACAGGCGATGAGCAGCCCCGCCATGCCGCCTCCGATCACCAGAATATCCGCCTTTGTTTTTCCCCGCAGCGGGGGAAAATAGGGCAGATGACCGGTATCGGTCCAGATGGATTTCATGCAATCAGCTCCTTTTGCTCCTAGTATGGACACAAAAGGGGAAAGTATTTCTGCCTCAGACCAGTTTTTGTCCCCGGCGGTTGTACAGCTTGGCAAGGCCGCCTTCGCTGGTTTCACGGAACCGGTGGTCCAGGTTCACCCCGGTTTCCTTCATGGCCCGGCACACCATGTCGTAGCTGATGTTCCGGGAACCGGTGAGGAAGTAGCTCAGATTGCAGGCGTTCATGGCCCGGACGGCGGCCACGGCATTGCGTTCAATGCAGGGAATCTGTACCAGACCGCAGATGGGGTCACAGGTCAGTCCCAGATGATGTTCCATGGCCACTTCTGCGGCGTATTCCACCTGATCCAGATTCTGCTGGTACAGTTCCGCCAGGGCAGCGGCGGCCATGGAGCAGGCGGTGCCGATCTCTGCCTGACAGCCGCATTCCGCCCCGGAGATGGAAGCGTTGGTTTTGGTCAGATTGCCGATAATTCCGGCGGTGGCCAGCCCGCGGCAGATTTCCTCATCCGTAAAGCCCCGGGTGACCTGGGCGTATTTCAGCACGGCGGGCAGTACCCCGCAGGCACCACAGGTGGGGGCAGTCACCACGGTGCCGTTGTCGGCGTTTTCCTCCGCTACAGCGTAGGCGTAGGCGGCGATCATCTGAAATTCCTTCAGAGCGGGAATGTCCGCCGGCGTCTGCTCCATCAGGAATTTCGCTTTCCGCTGGACATTCAGCCCCCCGGGCAGCACACCGGTTTTGGAAAGACCTGCGTCGATGGCGGCCTTCATGGTCTGCCAGACCTCCATGAGAAAGGGCCAGATTTCCGGACCTTCGTTCAGCTCCACATATTCGCTCAGGGTCTGAATGTACCGCCATTTGCAGAAGTAGGCGATTTCGGCGAAGGAATGCTCCACATATACCTCGTCCGACTCTTTGATGCCGGTTTCGCCGCAGATCCGGATATCACCGCCGCCGATGGATTCCACCCGCATATGGCCGATCTCCAGATCGCCGGCAAAGGCGGAAAGGTCCATGGTGTTGGGATGCATCCCCTCCCAGTGCTCCGGAGAGAAGACCACTTTGGTCCGCTGAGGACCCAGTGTCTCCCGAAGGACCCGGTCGGTGCCGTGTCCCACCCCGGTTTTACTCAGGGAACCGTACAGGGTAACCTGGAAGGCGTCCGCCTGTGGGTATCGCTGCAAGAATGTTTTAGCGGCCCGTTCCGGGCCCATGGTGTGGGAGGAAGAGGGGCCTTTTCCAATTTTATAAATTTCCCGGATGGATTTCATACAGCACTGCTCCGTTTCTGATTGATAGGAATTACCTTGAGTATACCAGACCTTCCCGGATTTCACAACGGGTTTGCGAAAAAAACAGGATGCGCGTTTTCTGCGGGAAAAGGCGCATCCTGAATTTTCTTATGATGAATGCTGTCCGCTGTGGGACTGGATAAACCGGGAGAAGGCTTCTGGCTCCATTGGCCGGGCATAATAGAAGCCCTGAATCAGATCGGCGCCCAGATTGGTGACGATGTCGGACTGGGAAGCGGTTTCAATTCCTTCGCAGGCTACCCGGAATCCGCTGTTGTGGAACAGGGAAATGATATCCCGCACGATTTCCACATTGTTCTGGCTGTCAATTAACTGGGTCAGCAGGCTGCGGTCCAGTTTGATGCACTCAAAGGGCAGCTGCATCACCACGGAGAAATTGGAATATCCGGTGCCGAAATCATCCAGATAGAATCCGATGCCATGCTGGCTGAGCCGTTCCATCACCGCTTTGGCGTAGCCCAGATCCTGGGAGATGACCCGCTCGGTGATTTCGATTTTCAGCTTGCCTTTGGGAATCTGGAAGCGCTGCAGGCAGGATTCAATCCGGGACAGAAGGGAGGGATCCTGAAACTGCTGCATGGACAGGTTGATGGACAGAGATTCCAGGGGCAGATCCCGGTTTTCTCCCAGGAAACTGCATACCTTTTCCAGCACAATCCAGCTGATCTCGTCAATCAGCCCGGATTTTTCTGCAATGGGGATGAACTCACCTGCAGGGATGGGGGTGCCGTCATAGTCGTTCAGCCGGATCAGGGCTTCTGCGCAGCAGAAGGTCTTCCGGGCGCAGTGGTACAGGGGCTGCAGAACAATGGTGAAGCGTCTGTCCCGGATGGAAGAACGAAGAACGTCTTCCAGATGCCGGGTGCGCTCAATGGCGGCGGCAATATCGCTGCTGAAGCGCAGGAAGGGATCTGCGCCCGTCTTGGACATTTCCGTCATCAATTCCAAGTACTGCATAATGGTATTGGAGGTCCAGCTCTGACCGGTCCAGGTCAGGTCGCACACACTGGCGCAGATGTTGCAGGAAACGTTCTGGCAGCTCCAGGGCATGGAGAACCGCTGACAAATTTCTTGAAAATGTTTTTCGCTGTCGGCTTCGCTGGAATAAGGGAAAACCGCAGCAAAGCACACCCCGGAATAGCGATAGGAGCGGCTGCCATCGGAAAGACTGTCGAACCATTTCCCGATGGTAAACAGCAGGTTGTCTCCGAAGTCATGGTCATACTTCTCATTGAACATTCCAAACTGACGCAGAGATACGGAAATCACATGAAAATGCTGCTTGCTTCGCATTTTTCCGGACAGATCGCTGAAAAACGCCTTCCGGTTTCCCAGATGGGTCAGATAATCCTCCTCGATCTGGCAGGTCTGAAAGTTGCTGTACAAAGTGAAGGCAGCAACACTGAAAATCACGCCGTTGAACAGAATCTCAGGATAGAGCAGCTGAAACCCGGCAAGAATCACCGCAATGGGGGGCAGGGTGTGGATTACCCGCACCACCTTCGGCGGCATCGCAGAACGATTGCGCAGGTAGCACCCCAGCACCATCAGTACCTCAATGGCCATGATGGCATACCCCAGCCGGTTCAGAGGCCCGCGGACGTACTCTCCCTCCGGGGTAAAGAAGAACAGCAATTTGGAGACAGGATTCGTCAGGGCCAGGCAGGCATACGCACCCGTGAGAATACCAAGCCCAATCACTGCGATTTTATAGCATCGTTTCTGATAGACGTGTTCCAGAATCAGATCGAAGGTATACAGCGTGATGGCGCTGCACGCCGACACTACCAGAATGAAATAGGCAACGTTCAGGCACTGGTTGATCCAGGTCGGTATGACGGCATAGTGGGAAATAGTGTACACACACAAAATGTTTACCACCACAGAGGAAATGGACAGGGCAAAAATCCAGTAAAATACCCTCCGCCGGAAGGACAGGGGCTGCCGCTTCTCATGAAAATACAGGAACATCAGGCTGAGCATGGACAGAGCCAAAAACTCCGCAAGCAGTGACCATTTTGACATAACCATCCATCCAATCTTTGGCATTTTGGACCGCGTTATCCAGGCGGCACAGCCAGTTACCTGTGTTATAGGCAAATATTAGCACAGGTGAAGCCAATATACAATGTTTTTTCAAGGAAAACAGGATATTTTGCAAAAAGAACCGGATTCTTTCCAGAGAAAGAAGCGCATAATTTCCATATTATGGAATTTGT
>DVKV01000009.1 GCA_018715835.1 Candidatus Faecousia intestinavium | reverse complement strand
TAATTCCCCTCTGAGCAAGAAAAAAGCTCTGGATAGCCTCAAGCGCTTTGTGTTTGATAATAAGGTTATCCTGTTGTTTGTGGTTTTGAGCATTGCCTGTATTCTGATTTCCGAGACCAATCTGTCCTACGTGGCAGGAGAGGTTTTCTCCCGCTTCGGTCGGAACACCTGCATTGTGCTGGCGCTGGTCATTCCCTGTATGGCAGGTCTGGGCATGAACTTCGGTATTGTGGTAGGCGCCATTGCCGCTCAGATTTCCATTTTCTGGGTGGTTCACTGGGGCTTCACCGGGATTACCGGCCTGCTGCTGTGTGTGCTGATGTCCACCCCGCTGGCTATTCTCTTCGGATGGCTGCAGGGGAAACTGTTCAACAAGACCAAAGGCGCGGAAATGATCACCGGCCTGGTGCTGGGCTTTTTTGCCGCTGGTCTGTACCGTCTGTTCACCCTGTACATCATGGGCGGCATCATTCCTTACGATGACCCCAACCTGCTCCCCCGTGGATTCGGCCTGAGAAACGCTTTTGATCTGACTGGAAACCTGAAATATTCCCTGGATGACATCAGCTTCCTGACCACCGCAGCCGTGCTGAGTGTGGTGTATATGATTGCCACGCTGGTGATCGCACTGCATGACAAGAAAACAGGCAAACAGGTTAGCCCCAAGTCCCTGACCGGCAAGCTGGTCGGCGGTGTTGTGGTTCTGGTTCTCAGCTTTGTCCTGAGAATGGTGCCTGTAGCAAACGAAATGCTGGGTGGAACCCGGGTGCTGCTGTCTGACACCATTTTGCTGGGCGGCATCGGCGTGTTGGTTTATGTTGCCGCTATGCTGCTGTGGAAACGTCCCCAGAAGGGCAGCCAGGAGCTGCGCACCAACTTGAACCTGGGCATCCTGGCCCTGGTGGTTCTGATTTCCAATTTTATTCCCGCGCTGAATACAGTTTACCGTTCCATCCGGCTTCCTGCTATGACTTATGCTGTGATCTGCCTGTTTGCGTTCTTCAATACCTGGATTCTGGACACCCGGCTGGGCCAGAATATGCGCACGGTTGGACAGAACCGGGCGGTTGCCACTTCGGCGGGTCTGAACGTGGACAAGATCCGGATTATTGCCACCTGTATCTCTACCGTTCTGGCTGCCTGGGGTCAGCTGATCTTCCTGCAGAACCTGGGTACCTTCAACACGGTTCAGCAGCAGGATAACGTGGGCCTGTATGCTGTCGCAGCCATTCTGGTTGGTGGCGCCAATGTGCAGAAGGCCAACAACAAGCAGGCGATTGTGGGCGTGTTCCTGTTCCACACCTTGTTTGTGGTTTCTCCGCTGGCGGCAACCAAGCTGGTGGGCGATTCCGCCATCAGCGAATACATCCGGATGTTCTTCTCCTACGGTGTCATTGCAGTTTCTCTGGCACTGCACGCCTGGAAGTCCTCCGGAGTCAAGAAGGCAAAGTAAGAAAGTAAAAAAGTACCGAAGCATTGCTTCGGTACTTTTTTCAGACTGTCGCAAAACCCCTTCGGGGCTTTGCGACAAGTTTTTGCAGTCTGCTGCGCGCATAATTTGCCCCCCCGCCGGGGGGACAAATTCCACGCTTGCAGCCTGAGAAGTGTTTTCTGCCAGATACACGCCCCGGCAGAAAACTTTTTGGATTTTATTTGCCGCCACGGGCGGCAAACTCTGTGAGACTTTTTGTCATTTGTGGGAGAGCTGGTCGTTCAGATAGACAATGGCTTCCCGGTATCCATCCAGGCCGTGGCCCTTGATGGTTTTGCAGCAGGCCAATCCAGCGTAGGAGACCTGGCGAAAGGCTTCCCGGCTGTCCACATCAGAGATGTGGACTTCCACAGCAGGCAGACCGACCGCCTTCAGCGCATCCAGAATCGCCACTGAGGTGTGGGTGTAGGCTGCCGGATTGATGACAATGCCATCCACCTTGCCATAAGCCCATTGAATTTTGTCCACCAAATCTCCTTCGTGGTTGGATTGATACTGTTCAATTTCCAGACCCAGTTCCTGCGCTGTTTTGTCCAGTAGTTGCAGTAAATCACGGAACGTATTTTTTCCGTAGATGTCTGGCTCCCGAATCCCAAGGAAATTGATATTCGGACCGTTGATGACCAGTATTTTCATTTCTCAGCCTCCCATAGCCCAATGATTTCTGCAGCGGTTTTTTCCGGCGGGGTGTTGTTGTCCACCACATAGTCGGCAAAGCTTTTGTACAAATTTTTTCTGGCTTTGTAGAGATCCTCCAGCCGGTTTTGCTGGGACAAAGGCCGCCCGTCAGTGGGCAGAAGGGACAGCTCCCGCTGAAGCCAGAAAATCGTACCGTTTTGGTGCAGAAGGGGATAATTCCGGGGCTGGGTCACACAGCCGCCTCCGGTGGAGAGTATCAGGCCGGACTGCTTTCCGTATTGGGCCAGAATCCGGCTTTCCCAATCCCGGAATCCGGCCTCGCCTTCCTGGGAGAAGATGTCAGGAATGGTTTTCCCTGCAGATTGAACGATCTGAGAATCCAGATCCACCAGTTCCCTGCCAAGCTTTTTTGCCAACAGGCTCCCAATGGTGGTTTTGCCGCATCCCGGCATCCCGATCAGTATGATATTCTCCATCTGCCGGGATAGTTTGCGGTGAATCCGAGTGATTTCCTGGTCAGAGATTTTTTTCCCCGTAAAGCATTCCGCCGCCTCTTTGGCCTGGGCGACCAGCATCCAGAGTCCATTTTCATGGGGCAGACCAAGGACCTCCGCATCCAGCAGAAGTTGGGTCCGGGCGGGGTTGTAGATTACATCCAGAACCCCCTCCAGACGGGGGAAGTCTTTCAGATTCAACGGAGCCATGCCGGTATTGGGGTACATTCCCACCGGGGTAGTGTTGACAATAACAGAAGCGTCCTCATGCAGATACAGGTTTCCGTAGTGATTCTGCCCGCTGCGGGAGATGATCACTACCGCTGCTCCCAGATCCTCCAACGCCTTTACTGCCGTGTTGGAGGTCCCGCCGCTGCCCAGCACCAGAACCTTTTTCCCGGAGACGGAAATCCCACTGTGGTGGACCAGGGAGGTGAAGCCATAATAGTCGGTGTTATGACCAAACAGACTGCCGTCTTCCCGGCGGATGATGGTATTCACAGAACCCATCTTTTTAGCGGCGGGGGAGAGCTCATCCAAGAAAGGAATCACATCTTTCTTATAAGGGATGGTCACATTCAGACCGGCGTAGGTTCCGTTTCGGACAAAGTCCTCCAGTTCCTCCGGCTCTTTTTCAAAAATCCGGTATTCATAGCTTCCCAGTTCCCTGTGAATCTGGGGGGAGTAACTGTGCCCCAGCTTTCTTCCCAATAGCCCGCAGATCATCACACGACCTCGCTGTAGCTGCCCAGATATTTGAATTCCTCACAAAGTTCATCCAGTTCACACATCAGCTGGATGTACTCCTCAGAGTAGATGGAGGTTTCCAGGTCGAAATAGAACATGAATTCAAACTCCCGGTCGGGAATGGGGCGGGATTCCAGTTTGGTTACGTTGATGCCCAGGGTGTAGAGCCGGGCCAGGACCTTGTACAGGGCGCCTGGTTTGTGGTTCAGAATCATCATGATGCTGGTCTTGTCTGCACCGGGATAAATCTCCAGATTTTTGCTGATGCAGATGAACCGGGTCCGGTTGTTTCCCTTGTCCTGAACGTTGGAAGCCAGGCACTCCAGCCCATACAGTTCGGCGCAGGCCCGGCTGGACAGGGCAGCGACGTCCTTTCGTCCGGACTTGGAGACCATCTCCGAAGCCAGAGCGGTGTTGCCCACCGGAATGATATTGACGCCGGGCAGCCCCTGGAGGAAATCGCCGCACTGGCTGATGGCCTGCTCGTGGGAATAGATTTCCTTGATATCTTCCAGCCGGGTTCCGGGATTGACCAGCAGGTTGTGGTCCACTTTCAGGCGGAAGGTGCGGACAATGGAAAAATTGTGCTGAATCATCAGGTCGTATACCTTGTTCACAGAGCCGGCAGTAGAATTTTCAATGGGAAGAATGCCATAGGGGCACATTCCCTGCTCAATGGCGTCAAAAACCGCCTCGAAGGTTTTGAAATAGAAGATGAAGGGATTTTTGAAGATTTTTTCGCAGGCAATCTGGGAGTAGGCACCCTCCACGCCCTGGCAGGCCACCATGGGGGCCTGGGGGAACAGCTTGGGGGTGCTTTCAATCGCTTGGGTGATCCGGTGATACAGGGGGCTCAGAGTCCCAATGTGCTTGCTTTGGTAGCTGCGGCTCAGCTCAAACAGCATGGAATACAGCACCCGGGTGTAGTTGGCCATTTCCGGACTGGCCTTTTGTGCCACTTCCTGAAGCTTTTCCCGTTCCCGGGCGGGGACAAAGATGGGGGCGCCGGTCTGCTTCTTTACTTCCGCGATTTTGGCGGCGATGTCCATCCGGGCACCGAACAGAGAAACCAGAGAGTCATCAATTTTGTCAATTTCCTGGCGAAGTTCTGCAAGATCCATGATTATTTCCTCCTGTTTGTCTGGGTGTTGCCCAGCAGCATATCAAAAATGGCAATGGCTGCGGCGGCCTCCGCAACCGGAACGGCCCTCGGAACGATGCAGGGGTCGTGGCGGCCCTTCACCGTCAGCTCCTGGGGACAGTTCCGGGAGAGACTCACACTGGACTGGGGCCGGGCGATGGAAGGGGTGGGTTTCACGGCAATTCGGAAGATAACGGGCATGGCATTGGTGATCCCGCCCAGAATGCCGCCGCAGTGGTTGGATGTGGTTCGGATCACTCCGTCTTCGATGGTGAAGGGGTCGTTGCACTGGCTGCCCCGCATCCCGGCCACGGCAAAGCCGTCTCCGAAGGAAACACCCTTTACGGCGGGAATGCCGTAAAGAATCTGGGCCAGCTTACTTTCCACACCGCCGAACATGGGCTCTCCCAATCCGGCGGGAAGTCCGGTGATCACGCATTCAATCACCCCACCCACGCTGTCTCCGTCCTTCCGCGCCTGGGAAATGGCCTGGCGCATGGCTTCTCCCACTCTGGGATTTACCACCGGAAAATCAGATCCAATAACCGGAATTTCCGGAACACAGGGGTCCAGGGGATCGTCGGTTTCGTCGCATCCGGCGATGGAGAGAATCCGCCCGCCGATGGCAATGCCGTTCAGAGCAAGCCACTGTTTGCACAGTCCGCCGGCAACGCACAGGGGGGCGGTAAGACGTCCCGAAAAGTGCCCGCCTCCGGCGGCATCCTGAAATCCGCCGTATTTCATCTGGGCGGTGTAGTCTGCATGTCCGGGCCGGGGACAGTCTTTCAGATTTGCGTAGTCACCGGAGCGGGTGTTGCGGTTATAGATGGCGGCGGCGATAGGGGCGCCGCAGGTAAAGCCGTCCAAAATACCGGAGAGAAACTCCGGCCGGTCTTCTTCTTTCCGGGGAGTGGACCAATCATTCTGTCCCGGGGCGCGGCGGTTGAGAAAGGTCTGAAGTGCCTCCAGATCTACCGGCAGCCCGGCGGGAATTCCGTCCAGAACCATCCCCACAGCCGGGCCATGGGACTGTCCGAAGATGGACAATTTCAAAGATTCACCATAGGTACTGCTCATACGTTCCTCCTAACCGGCGGTATTCCGCCCAGAATTGGGGATCGGACTTTTCTACGCATTCCGCCCCCAGAATGGTCACCGGACCGGTGCAGACGGTGGCGGCGATGGCAGCGGACATGGCGATCCGGTGGTCGTTGGCGCTGTCCACCGTGCCCCCGGTCAGGGGAGCGGGAAAGACGGTGAGAGAGTCCTCATCGGATTCCGCCCTGGCCCCCAGGGCGTTCAGCGTGGCGCACACAGTCGCCACCCGGTCGGACTCCTTCAGTCGGAGACGGCGGATGTGACGGAACACTGCCCCGTGCCGGGCGGCAGCTGCCACCGCCAGAATGGGCACCAGGTCCGGGATATCTCCGGCGTCGATTTCACAATGGTTTTCCAGTTGGGGCAGAATCTGGGCCACAGCCCGATCCCCCTGAGGAGAATCGACGGCCAGATTTTCCACCGTCACCGGATTGCCCAGGGCCTGGGCAGCCAGAAAGAAGGCGGCGTTGCTCCAGTCTCCTTCAATTTCCACTGTACCCGGAGTGTGAAAGGGCCGACCGCCGGTTACCTGGAAATGATCTGTGGGACAGCCGAATCGGGCCATAGCCTGCCGGGTCATGTCTACGTAGGGCCGGGACTGGAGCTGGCCGGTGATCTGAATCCGGGACACACCGGGGATCAGGGCGGCGGCAAACAGAAGGCCTGTGATGAACTGGCTGGAAATTCCACCGTCTACCTGATATACCCCCGGTTTCAGCTTCCCCTGGCAGCGGATGGTGTCAGGGGTGGGACGGGACAGGCAGCAGCCCATCCGCTCCATTTCCTCCCACAGGGGAGATAGGGGCCGCTGGGCCAGTCTTCCTTCCAGCATAAATGTGGCGTCCACTCCCAGCGCGCCAACCACCGGAAGCAAAAACCGCAAAGTGGAGCCGCTGTCCCGGCAGGGCAGGGTGGCCTGGGCGGGGATGGCCTGGGCGGGATGAATTTCGTAGCCGTCATCTGTCCGGTGAATGTCCGCCCCCAGAGCAGTCAGGCACTGGGCGGTGGCCTGAATATCCCGGTTGGTCTGGGAACACACAAGACGGGTGGGCGCTTGGGCAAAGGCGGCACAGATCAGCATTCTGTGAGCCTGAGATTTAGAGGGAATGGCCTTGGTTTTTCCGGAAAGAAGACCGGGCGTGATTCGGATGTTCATATCAAAGACCTGCCTGTAAAATGGATTGCAGCTGGGAAACCGGGGTGGGGGAGACAACGCACCTTCCGATGGCCTCCGGCAGAATCAGATTGACGGTCCCGCCGCTGCGCTTTTTGTCGGACAGCAGATAGGGAAGCAGAGCCTCGGCGGTATATTGGGTTTGGACGGGAAGACCGAAGGCTTTCAGTACAGAGACGATCCGGGCTGCATCCGCTTCTGAGCAGATGCCCATGGACGCACTGGCCCGGGCAATGATGGCAAGGCCGATGGCCACGGATTTTCCATGGGACAGGGTGAATCGGCTGTGCGCTTCCACGGCGTGACCAAAGGTGTGGCCCAGATTCAGCTTCATCCGGCTGCCGGTGTCTTTTTCATCTTCCATAACCACATCTCGTTTTAGGGCTACGCAACGGGCAATGACAGCTTCCCGGTCAAAGTCCAGGCCAGAAGTTTCCAATTGCGAGAACAGTTCCGGGTCATAAAGAACGCCGTATTTGATGACCTCTGCGCAGCCGTCCCGAAAAATGTCCTCCGGCAGGGTGTCCAGGGCGTCCAGATCGCACAGGACCAGACTGGGCTGGTAGAATGCCCCTGCCAGATTCTTACCGGCGGAAAGGTCGATGGCAGTTTTTCCTCCCACGGAGGAGTCCACCGCTGCCAGCAGGGTGGTGGGAATCTGAACAAACCGGATGCCGCGGAGGTAGCAGGCGGCGGAGAACCCCGCCAGATCGCCCACCACACCGCCGCCCAGGGCGATGAGCAGGTCGCTTCGGCTGAGTCCGGCCTGTGCCAGGGCATTCAGCAGCTTCAAAAAGGTTTCACCGTTTTTGCTTTCCTCTCCGGCGGGGAATACAAAGGAGGAGACGGAATATCCCGCCGCTTTCAGGCTGGCTTCGGCAGCACCGCCATACAGGGGATAGACCTGGGTGTCGCTGACCAGGAAGACTTTTTCCTCTTTTCCCAAGCCCCGGACGGCTTCCCCAAGGGTGGTCAGCAGTCCGGGACCGATGCGGATGTCGTAGGTCCGGGAGGCGGACACGGTAATGGTTTTCATCCGTCCACTTCCTCCTTCCGCTTCTTTCCTTCTTCCAGCAATTCCACCAGCCGGTCAAAATCTCCGTCCGCCACGGCCTGACGGTAGGCGTTCAGGCTGTTCAGATAGGTGTCCAGCTCAAACAGTACATTCTCCCGGTTCTCCAGAAACAATTCTGCCCACATGGGGGCGTTCAGCCAGGCCACCCGGGTCAGATCCTTGTAGCTTCCGGCGGAGAAACCCTTGTGATTCAGGGCGGTGGGGGACTTGATGTAGGCGTTGCTGAGAATGTGGGGCATCTGGGAGGTGAAGGCAATCATTTTGTCGTGATCTTCGGCGGTGGTCACGGAGAAGGACCCGAAGCCGCAGGGTTTCAGCGCTTCTTTCACCCGTTCCAGCAGGGAAATATCATCAAATACCGGGGGAACCAGCACCATAGGTGCGCCCCGGAACAGGGTGGCCCGGCTATATTTGAATCCGGAGAACTGGGTGCCGGCCATAGGATGACCGCCCACGAAGGTGAATCCGTATTTCTCAGCCAGAGGGAAACAACGGGCGCAGACTTCCTGTTTGATGCCGCAGCAGTCCAGCACCAAAGCGCTGGGGGAAATCTGCGGGGCGTGATTTTCCAGCCAGGAAGCGCTGCCGTCTGGGTAAATCGCCAGCAGAATCAACTCGCACTGTGCAATCCGCTCCTCGTCCAGGGGGGCGTGTACCGCCCCGGAGAGAATGGCAAAGGACAGAATCTGTTCGTCAGTTTCCTGGGCGTAGACGGTATGACCTTCCAGGGCGTATGCCCGGGCCAGGGACCCACCGATCAACCCCAGACCTAAAATTCCTACTTTCATACAATCGCCTCGCGGATTCGCCGGACTTTCCGGCTGAGTTCATCAAACTGGGGCGGAGTCAGGGACTGAGCGCCGTCGCACAAAGCACAGGAGGGGTTGTTATGAACCTCCACCATGATGGCATCCGCACCGCTGGCAGCGGCGGCATAGGCCATGGGTGCCACCAGATTGGCCTTGCCGGTGGCGTGACTGGGGTCCACCACTACCGGCAGATGGGTCAGGTTGTGCAGCACCGGCACGGCGGACAGATCCAGGGTGTTCCGGGTGGCGGTCTCAAAGGTACGGATGCCCCGCTCACACAGGATGATCTGCTCGTTGCCCTCGCTCATAATGTATTCTGCGCTCATCAGCAGTTCCTGCAGAGTGTTGGCCAGTCCACGCTTGAGGAGGATGGGCTTTTTGGTTTTGCCCAATTCCTTCAGCAGGTCAAAGTTCTGCATATTCCGGGCGCCTACCTGAATGATGTCCACATCGGCGAACAGATCCAGGGTGGAGATGTTCATAATCTCGGTGACGATGGGAAGTCCTGTGGCTTCCTTGGCCTTCAGAAGAAGTTTGATGCCTTCTCCCTTCATGCCCTGGAAGGCATAGGGGGAGGTGCGGGGTTTGAAAGCGCCGCCACGGAGGATATTTGCGCCGGACTCCTTGACTGCCTGCGCCACTTCAATGATCTGCTCTTCGGATTCCACGGAGCAGGGGCCGGCAATCATGGCAAAGTAACCGCCGCCGATGCGGACATTGCCTACCTCCACGATGGTGTCCTTGGGGTGGAATTTCCGGTTGGCCTGTTTGAATGGCTCGGAAACCCGCTTGACGGTTTCCACCATATCCAGACTTTTCAGCAATTCCATATCCACCCGGCTGGTATCTCCGATCAGTCCCAGCACGGTGACCTCTGCGCCTTCGGAAATGTGAACGTCCAGATTCATGCGCTTCAGCCAATCGACCAGATGCTGCATTTGTTCCTGGGTGGTACCGTGTTTGAGAATGGCGATCATAGAAAACATCTCCTGAATAAAAAAGTAGCGCCGCACGGCAATTCGTGCGGCGCTCGGTTTTTGAAATCATCCGGCTTCTGAAAATCTCTGCAGCACAAATCGCTATTACTTTTTACGGAAGAAAAAGTAATAGTAGCCAAAGAAAAACTGTGCAGCAGTGTGGGAAACGATCATAGAAAAAGTCTCCTTGTTCAGTAGCTGCGGACATTATACCACGGGTGGTGGAATTTTGCAAGAGCCAATTTTATTTTGTCGGAAAATTCGAAAAGGGATTGCGCCGGTCAGACGCAACCCCCTGGGAAAAAACGATAGTTCAGCAAAGGCCAGATCCATTCCGCCAGGAACGGCTGAAGAAAAAACATCACGCAGAAGGTGAGCATACACACCCGGCGCACCTCCTGGACGGACCACTTGGGGGTGATTCCCGGAGCCAGGGCCAGAATGACCCGGGCAGCACACCAGCCCAGAAGGGTTCCGGCGGTGTTGGTGATCAGATCGTTGATATCCGTGGCCCGCAGGGTGAAAATCTGCAGCAGTTCAATGGAAAGAGAAAACAGCAGCCCAAACACCGCTGTCCGCCAGAGCTTCCGGAAAGTCTGACAGAACAGGGGAAGCAGCAGTCCCAGCGGGGTGAACAGTATCACGTTCAGCAAACTGGTTACATAGTCGGAAAACATGTAGGCGAAGGGTTCCAGATTCAAATTCAAGCTGAACCGGATGTAGGTAATGCTGGGCAGCCCCACCACCGAGTCCACCGCCGCCAGATAAACAGAGAACAGCAGATATCCTGCTGTTCTCCTCCAGCTCAGACCATAACACATCCGCAGCGCCAGAAACAGCGGCACCAGAATCAAGGCAGCGATTCCGGCTTCCACGCATGTGAAGGGAAGTCTATGCATATTGGGTGCCCGTTCTCAGAAAGCGGGCCTGGGCAGCAGCACGGAAACCACGCTGCAGCAGGCAGTCAGGGCAAACCGGGCATCGGTATGGATGTCTGCCTCGTGCCGCTCGTATTCTTTGTGATAGCTGTAAACGGCGTCCATAATGGTCCGGGCGAACCGGGGATTGACCTGAGGATCTTCCTCCAGATAGCGCAGGAAATGTTCCTGCAGCTTGACCTCGTATACCCGATGATCCATCAGATTGGTGGGGAAAGTATCGTTGTGGGCGGAAGTGAAGGCGTCGGTGGTGTAGTGAATCAGCTTACCCAGAGTGTAAAAATCGAACAGATTCAGGGAAGTTTTTCCCTCCAGCCGCTGGGAAATCCGGCGCATGAACCGACGGGCGTTACGGTAGTTGTGACCCCGCAGCCACTGAAAGCGAAAAGAGCCTTTCAGGTATGTAATAGGATTGCGGTCCGGCTCCACACAGCCGATGAGGAACGCCCGAATATAGTGCTTCGGTACATCCTGCATATAGTGCTCCGTCAGATACTGCCCCAGGCAGCGGTGGCTTTTTCCACGCATGAGGTTGCCCCTTTCAATCGCATTTGACTGAATTATAACACATTTCACCCGGCAATTTGTTAACAACCAAGAAAATCATTGACACGCACAAAAACACCGGGGAAGAATTAGGCATTCTTTGGTAATAACCGCAAAAGCCGCCCCGAAGGGCGGCTTTCTTCCGGTAAAGGGGGTTAATTTGCAATGGTAAAGGGAAGCTGTGCCACAGCCATGCCGTCGAAATAGATGCGAAGCTCGTAATCGCCGGCGGATTGGGGTGCCTTCGGCAGGGTCAGTTCACAGAAGTGGTAGTCGCCTGCATACCAGAGCTCTTTCCAGTAGGTATCTGTCTCGCTGACCAGATCGGGAATGACGTTGCCATAGGCATCCTGAATCACATACAGGATGTTCAGCTCATATCCGGGCAGGTAGAAATCCTTGGTCCCGTGGAGAACCACCGAAATTCCGTCTCCGGGGGAGAACTGATCGGTGAAGTCCGAACTGCTCACGGTGTCTCCACGCCAGTTTACATCTGTCGGTGTCTTCAGCAGGGATGCCTCAATATCCTGAGCGGTAAGACCGTTTCCTTCGTATTCTTCCGCCTCCGGCACGGTGTAAGTGTATACATTGTTGAAAATGGAGGTTCCATCTGCCGCCTCGATGGTAAACTGATACTTGGCATCCGGCACCATGGGACTGATTTCTGCAGAGGCCTTGCTGCACTTTACCACGTTGGGAACGGTGCTGCCGTCAATGCTGTACATCAGCAGCCAGCCGTCCTCCGGAGCATCTCCGGAATATTCCCAGTGAACCTTCAAAGTATCCAGATCCGGATCTTCTTCATTATCTACGGTGAACTGGGTAATGTTGATGGGATTGGCGGTAATGCTGCCCCGGGCAGGCTGGGTCATGCCGGCGGCGGTGACTTCCACGGTGTAGCTGTAGCTGGGGTCCACACCGGTAAACTGGGCCTGGGTATCGGTGACGTTCTGCTGCTGGTCGTAGCCGCCGTCACTGTAGCAGCGCACATTCCAGGAATTCACCACCACTCCGCCGGGGGCATTCCAGTGAATGGTGATGTCCCCTTCTCCGTCAGAGGAGATGGTGAGATTTTCCGCCACAATCAACCGGGAAGCCATATATTCCAGAGAGGTCTGGCCACTGAGAGACAAGCTGTCTCCCGCATCCAGGGTGAAGGTGTAAACCTTGCCGATGGTCAGACCGGAAACGGTGACCGAGTGATCGGAGAAGGACAGCACCTGTTCTTCCTCGCCCTCCGCAACGTAACTCAGCTTCCATTCTTCCGGTTCCTCACCTTCTACCGTGAAGTTCAGTACCACGGAGCCGTCCTCGTTGCCGGCGGCGGTAGTGAAGGAGAGAATGCTGGTGGTGGTGTCGGTGGTAAAGACATCAGAAGTTTTTCCCGTGAGGGCGTGGAACCCATCCACTTCCAGCTGAATTTTATACAGGGTGTCCGGGGTCAGACCGGTGAACACTGCCTGATTGTTGACAACCGGCTGGGTGAGGGTGGTGCCGTAACCATCGGAGCAGACAACACTGAGCAGAGAGTTGTCTGCGTCTGTATCCAAGGTCACCGTCAGCTCGTGTTTGGTGCCATCCACCTCCAGATCCCGGATGGTCTGCAGGTACAGATTCTGGTAATACCAATAGCTTCCGGCGCTGAGTCCGGAGAGCGCCAGCAGGAAAATCAGCAGAGAAATCAGCTTTTTCCGGAATTTTTTCCCCTTCTGCGAGGCGAAAGCGCCGGCTTTTTTCTTCTGCTCTTCTTTATCCGCTTCCGGGTCATCCATCAGCGGGTCCACGGGGATGCTGGCGTCCTCTGCTTCCGGGTCATCCTCTTTGGCAAAAGCAAAGGGATCCGGGGGATCGGGAATCTCCGGCAGAACCACCCCGCCGGGCGTTTCATGGGCAATCAGATCGTCTGCTTTGGAAAGAATCCGGGACAGCTCGTCGGACATCTCATGGGGCAGCAAGTCATCACCGTCGGCACTGTCGGGCAGGGTTTCGTCCTCCGGAATCTCGACCCCGGGGTGCTCGTCAGAATTCTCGGTGGGATTCTCTGGCTGTTCTGCCTCTCCGGCCTCCGGCTTTTCCCCTTCATCCTCCGGCTCACCTTCCTGGGACGACGGTTCTTCTCCGAAGGAGGAAGATTCCGTCGCATCCTCCTGAGAGCCTTCCGCAGACGGGGCATTATCCGATTCCGAGGAAGCGGGTTCCGCAGGCTTGGGCGGAGCAATGGGCGGATTTTCCTCCGGGTCAATCTCCAGGGGCGTATACGGGGTAATGGGGGTATCGTTGACGGTATTGCGCTGCAAATAAGTGGCCAAGGCATGGCCCATTTCCTCCGGATCTTTCCAACGGGCTTCCGGATCGGGATGAATTGCCCGCATAATGATCTCCGCCAGCTCGTAGTCGGCATTCAGGGGAGAGGGAAGGGGCTCTTCCGGGGCGCTGCCGTGGAAGGGCAGCTGACCATCATTATACAGCTGGTACAAAATCATGCCCACAGCATAGGTATCCGCCGTGAGATTGAGGGGATTCATGGGGTCCCGCAGTTCCGGCGGGGTGTAGTCGCTGCGATACCGGTCAGGAATGGCAGCGTATTTCATGGCGTCCAGGGAAATGAAACCCAGATCGCCGATGCGGTATTCTTTCTTGTCCGAGAGGTAAATATTGCTGGGCTTCAAATCCACATACAGCGCCCCGGCCTGACGGCACACGGCCAGCGCGGAGCAGAGATCCAGTCCCAGGTTAATGGCCTCCAAATGGGTTACGGGGTTACCCCGTACATATTTCTCCAGGGAACGCTTATAGCTGCCCACCAGATAAATCTCAAAGCCCAGACGGTGCTTGGCGATGGGTTCCATCTGCCAGCCGTCGT
>DVKV01000151.1 GCA_018715835.1 Candidatus Faecousia intestinavium | reverse complement strand
GCCGGACTATCCTGTCACCGTGTTCCTGTCCCGGGAGGGGTACCTGAAGAAGATCACCCAGCAGTCCCTGCGGATGAGCGGGGAGCAGAAGTTCAAGGAAGGGGACGCTCTGTCCATGACCTGGGAGGCTGCCAACCGGTGGGAAATCCTGGCCTTCACCGACAAATTCCAGTGCTACAAGGCAAGACTTTCAGACTTTGACGACGGCAAGGCCTCCCTGCTGGGAGATTACCTGCCCCAGAAGCTGGGCTTTGAGGCCGGGGAGAATCTGGTGAGCGTGGTGCTCACCGGGGACTACCAGGGCTTTGTGCTGTTCTTCTTTGAAAACGGCAAGGCGGCCAAGGTGCCGCTGAACGCCTACGAGACCAAGACCAACCGGAAGAAGCTTACCGGGGCCTACTCGGACAAGAGCCCTCTGGTGAAGGTGCTGGCCCTGACCGGGGATACGGAGGTGGCGGTGTACTCTACCGACGGACGGGCGGCGATTTTCTCCACCGCACAGCTGCTGCCCAAGACCACCCGGAACACTCAGGGCGTGGCGGTGCTGACCCTGCGGAAAAAGGCGGCGCTGTCGGGCGCTTCGCCGCTGGTGGACAGCGGTATCATCGGCGAGAGCCGCTACCGGGTGAAGACCCTGCCCTCCGCCGGTGCGCTGCTGCGGCCGGAGGATTCGCCGGACAAGCAGCAGGCATTTGACGTGTAATCCGGGAGGAGACTATGAAAAAAATCTGGCATGACTTGGGGTGGATTGCCGTGACCATCGGCGGCAGCGCCCTGTTCGCGGCGGGATTTTCCCTGTTCCTGCAGCCCAACGACTTGAACTCCGGCGGGATCTCCGGCCTTGCCATGGTGCTGGTGGAACTGCTGGGCTTCGGCAGCGTGGGCAGCCTGAGCATTGTGGTGAACCTGCCTCTGTTCGTGCTGGGCGGGCTGAAAATCGGAAAAAAGTTCTTCGCCGGCAGCCTGATCGGCATGCTGTTCAGCTCGGTGCTGATTGACGTGTTCGCGTTGGTGCCCATGCCCCCCACGGAGCCTTTGATCGGGGCGCTGTACGGGGGCGTGATCTGCGGCTTTGGCCTGGGGGTGGTGTTTGTCTGCGGCAGCTCCACCGGCGGCTCGGACATTCTGGCCCGGCTGCTGAAGCTGAAGTACCGCAATGTCCCCATCGGGCAGATCACCATGGCCTTCGACGCCTTTGTGGTGATTCTCACGGGACTGGTGTTTCTGGACGTGTCCAAGGCCCTGTACACCGGGGTGACGGTGTTCATCACCGGCAAGATGATTGACGCAGTGGTCTACCGCTTCGACTACTCCAAGGTGGCCCTGATCATCTCCAAGGAGCATACCGCCATTTCCCAGGCCATCGGCGACCGGCTGGACCGGGGGGCCACCCTGCTCCACGCCGAGGGCAGCTATACCCACAACCAGACCATGGTGGTGCTGACGGCGGTGAAGAAACAGCAGATCACCGAACTGAAGGAGCTGGTCATGGCCATCGATCCGGAGGCCTTCGTCATCGTCCAGGAGGCCCACCAGGTGCTGGGAGACGGCTTCTCCCGGTACTCCCAGAATTCCCTGTAAAGAAGGAGGGGGCAGCATGAAAAAACCTGCATGGCTGGTTTGGACGGCGGTGTGCTTTACCCTGCTCAGCGGATGCAGTCTGGGCGACGGCAGCTACATCTCCGTCACCGCCCATCAAAGCCCCCTGGTCAGTGAGCAGGGGGAGGTGCCCACCGCCTCAACTTACTCCGAACTGATTGCCGCTCTGTCGGAGATTGTGTCTTCCGGGGCAGAGACGGCGGCCATCAACGTCTCCGGTTACCCGGAGACCACCTTGGAGCGTGGAGCGCAGGCGGCGGTGGATCATGTGCTGGAATATGATCCGGTGGCGGCCTACGCGGTGGAGACCATGACCTGTGAGCTGGGCACCAACGTGGGCCAGCCCGCTTTGGCAGTGTCCATTACCTATTTCCACAGCAAGACAGAGATCCAGCGCATCCGCCGGGTGAAGGACGCGGAGGCGGCTCAGCGGGTGATTGGCCAGGCTCTGGAGAATTTTGACGCCTCGGTGGTGCTTTTGATCGAAAACTTCGAGCAGCGGGACTACACCCAGATGGCCCTGGACTACGCCCTGGACCATCCCGATACCGTGATGGAGACCCCACAGATCACCGAAACCCTTTACGGCCAAGACAGCAGCCGGGTGGTGGAGCTGCTGTTCAGCTACCAGAACAGCCGTGACGCTCTGCGGCGAATGCTGACCCAGGTGACTCCGGTGTTTGACTCGGCGGACTTGTACGTCAGCGGGGACGACGCCCAGCGGCAGAAGTTTTCCCAGCTGTACGCCTTCCTGATGGAGCGCTTCGACTATAAGATTGAGACTTCCCTGACCCCGGCTTACAGCCTGCTGCGCCATGGGGTGGGGGACAGCCGGGCCTTTGCCTCGGTGTACGCCGCCATGTGCCGCAGCGCCGGACTGGACTGCCAGGTGGTTACCGGCACCCGGAACGGGGAGCCCTGGACCTGGAACCTGGTGGTGGACGAGGGGACCCACTATCATGTGGATTTGCTGCGGAGCCTGGAGCAGGGAGACTTCCGGGAGTACCGGAGCTGGGAGATGGAAGAGTACGTCTGGGACTACTCCGCCTACCCGGACTGGGGCGGGGCGGTCAACCCCAATCCCCAGACCCCGGAACCCACTGCCTGACCGGCTGCAAAAAAAGAAAAAAAGGGACTTGACAAATCCGGATTTTTCGCTATAATAAGCCATGTCCCTCGCGGGTGTAGCTCATCTGGTAGAGCGCCACCTTGCCAAGGTGGAGGTAGCGAGTTCGAGCCTCGTCACCCGCTCCATAAAGCGCCGATGCAATTGCGTCGGCGCTTTTCTTTTGTCCGGGTATAAAATTTCCCCCGAATCCGTTAAGTCACGGACTCGGGGGCGTTTTTCATATTCCGGGTGGCAGCCAGGGCAATGAGAAAGCCAACGGTTCCGCCGGAGAGTTTTGCCAGCAGCAGAGAGGGCACCATCTCCGGCTCCACCGTCACGGCGAAGCCCATGTGAGCGGCGAAGGTGGAGGCGCCGCACACCAGAAAGGCGGCGTTCACCACCTGTCCCCGGGGATCCATCCGGGAGAACATGGCCAGCCCCGGCACGGTGCTTACCGCGCCTACCAGCAGGCCGGTGGTGCTGGCAGCATTCAGGCCGGTGCGGCGGCGAATCCAGGCAAAGGGAACTTTCATCACCTTTTGCAGCAGTTCCGCCAGGGGCATGCTGCCCAGCATCACAATGGCAATGGAGCAGGCTACCTCCATGGCGTCGGTGAGGGAGGTCAGTTCCCAGGGCAGGGCCCAGCCGGTGAGGTGGAGAAAAGCCCCCAAGGTCAGTCCGAGAATGGCGATTTTCTGAATCCACCGGGACAGACACTGGAAGGCCCCCACAATCCGGTCCCGCCAGCGCCGCATGCCCAGCAACAGGAGTCCACAGCAGATCACAATGGGCAGCAGATTATAAAGCGTGGTGAGAATGGGCAGCCCGCAGGCCAAACCTCCCAGCACCAGGCAGAAAGGAAGGCTTAATAGCCCCAGCAAAATTCCCCGGGTGAACCAGGGCCGGTCCTCCGGCCGCATCATGCCCAGACCCACGGGGATGGTGAACACCAGGCAGCAGCCAAAGGTGGCAGACACGATGATGCCCGAGAACCGTCCCACCGCCGGATCAGCAGCCAGATCCATAGACAGCTGGTAGCCTCCCATGTCGATGGGAAGAATCCCACCGAACATTCCGGGGTCCAGGCCTAGGGCCTGAAACAGGGGCACCACCACCCCGGACAGCCCGGCGGAAATCAAGGGGGCCAGACAGATGATGCCGCTCATGGACAGAGCCAGAGGGCCCAACAGCTGAAACGCTTCCTCAAAACGCTTGCCCAGGCCGAACCGGTTTCCCAGCAGGTGATCTGCGCCGCCCAGCAGGGCCCCGAAGCCCATGACGGTGAGCAGCGCCTGGTTAAAAGACATTGGAACCACCTCATTATCGCAAAAAAATCCGAACCGGTTCCCAAAGGAATGGTTCGGATGATTGTGGTGGACGATAACGGACTCGAACCGCTGACCCTGCGCACGTCAAGCGCATGCTCTACCAGCTGAGCTAATCGTCCAAACAAGTGCTTTCGCTCAAGCACGTTGCCCATTATATCGGATGGTGGGGAATTTGTCAAGCATTATTTTCGGGAAAAAGGGAATTTTATCCGACAACCCCGTCCACCCCGTCTGCTCCGGCTCCTTCCAACCCGGGATCGGAGACAAATTCGATGATCAGCTCGTGGGGCAGACACACAATGGGGGTACCAGAGGAGCGGAAGCCCTGATGGACGCAGTACTGGTCGGGGCAGTCTGCCTGGGTCACAGCGATTTTCCCGTCCCGGACGGTGACGGTGTTGGAGCCGCCGGCCCCGTCGTCCACGGTGAAGGTCTGCTCCACGGACAGATCGACGATTTCCACCACGGCGCCCCGGGAGGTGATCCGGGCGAAGGCGGCAGGCTCCCCGGGCAGGAGCAGCAGGGCGCTCAGCCCTCCGCAAACCAGCAGCACCAGGGCCAGCAGGATAATCCAGCTTCGGGTTTTCAAAGGCAAACTTCCTCCTGTGGCAGATCTTCTGGAAAAACCCATTTTTTTCGGCGGGTTTCTCCGGATGCCCTGCCAGTATAGCAAAAAAACCGGAAAAAGACAAGAGAAAGTGTAAAAATCTTCTTGACTTTTTTTACCGTCAATGCTAGAATGGACAGGCCGCATTGAAGGGGCTTTAAGTCGGTGCGCCCAAAGCGCCGCGCCCTAAAAGCGAGACTACACAATTGAAGTAGGTGAAAACAAATGAAAGCAGTTATCGTAACCGGTGGCAAGCAGTACACCGTGGCGGAAGGCGACGTGCTGTTCATCGAGAAGCTGAACGCTGAGATCGAGTCCACCGTCAAGTTCGACCAGGTTCTGGCTGTGCTGGATGGCGAGAACACCAAGATCGGCGCTCCCGTAGTAGACGGCGCCGCTGTAGAGGCCAAGGTCGTGAAGAACGGCAAGGGCAAGAAGATCGACATCATCCGTTACAAGGCCAAGAAGAACGAGAAGAAGCACATCGGTCATCGCCAGCCTTACACCAAGGTGGAGATCACCAAGATCGCACTGTAAGCTATGACCAGATGCGAATTTTATACCCAGGACGACCGGATCACCGGATTTTCCGTCTCGGGTCACAGCGGCTACGCCGAAGCGGGCAAGGATATTGTCTGCGCAGCGGTCAGCGCCGCGGTTGCCATGGCTGAGGCCACCATCAACGATGTGTGCGGCGCCAAGGCCAAGGTCCGGGTCAAGGACGAGCAGGCTCGTATCACTTTGACCCTCCCCGTATCCTGTGATGAAGAGGACAGCGTCCAGGCAGTTCTGGCCGGAATGATGCTGTACCTGTGCAGCCTGCGGGATGAATATCCTGATTATATCGAAGTTTTGGAGGTGTAACATCATGCTGAAGATTGGTATTCAGTTCTTCGCTCACCACAAGGGCGGCGGTTCCACCAAGAACGGCCGTGACTCCGAGTCCAAGCGTCTGGGTGTCAAGCGTGCCGACGGTCAGTTCGTGCTGGCCGGCAACATCCTGGTCCGCCAGAGAGGCACCCACATCCATCCCGGTGTCAATGTTGGTATCGGCAAGGATGACACCCTGTTTGCTCTGGTTGACGGCACTGTCAAGTTCGAGCGCATGGGCAAGGATCGCCGTCAGTGCTCTGTTTACGCTGAGCAGTAATTGCGTATAACCCAGAAAAGCTGCCGCACCGACTTTGCGGCAGCTTTTTTAATAAAACAATGTGTTTGCCGGAATCCTATGGAGCGCAAAGCACTGCCCGGGGCAGCGTTGTGCGGTCTGTAGGATGGCTCTGTTACCCAAGGAGGTATGTTTGTGTTTGTAGATAAAGTTCGGATTACGGTGATCGGCGGCCGGGGCGGCGACGGTGCGGTGGCCTTTCACCGGGAGAAGTATGTTGCCTCGGGAGGTCCCGATGGCGGCGACGGAGGACACGGCGGCAGCGTGATTCTCCATGTCAACGACAATCTGTCCACATTGCTGGATTTCCGCTACAAGCGGAAGTATGCTGCTCAGGCCGGTGTCAGCGGTCAGGGCCGGAAAATGGCCGGCAAACGGGGAGAAAATCTGATCATCGAGGTGCCCCGGGGCACCGTGGTCCGGGACGCCGAGACCAACCAGATCATTGTGGATATGTCCACCGGGGAGGATTTCGTCATCGCCCGGGGCGGTCGTGGAGGCTGGGGCAACGCCCACTATGCCACTCCCACCCGGCAGGTGCCCCGGTTTGCCAAGGCGGGTCTGAAGGGCCAGGAGCGGGATATCATCCTGGAGCTGAAGCTTCTGGCGGACGTGGGCCTGGTTGGCTTCCCCAACGTGGGAAAATCCACCCTGCTCAGCGTCACCTCCAATGCCCGGCCCAAAATCGCCAACTATCATTTTACCACATTGTTTCCCAATCTGGGGGTCATCTATGTGGAAGAGGGCGTCTCCTTCGTCATGGCGGACATCCCCGGCATCATTGAAGGAGCCGCAGAAGGCGCCGGACTGGGACATGACTTCCTGCGGCACATCGACCGCTGCCGGCTGCTGGTCCATGTGGTGGACGTGTCCGGCAGCGAGGGCCGGGACCCGGTGGAGGACTTCCACGCCATCTGTGCGGAGCTGAAAAACTACAGCGTGGATCTAAGCAACCGGCCCATGATCGTGGCTGCCAACAAGATTGATCTGCTGCCCGCGGATTCGGACAATCTGGAGCGGCTGCGCCAGGCGGTGGAAGAAGCGGGCTGCGAGCTGTACGAGATCAGTGCCGGAACCACCCAGGGCACCCGGAATCTCATGCGGGTAGTGGCGGAAAAGCTGCGGACCCTGCCTCCGGTGACCATCTACGAGCCGGAGTATGTGGAAGTCATCGAGGCCCCTGCTGACCCCTCGGCCTTCGAGGTGGAGCACTACGGCAATACCTGGCTGGTCACCGGCGACTGGCTGGAGCGGCTGGTGCAGAATATCAACTTCGACGACTACGAGTCCCGGAACTATTTCGACCAGCAGCTGCGTAAAGTGGGCCTGTTCACCCGGCTGGAGGAGATGGGCATTCAGGACGGGGACACGGTGGACATCTACGATTTTGCCTTTGAGTATCAGCGCTGACAGAGAATTTTTGTTTTTTTGCGGAAAGTATTTGCCATTTCGAGTTTAATCCGGTATAATAACATACGTCACCACCGTGGCGTATGTTATTTTTTTATTGGAGGGGAAGGGCATGATCCGAAATCTGAATCAGGTGAACTTTCAGGGGTTTGGCACCGTCCCCCCGGAACGCAATCAGCGGGACCAGAAATTTGACGCCCCGGCGGGGGAGTGGCAGCTCTCCCAGGAGCGGGCCGAGCTGTTCCGCAGTGATTCGGATGTCTGGATTGCCCCCGGTACCGGCATGAGCGTCCTGTCCGTCAGCCGGGACGGGGAGAATTTTCAGCACTTCTATCTGGACAAGCTGGTGAGCGTCCGGGGCGGTGTCACCTTTGGCCTGGAGGCCTTTATGGGGGAAGCTGCCGTCCGGGTATTTTACGCTCAGCCTCCCAGGCTGGTGGGCAGCCGGAGCGTGGACCCCCAGCAGGTGGACCGGCAGCTGCGGGTGGAGTGCATCTATACCTTTTTCTATCAGGAGAAGGAGCAAGGGTTTGTATTTCCCGGGGAATCTCACCCCATGGCGGAGCTGACCTATGTGGACCAGGGGGAACTGCACTCCGTGGCGGACGGACAGGACCTGCTGCTCAAGCAGGGAGACTTGGTGATCTACGGCCCGGATCAGTGGCATATGCAGTACGCCCAGATCGGGGTTGCCCCCCGGTATGTCACGCTGTCGTTTACGGTCAGCGGGGTGGAGCTGACACCGCTGCTGAACCGGAAATTCACCGCCACCCAGAGCATGGTGGGGATTCTCAAATATATGCTCCGGGAGCAGGAGAAGGCGGACCTGTTCTCCAATGATATTCTGATTTCCGAGCTGAATCTGCTGCTGCTTTTGCTGCTGCGGGAGACGGTGAACCCCAAGGGAGGGAAGCTCCAGACCGCCAACGCCATCCACTCGGAAAACGAGATTATCCGTCGGGCTCAGCAGTATGTCTCCGCCCACATCCGGGAAAAACTGTCGGTGCCCTTGGTTGCCCGGCAGGTGGACGTGAGCCCCAGCTATCTCACGGCCCTGTTCCACAAGAATCTGCAGATTTCCCCAGGGGAATATATCCGTCGGGTAAAGCTGCAGGAGAGCAAGCAGATGATCCGGGAGAATAACCTGAACTTCACCGAGATTGCCGCAGCGCTGCAATATTCCACCGTCCATCATTTTTCCCGGCAGTTCAAGGAAAAGTTCGGCATCACCCCTTCGGAATACGCCAAATCCGTACGATAACGTCCCGTCCTCACATGGGCTCCATGTGGGGACGATTTTGGTTTTCCACTGTATTTTGGGGGAAGAACCGGTGTAACCCTTGCGAAACTGGGAATTCTGTTATATAATTGAAAAAATCTTGGGAATCCTGGATTCCCTTGGGGGAGGATGCAGAAATGGATTTTCGGGTGCTGGCAGTGGGGGATGTGGTAGGAAGTCCCGGGCTGGAACGGATCTGCCGGAATCTGCGCCGGATGAAGCGCCGGCTTCAGGCGGATTTTGTGGTGGTCAACGGGGAGAACGCCGCCGTGGTGGGCATCACCCCGGACCAAGCCGACCAGATCCTGGATGCCGGGGCGGATGTGATCACCCTGGGCAATCACACCTGGAACAAGCGGGAAATTGTCCCCTACCTGGATGACTGCTCCCGGATTCTCCGCCCCGCCAACTATGCCCCCCAGGTGCCGGGAAGAGGCTGGGGCGTCTATGAAACCACCGCCGGGCCGGTGGCAGTGATCGATCTCATCGGCCGGGTGAATCTGGACTACGGCCCGGACAACCCCTTCCTGGGGGTGGAGAAGATCCTCCGGCAATTGGACACCCGGCTGATACTGGTAGAGGTTCACGCTGAGGCTACCTCCGAAAAGCTGGCTATGGGCTACATGCTGGATGGACGGGTCAGCGCAGTGTGGGGTACCCACACCCATGTGCCCACTGCCGACGCCCGGGTGCTGCCCAAGGGCACGGGCTATGTGACAGACCTGGGCATGACCGGCCCCCGGGACAGCGTGCTGGGCATCCGGCCGGAGCTTTCCATCAATAAATTCCGGGGAGACATCCCCGAGCGATATCGCTGGGCCGACGGCCCCACCAAAACAGAAGCGGTGCTCTTTACCCTGGACACCGACACGGGAAAATGCCGCAAGGCGGAAAGAGTGGATGAATGGGACTGAAAATTTTACACACTGCCGATTGGCATCTGGATTCCCCCTTCGCCGGATTCACCGGAAAGCAGCGGGAACAGCTGAAACAGGAACAGAAGAAAATCCCGGGAAAAATTGCGGATCTGTGCCGCCGGGAGCAGTGCGATCTGGTGCTGCTGGCGGGGGATATTTTTGACGGGCCGGCCACCCGGGAGACGGTGGAGCTGGTAAAGCGCTCCCTGAAGGCCTGCGGCGTGCCGGTGCTGGTGGCCCCGGGCAATCACGACTGCTGTGCCCCGGGCAGTCCCTGGGTGGAAGAGGGCTGGCCGGAGAATGTGACGGTATTCACCGGCCCTTTGACCAGTGTGGTCATCGGCAGCCTGGACTGCCGGGTCTACGGCGCAGGCTTTTCCTCCATGGACTGCCCCTCCCTGCTGGAGGGCTTCCGGGCGGAGCGGACCACCCGCTATACCATCGCCGTGCTCCACGGGGACCCCACCCAGAGCCAGTCTCCCTATAACCCCATCACTGCCTCCCAGGTGAAGTATTCCGGCCTGGACTATCTGGCCCTGGGTCATGTCCACAAGGCTGGGGCCTTCCGGGCGGGCAGTGTGATCTGCGCCTGGCCGGGCTGTCCCATGGGCCGGGGCTGGGACGAAACCGGGGAGAAGGGTGTATGCCTGGTGAAGCTGGAGGACCAGCCGGAGATTCAGCCGGTGAGTCTGGAGTGTCCCCAGTTCCGGGAGCTGACGGTGGACATCCAGGGCAATGCCCAGGAGGCCCTGGAAGGGGTGCTGCCCGCCGGGGGAAGCCGGGACTTCTTCCGCGTTACCCTCACCGGCTGCGGTACTGTTGACCTGTCCCAGCTGGAGAAGACCCTGGGGGCCTGGCCCAATCTGGAGCTGGTGGACCACACCGAGCCGCCCCTGGACGTGTGGGGCAGCGCCGGGGAGGACACCCTGGAGGGAATTTATTTTCAGATGCTGCGCCAGGCCAAGGAGCTGAACCCGGAGCAGGCTCAGCGGATTCAGCTGGCGGCGGAGATCTCCCGCCGGCTGCTGGAAGGCCGGGAGGTAACCTTATGAGAATTTATAAAATGACCGCCACTTTCGGCAAGCTGGAGCATGAGACCCTGACCCTCCAGCCCGGGCTGAACGTGATCACTGCCCCCAACGAGTGGGGCAAAAGCACCTGGTGCGCCTTCCTGATGGCCATGCTCTACGGCATCGACACCCGGGTCAAGTCCACCAAAACCACGCTGGCGGACAAGGAGCGCTACGCCCCCTGGTCCGGCAGCCCCATGTCGGGCAGAATCGACCTGAACTGGAACGGCCGGGACATCACCATCGAGCGTAAAACCGCCAAGCGGGTGCCTCTGGGGGAGTTCCGGGCCTATGAAACCGCCTCCGGGGTGCCGGTGGAGGAACTCACTGCAGCCAACTGCGGCCAGATGCTGCTGGGGGTGGAGCAGTCTGTGTTCCGTCGGGCAGGCTTTGTCCGGCAGGCGAATATGGCGGTGACCCAGGACGAGGCTCTGCGCCGCCGTCTGACTGCCCTGGTAACTACCGGGGACGAGAGCGGTGCTGCAGATCGACTGGCCGCCCAGCTGAAGGAACTGAAAAACCAGTGCCGCTATAACCGCACCGGCCTGCTGCCACAGGCAGAGGCGGAGCGGGAGAATTTGGAGCAGACCCTGGCGGAGTGGGATAGCCTGAACACCAGGTGCCAGAAGACAAAAATGCGCATTGACGAGGTCAAGTCCTGGCTGTCCCAGCTGTATAACCACCAGCAGACCTTGGCTTACACCGCGGCGGAGGAGAACGCCCGGCGTCTGGCCCAGGCCGGGGAGGATCTGGCCCAGGCGGAGCAGAATCTGGCTCGGTGGGAGTCGGTGTGCCAGTCCCAGCCTCCCAGGGAGGAGGCGGAGCAGAAGCTGCGGGAGATGAAAACCTTCCGGGATGAGTGGAACGCCATTCAGGCGGAGCATCAGGCCCTGCCCGGGGAGCCCCAGCGGCCCAAAATGCCCCATCCCTTTACCAACATGACCCCGGAGGAGGCCCGGCGGATGGCCCAGAAGGACATGGGCATCTACCAGGATCTGCTGAACAACAAGCTGCCCCGGATTCTGTTTATCGTGGGCGCCGTGGGCCTGGTGGTGGCGGGCGTGCTGTGGTTCTTCACCGCCTACCTGTTTGCCGCCCTGGCGGGATTTGCCGGTGTGGCCGCCATTGGCTGGGGAATTACAGAGCTTGTGAACGTGAACCGGAATAAGAAAAATCTGGTGGAAAAGTACGACAGTTCCCAGTTCGCCCAGTGGGCTGACCCCATTGACGTGTATCTGTCCGAGGAAGAGCATTATGAGGAAGTCCTGCGGGAGTACAAGGAACTGGCCGGGGATGTGGAAGTGCGGATGATGGTCATGCGCAATCGCCGGGACGCCTTGTGCGCAGACCAGGACCCGGATGCTCTGCTGGACTACTGGCAGCAGACCGTGTCCAATTGGGAAGGTTATTATACCGCCCGACGGGAAACTGCCCAGCTCAAGCGCCACCACGACGATCTGAAAGCCCTGGTAAAGCCGGTGGAGAAGCCCACCATGCCGGATAATCTGACCCAGTCCGAAGGAGAGACCAAGCGGCTGCTGACGGAGTGCGCCGTGGAGCAGCAGCGGCTCCAGAACCGGCTGGGCCAGTATCAGGGCCGGATGGAAATCCTGGGGGACCGGGAGACCCTGGCCCGGCAGCTGGAGCAGAAGAAAGCCCGGCTGGCCCGACTGGAAGATGTGTATACCGCGCTGATCATCGCCCAGGAAACCCTGGCCCGGGCCCAGGCGGAGATGCAGCGGCGCTTTGCTCCCCGGATTACCCGGCGGGCTCAGGTGTTCCTGTCCCGGATGACCGGGGGCCGGTATCAGAGCCTGGTAATGTGTGACGATTTCTCTCTGGAAACCAAAACGGAGGAAGAAGATGTGCTCTCCGACAGCCTGTGGCGCAGCGACGGAACCCTGGACCAGCTGTACCTGGCACTGCGTCTGGCGGTGGCGGAGGAGCTGACTCCCCAGGCCCCGCTGATTCTGGACGACGCTCTGGTGCGCTTCGACGACGGACGGCTGAAGGCCGCCATGAAGCTGCTGCAGGGGCTGGGAACAGATAAGCAGATTCTGTGCTTCACCTGCCAAAGCCGGGAAAGCAAGGCCCTGTCCGAAGCCAAATAAGCAAAAAACAGCCGCCGGCAAACTTGCCGGCGGCAGAGCGTGTCAAAAAAGTGCGGTTTCTTTCCCAGTGTTGGGAGTAAAGTAATTCAAAAACCATGTTCCGTCGGGGCGCACCCCAGGGTGGCCTCTCTTGCCCCTGCGG
>DVKV01000150.1 GCA_018715835.1 Candidatus Faecousia intestinavium | reverse complement strand
GGGCCAGCATGGCCTTGGCCTTGCTCTCCTCCCCTTTTGCCACTGGATTGCGGTAAACCCGTTCAAACATAAACGAACGCAGATCCTTCAGCGCCTTGTCAACCTGGGGAGAAAGACAGATTTCTCCCGCTTCCCGGGAGAGCCGGATGGCATCCGTCACCAGAGTATTGATCCGGGCGCTGTGCGTGTGCCCCAAAACCCGGGAGATGGACTCGGGAATGTCCTCATTTTTGAGAATTCCCGCCCGGATGGCATCGTCAATGTCATGATTGACATAAGCAATCTGATCCGACCGCCGGACAATCTGTCCTTCCAGGGTTTCGGGCCATTGCGCCCCTGTGTGCATCAGGATGCCCATGCGCACCTCGTATGTCAGGTTCAGCCCCTGACCGTCCTTCTCCAGAAGATCCACCACCCGCAGACTCTGTTCATTGTGGCGAAAGGGCTTACCCAGGCACTGGCTCAGCGCCGCTTCCCCGGCGTGTCCAAACGGGGTATGCCCCAGGTCGTGGCCCATAGCGATGGCCTCCGCCAGGTCCTCGTTCAGTCCCAACGCTCTGGTGATGGTGCCTGCAATTCGGGACACCTCCAAAGTATGGGTCATCCGGGTACGATAATGGTCTCCTTCCGGCCGGAGAAAAACCTGGGTTTTATGCATCAGACGCCGGAACGCTTTGCTATGTACAATCCGGTCAATGTCCCGCTGATAACAAGTACGCACATCTTCCTGCCGGGGTTCCTCCGGACGTGGTCTGCCTTTGCTCCGGTCAGCGAAGGCCGCCAACGGGTTGAGCCGTTTGTGTTCCTGCCACTCAATTTCTTCCCGAACCGTCATATTTCTCTCCTCTTATGTCTCCGAAATTGGAAATGCCCGGTATTCCTGCCCGGTCATCAATCCATCCACCGTGCCGGAGGTCAGGTCCGTCACCCGGTCCAGAAAGGGCTGAGCCTGGTTCTCCGGGAAAAGAAGCTCCAGCTCCACCTCCGCCCCGAATTCCGTCTGCCGGATAATTCCGCCGAACCCGGACACTTCCAGACGAATCCGCTCATAGAAAGGGTATGGACAAGGAAGATACACCGCGGTCCATACCCGCTTCCAGGACTTTCCGGCGGCATCCACTGCAATTTTGGCCCCCTTGGTATAGGCACGGACCAGCCCCCCGGCACCCAGGAGAATGCCACCAAAATACCTGGTAACCACGCACACTACATTATACAGTCCTTCCCGCTGAAGGACCTGAAGCATGGGCATTCCGGCGGTACCGCCGGGCTCCCCATCATCGGAAAACCGGACAGCCCCGTCCCGGATAATGTAGGCCCAGCAGTTGTGGGTGGCATCGTAGTGCTGTTTTTTCATCTCTTGAATCCGGCTGAGGGCCTCTTCTTCCGTGTCCACAGGCCAGATTCTTCCGATAAACCGGGACTTTTTCTCCACGAATTCGTCCTGCCCGTACTGGGTCGGTACCAGGTATTCGTCCAAGGTCAACACTCCTTCGTCACATACTCCCGAAGTCTGCCGTAAAGGATATCATCCAGCACCGCATCTACCTCAATGCCATCCGCAGTATATTCCACACTGTTTACCTGGGCACCGTCGTGGAGCGTCTCCACCATGCCGCCCATGGCATAGGGCAGCCGGACCAGTACATGATGCCGGGCGTGGCCAAGGGCTTTTTCCATGGCGTGGAGCAAGCCGTCCATGTTCTTTCCCTGTTTGGCGGAGATGGCAACCACATTTTCTCCAAAAGGAATGTCCTCCGGATACACCAGATCCGCCTTGTTATAGCAGCGCAGCACCGGAGTTTCCGGCTTTGCCAGTTTGGCGATCAGTTTTTCCACAACCTGAATGTGCTCTTCCCGGTGGGGATCGGAAGCATCAATCACATGAAGCAGCAGATCTGCATATTCCAGTTCTTCCAGCGTGGCCCGGAAGGCATTCACCAAATGATGGGGCAGTTTGGCGATGAAACCCACCGTATCCGACAGAATTACATCCAGATTATCAGACACGGTCAGCAACCGGGAGGTGGTGTCCAGGGTGTCGAACAGCCGGTTGTTGGCAGGGATCCCCGCTCCGGTAAGTTGGTTGAGCAGGGTGGACTTTCCCGCGTTGGTGTAGCCCACAATAGCCACCACCGGCACGGAGTTTTTCATCCGCCGTTCCCGCTGCACGCCCCGAACCTTGCGGACCTGTTCCAGTTCCTGTTCCAGCCGGTTGATCCGCTCCCGGATGTGCCGGCGGTCGGATTCCAGCTTGGTCTCGCCGGGACCCCGGGTGCCAATGCCGCCTCCCTGACGGCTCAAACTGGCCCCCATGCCCGAGAGCCTAGGCAGCAGATACTTATACTGGGCCAGTTCCACCTGTAATCGGCCTTCCTTGGTTTTGGCCCGCTGAGCGAAAATATCCAGAATCAAGGCGCTGCGGTCCAGCACCGTGACACCGATAATCTCCTCCAGCGCCCGGATGTTACCCGGGGACAATTCATTGTCGAAGATCACCATGGTGGAGGCTGTGGCTTCCACCAGCATCTTCACTTCCAGGGCCTTACCCTCTCCGATAAAGCTGTGAGAATCGGGGGTATGCCGGTTTTGCAGCACCTTTCCAGTGCAGAAACCTCCTGCGGTCTCCAGCAGCGCCTCCAGTTCCTCCAGCGTTTCTTCCGTGGCAGTCTGTTCTTTTGTAAAGCAGTCGGCGTTTAGTCCCACCAGGACTGCACGCTCCTGCGTTGTCTGATCAAAATTGGAATCCATATAACCTCCCGGGGCTCTTTTTCAATGCCCACACTGCATTTAGTATACCATACTGTGGCAAGATGGTACAACAGGTTTTCATGGCCTTTTTGTAAAAAAAATCCGCACCACGTTTCCGTGGTGCGGATGTGCAGCCATCTTACTTCAGGCCGAACCGCTTGTTGAAGCGATCAACACGTCCACCGGTGTCAACCAGCTTCTGCTTGCCGGTATAGAAAGGGTG
>DVKV01000149.1 GCA_018715835.1 Candidatus Faecousia intestinavium | reverse complement strand
CATCTGTCAATACAATAATGGATCGAAAAAAGTTTTTTGTAAGTCATCCACAATTTGAAAGGATCCTCTTTTGATATTCTGCCCAACGGAAAAGAACCCTCAAAAAATAAGGCCAAATAAGAGCTAGTCATTTTTCAGAAGATGTGTTATAATTCAGCGTAAGATCGTTTCACCGAAGAGGATGTGCAAAGCTATGAAATCTTCTGATGCCCCCACCATGAAAGACGTTGCCAGAGAAGCCGGTGTCTCCCTGGGGACAGTGTCCAAGGTAATCAACGACATTCCGGTGGGCGAGCAATACCGTAGGCGGGTGGATGCCGCCATCAAAAAGCTGGGATACCAGGTGAACAATTATGCCCGGGGTCTGAAAACCAACAAGACCTACTGTGTGGCCCTGGTGATGCCGTCGCTTCACCATCCCTTCTTTGCCGTCCTGGTAAACGAACTGTCCAAATGCCTGATGGAGGAAGGATACCGGAGCCTGCTGATGATCACCAGCTACGACTCCCAGGTAGAGGAAAAATGCTTTTTGCTGGCCCGTCAGAATAAAATTGACGGCATCATCGCCCTGACCTACAGTCCCGACCTGGAAGTGGATGAGTCCATCTCCGTGGTCACCATCGATCGCCACCTGAGCAACCACCCCTGCGTCTCCTCTGACAATTATCACGGGGGAGAACTGGCGGCGGAAAAGCTGATTGCCCTGGGCTGCAAGAAACTCCTGTTCCTGCAAATCGGGAATGTCATTGTGGGCGAAGCGGAGAAGCGGGGGCCCGGCTTTGAAAATGCCTGCCATCGCAACGGCATGACCTGCCACAGCATTGTCCTGACCGACGATGAAACAGAGGCGCCCTTCTATCAGTTTCTGGAGGAGCACATCCACAACGGCAAGCTGGATTTTGACGGGATTTTTTGTAATTCAGACGGCTTGGGCGTCCGGGTCTGCGAATTTTTGCGGGAGCGGAACGTCCGGATTCCAGAAGATGTACAGTTGATCGGCTATGACGGTATTGTGGATTATGCCACCGGCCGTTACAGCTGCTCAACCATTGTCCAGCCCATTGCCGAAATGGCCCAGGCAGCGGTCCACCTTCTGCTGCACCAGCAGGGGGATCTGATGCCCCGCAACATCTCGCTGGCCGTCCATTTTGCGCCGGGAGGCACCACCCGGGAGTAAAAAAGCAAAATAACAGCGCAGGCTGCCGTCAAAAGCAGTCTGCGCTGTTTGCTGTTATTCAGAGGATCAGCGGACCTTGTAGATGCCCGCGGATTGAGGCATGACCGTGACCACACCGTCCTTCTGTTCCGCCGGGTCGCCGCAGGTGTATACGGCGTCCGCCATGACTTGATCAAAGCGGAACGTCACCGCCTGCCGGTAAGGATTGACCGCCACCAGCAGCGTCTCCTCCTGGCAGCTGCGCAGGTAGGCCAAGGCGCTCTTGGGCGCTCCGTTGCTGAGGAAGGTAATCTCACTGAGATTCTGCAGGGCCGGATGGCTTCTGCGCAGCGCCAGCAGATGCTTTACCTGATGGTATTGGGAATTCTCGTCTTTCATCTGCTGTTCCACCGTGGGACGATCCGCCCCGGGGTCCTGGGGGATGTACAGCCGCTCCTTGGCTGCGGCGCTGAAGCCGGCATTGACGGTGCCGTCCCACTGCATGGGGGACCGGGCGCCGGTGCGTTCATAGCCGCCCTCCACGCTGGTCAGATTTTCCACATGCCGCATCCCGATTTCGTCTCCGTAGTAGACGAAGGGAGCGCCGGGCATGGTCAGCAGGAAGGTAAATGCCAAACGCCGCTGCTCCTGGGTCACGTGCTTTGCCAGGCGGCACATATCGTGGTTGCCGGAGGGGATGCAGATCAGTCCGGCCTTTCCCGCCTTCCGGGCGGTGTCCAGATATTTTTCCACAAAGGCAGAGGCATCCCCCAGGCCGCTGTCAGAGAAATAGGGATGCTCGCACCGGAACAGGTCATTGTAATGGGAGGGGCCGAAGTGCAGCAGGAAGTCCATATGGAATCCGCCCCGCAGGGACTTGTCCGGCTCTCCCCACTCGGAAATAATCGCCGCCTCCGGGAACCGTTCATCCAGGAATTTCCGGACCTTCTGCCACAGGGCAATGGTTCCTTCGCTGTCCGGGTCATTTTTCACCAGGCTCCCCGCCATATCCACCCGGAATCCGTCGCAGCCCATTTCCAGCCAGAAGGCCATCACGTCCTCCATGGCCTGCAAGGTGGCTTTGGGGCCCTCATCCTCAGGGCTTTGCTGCCAGGGCTGGGTGATGTTGTAGAAGCCGTAATTCAGAGCCGGCTGGCAGCTGAAGAAGTTCAGGGCGCAGGAGCCGTCCCGCTGGGAGATTCCCCGCAGGCAGCCCATTCCCTCGGGGCTGTTCCACACGGAGTCCGTCCATACATAGCGATCCGAGAAGGCATTGCGCTCCGGCTTCACGGATTCTTTGAACCAGGGATGCTCCACGGAAGTGTGGCCGGGCACCAGATCCAGCAGCACGTGCATTCCCCGCTGGTGGGCCTGGGAAAACAGCTGCTTCAGGTCTTCGTTGGTTCCGTAGCGGGGCGCCACCTGGCAGTAATCCGCCACATCATACCCCGCATCCCCAAATGGCGACAGGAAGCAAGGGTTGATCCACAATGCATTAAAACCCAGGTCCCGGATATAATCCAGCTTGCGGATAATACCCGGCAGATCACCGATGCCGTCAGCATTGGTGTCGCAGAAGGACTGGGGATAGATTTCATAAAAGACAGCTTTTTCTAACCATTTGGGCATAGGAAATAACTCCTTCCATTTTTTCTTCGGGATACGTTCATGCTACACGCAATGTGGCACAAAGTCAACCGTTTCTTTTCCTGGATGTCCGCCCGGATCGGTTTTCCCCGGCAGACGGGCCGGAACCACTTCCTGTCTACGATGCGTAGGTTGTGATGGTGCCGTTTCTCTGCTATAATCCCGGTACCAATTCCATTCGCCGAAAATCCGGATGCCATGACGGCATCCGGATTTTGTTGGCCTTCAGTTCATCCGGGAGGGCTTCTCCTGCTTCCCGTGGTCTAAGTGGTAGGCCATGGCCTGATAGCTCATCTGCTGAACCATCCAGAGACCGCCCACCAGCAGAATCCAGGCAGGCTGGGCCATGCCGTTTGTAGCCAGCAGCACCAGCGCCAGCATGACCAGGGGGAACACCACGCTCATCACCCGGAAGGCAAAATAGCTGCACTCTCCGATTTGCTGCCGCTCCGCTTCGTCACAGCTCTGATACCAGTCTTTCTGAAATTTCGAATCCAGCACATTGCCCTGTTTTTCCGGATGAATTACTTTAGTGGCTTTTATAATCACCACCTGCAAAACCGTAATCCACACCAGCTGCACCGTCAAAGACCCAAACAGAAGCAGCGCCTGGGTCTTGCCCCCCACCCGGAGCACCTGGCTGCCCAAGAACATGGCATGGCCGGTTTCCCAGTCTGCCTGGATGCTGATGCCCAGGGCAATGAACAGCCACACCATGGCCGCGCCGGAGAGAATCAGCGCCAGACACAGCCGCCGGTCTGCTTCCCGGAATGCACCGTCCTCTTCTAGGGCCTGGGGGAGCAGGGCCTTGCCCCGAACATGGTAGGCCGTACTCACCGCCAGCAAAAGATACCCGGGAACAAACCACCATAGCCCGAAAGATGCCAACACCTCATTCAGGCTTCGGGAAGTCTCCAAAAGATCTTTCCCAACCATCACCATTCCCGCTCCGGCCACTGCGCCCAAAGCGGCGCAAAGCAGCATCGTCAGCGCAAAACGCAGGTACACCTTCTTCTCTTTTCGTCTTGTTTTCATACTTGTTCCTCCTCCGTAAGATAAAAGACTTCGTCAACCGGTTTTCCAAATACTTTGGCGATCCGCAGGGCCAGGGTAATGGAGGGATTGTAGTCTCCCCGCTCGATCAGGCTGATGGTCTGGCGGGATGCCCCCACCAGAGTTCCCAGCTCTTGCTGATTGAGCCCCTTGGCTGCCCGCAGCTCTTTCAAGCGATTTCCCAGCGGCATTGCCGCACCTCCTTCTTGACAAG
>DVKV01000148.1 GCA_018715835.1 Candidatus Faecousia intestinavium | reverse complement strand
GCCGAGCCGGAAGTCCGTCCGGTTCCGGGCGCCAAAAGATGCAGGGATTTCTCTACATGATGTGAAGATATACTAGGAGGAACTATAGAATGAGCTTTTGGGATAACGTAAAGAAATTTGCCCAGCCCTATGCCGATGACGAATACGACGATTACGATGAGGATGACGATTACGCCGACGATTATGAAGAGCCGGCAGAGCAGCCGGCCCGCCGGGCTCCCCGTCGTACTCCTGCCCCCGCTCCCGCCCCGGAAGAAGAAGAGGATGATTATGGGTTCTCTCCCATGCCCGCCAGCAACATTTCTTCCGGTGTTGCTTCCAGCGGATTCAACGGTCAGGTTCTGAATATGAACAGCGCCGCTTCCAACAAGCAGGAGGTTGTGCTGTTCCGTCCGAGCAGCTTCAATGATACCTCCAAGGCCGCCGATGACCTGCGCAATCACAAGGCCGTCATTGTCAATATGGAAAATGTTGACAAGGCTATGGCCCGCCGGGTGGTGGATTTTCTGTCCGGCTGTGTATACGCGTTGGACGGCGATGTGAAAAAGATTGCCCAGTCCGCTTACCTGTTCTGCCCCCACAATATGGACATTGTCGGTGATCTGGAAACCCTCCAGGCAGAAGTAGAGAGCTATATTTAATCCGCTTTGCATCCGATGCCCCGGCTCCCTGCCCGACATCGGGACAATATGAAATTCGGATCGGAAGGAGAACGCAAATTCATGTTTACACCGCAGCAAATTGATCAGATTTCTTTTGGCAAGGCTACCTTCGGCGGCTACGATATGCAGCAGGTCGACGAGTTTCTGGAGCCTTTGACCGAAGACTATGTTACACTGTACAAGGAAAATGCTTTGCTGAAGAGCAAGATGCGGGTTCTGGTGGGTAAACTGGAGGAGTACCGCAAGAATGAGGCATCCATGAAAGAAGCTGTGGTCAACGCCCAGAAGACCTGTGACAAGATGGTGATGGAAGCGGAGGCCAAGTGTGCCAAGATGGTCAGCTCCGCCAGTTCCGCCGCCGCCGAAAACGGCGAGGCTGCCGTGGCCGCAGAGAACGCCCGGGTGGAGGAAGCCCGGAAGATGGCTGCCGCTAAGATTAACGAGCTGCAGGAGCAGCTGCGCACCTGCATTCAGGCTTTGGAGCGGATCAAGACTTCCAACGCTCCTGCCGAACCGGTTCCTGCCGCCCCCGCCGCACCGGTGGCTCCGGAGGTTAAGACCGAGGATGTGGCTGATGAGATCTCTCAGAATATCGAGGCCATGATTGGTTCCACTGTGGACACCGCTCCCAAGGCGGCCCCCAAGCATCCCACCGCGATGGAGTCCACCACCAGCAAGTTTGCCAGCCTGAACCTGCAGTTCGGCCGGAACTACGATCCCAAGAACAAATAAGTTCCTCACGCAAAATGACAATGCTAGGACGAGGACACGCGGAGAATCCCACCGCCTTCAGAGAGCTGCCGTTTGGTGCAAGGCAGCAGGCAGGCGATTTGCCGTATCACCTCTGAGCAGCGCACCGAAGAATTGTAGGCTGCGCCGGTTTGCGCCCGATACCGCGCAGCAGGAGTGCCGGTTTTCCAGCCGGAACAAGAGTGGTACCGCAGAGGTTACAGCGCCTTTGTCTCTTATGGGACAAGGGCGCTGTTCTTTTTTACGCCGGTTTTTTCGGCGCACAGGAATTTTCAATGGAGGTTATGTTCCCATGGAATACAAAAACACCATCATCACCCCGAAAACCGATTTCCCCATGAAGGCCGGTCTGCCTGCCCGGGAGCCGGGAATGCTGAAAAAGTGGGAGGAGCAGAAGCTCTACAGCGCCATGCTGGAGAAGAATAAGGATCTGCCCCGGTTTGTTCTGCATGACGGCCCTCCCTTCTCCAACGGCGACATTCACATGGGCCACGCTCTGAACAAGACCCTGAAGGATTTCATCGTCCGCAGCCACGCCATGCTGGGCTACTACACCCCTTATGTTCCCGGCTGGGATAACCATGGCATGCCCATTGAGTCTGCCATCATCAAAAAGAACAAGCTGAATCACAAGGCAATGCCCGTTCCGGAATTCCGCAATGCCTGCCAGGAGTTTGCAGAAAACTACATCCAGCGGCAGATGGCAGGGTTCAAGCGGTTGGGTGTGGTCGGCGACTGGGAGCATCCCTACCGGACTATGGATAAGCACTTCGAAGCCCAAGAGGTCAAGGTCTTCGGCAAGATGTTTGAAAAGGGCTATATCTACAAAGGTCTGAAGCCCGTTTACTGGTGCCCCAAGGACGAGACCGCTTTGGCTGAGGCCGAGATTGAATACCAGGACGATCCCTGCACCTCTGTCTATGTCAAGTTCCAGCTGAAGGATGATCAGGGCAAGCTGAGCCAGTTTGATCTGAGCAAGACCTATTTCGTGATTTGGACCACCACCATCTGGACTCTGCCCGGCAATATGGCCATCTGCCTGCATCCCCGGGACAGCTATGTGCTGGTGAAGGCGGAGAACGGCGAAACCTATATCATGGCCGAGGCTCTGATGGAAAAGGTCATGACCATCGGCGGCTTCTCCAACTATGAAGTGCTGGCAACCTATCCCGGTGCTTTCTTTGAGAACATGATTGCGCAGCATCCCTTCCTGGACAAGACCTCCCGGCTTGTCAACGCAGAATACGTTACCATGGACTCCGGTACCGGCTGCGTGCACACCGCCCCCGGCTTCGGTGCCGATGACTACCAGACCTGTATGCGCTATGGAATGGAGCTGGTGGTTCCCGTCAACGATCAGGGCCGACACACCGAGTACGCCGGCAAGTATGCCGGTCTGAAAACCGATGAATCCAATCCCATCATTCTGGCGGACATGAAGGAAAACGGCAGCCTGTTTGCCAGCGAGGAAATCACCCACTCCTACCCCCACTGCTGGCGCTGCAAGAACCCCATCATCTTCCGGGCCACGCCCCAGTGGTTCTGCTCCGTGGAAGCGTTCAAGGATGAAGCTGTGGCTGCCTGTGAAAATGTCCGCTGGCTGCCCGCCTGGGGCGGCGACCGCATGGTGAGCATGATCCGAGAGCGGGCCGACTGGTGTATCTCCCGTCAGCGCCGCTGGGGTCTTCCCATCCCGGTATTCTACTGCAAGGACTGCGGCAAGCCCATCTGCACCCCAGAAACCATCGAGCACATCTCCAAGCTGTTCGACGAATACGGCTCCAACATCTGGTTTGAAAAGGATGCAGCCGATTTGATTCCCGAAGGTCTGACCTGCCCCCACTGCGGCAGCGCCGCCGGATTTGAGAAAGAAACCGACACTCTGGACGGCTGGTTCGACTCTGGCTCCACCCACTACGCTTCTCTGATGCACGACACCCCCGAGCTGTGGCCTGCTGATGTGTACCTGGAGGGCGCTGACCAGTACCGTGGCTGGTTCCAGTCCAGCCTGCTGACTTCCGTGGGCGCCCTGGGCAATGGCGCACCCTTCCGGGACGTGCTGACCCACGGCTGGACGGTGGACGGCCAGGGCCGGGCCATGCACAAGTCCCTGGGCAACGGCATCGACCCCGCCGATCTGATCAAGGAATTCGGTGCCGATATCGTTCGTCTGTGGGCCGGTTCCTCCGACTACCACGCCGATGTGCGCTGCTCCAAGGAGATCTTCAAGCAGCTGTCCCAGAACTATCTGAAGTTCCGCAACACGGCCCGGTACTGCCTGGGCAACCTGAACGAATTTGATCCCGACCATCTGGTGGCCCCCGAAGAGATGGAAGAACTGGACCGCTGGGCGCTGACCAGGCTGAATCAGCTGACCAAGCTTTGCCGGAATGCCTATATGGGCTACGAATATCACACTGTGTCCCACGCAATCAACGATTTCTGTGTGGTGGAGCTGTCCTCGTTCTATCTGGACATCATCAAGGACCGGCTGTACTGTGAGGAAAAGGACGGTCTGCGCCGTCGCTCCGCTCAGAGTGCCCTGTTCCTGATTCTGGACGCCATGGCCAAGCTCTTCGCCCCCATCCTGGCCTTCACCTGCGATGAGATCTGGCAGGCCATGCCCCACCGCAGCACCGACGACACCCGGAACGTGCTTCTGAACCAAATGCCGGAGAATTTTGACACCTATGCCCTGGATGACGCTGCCATGGAAAAGTGGAATGTGATCATGAAGCTGCGTCAGGATGTCAACGGCGTTCTGGAAAAGGCCAGAGCCGACAAGCGGATCGGCAAGGCATTGGAAGCCCATGTGACCCTTTCCACCCAGGACGAGGCGCTGAAGGCCTCCTGCGCAGATGTCAACCTCGCCGAGATCTGCATTGTCTCTTCCTGCACCTGGGATCAGCCCGAGGATGGCGCGGAAGTGGCCAGCGGCGTGAACTTCCCTGCCCTGACCATTGGCGTCAGCGAAGCAAAGGGCGAAAAGTGCCCCCGCTGCTGGATGCACAGCCTGAATGCCG
>DVKV01000147.1 GCA_018715835.1 Candidatus Faecousia intestinavium | reverse complement strand
TAAGCGCAACGGCGCGGAAGTCGTTTTTGATATCGACAAAATTCTAATGGCCGTGACCAAGGCCAACAACGCAGTCGAACCCCAGGTTCGCATGACCCCTTTGCAGATTGAGCGCATTTCCCAGAGCGTCCAGATTTCCTGCGAGGAGATGGGCCGCAGCCCCTCCGTGGAGGAAATTCAGGATCTGGTGGAAAAGGCCATCATGGCCCACGGGGCCTTTGAGGTGGCCAAGGAATATATCACCTACCGCTATATCCGTTCTCTGGCCCGGCAGGCCAACACCACCGACGATCGGATTCTCAGCCTGATCGAGTGCAACAACGAGGAAGTCAAGCAGGAGAACGCCAACAAGAACCCCACCATCAACGCCGTGCAGCGGGACTATATGGCCGGTGAGGTCAGCAAGGACATCACCCGCCGGATTCTGCTGCCCCAGGAGATTGTGGCTGCCCATGAGGCCGGCATCATCCACTTCCACGATTCCGATTACTATGCCCAGCATATGCACAACTGCGATCTGGTGAATCTGGACGATATGCTCCAGAACGGCACCGTGATTTCCGGCACCCTGATTGAGAAGCCCCACTCCTTCTCCACTGCCTGCAACATCGCCACCCAGATTATTGCCCAGGTTGCCTCCAATCAATACGGCGGCCAGTCCATTTCCCTGACCCACCTGGCTCCCTTTGTTCAGGTCAGCCGGGAGAAGATCCGCAAATCTGTGGAAAAGGAAATGGATCTGTTCGGCATTCAGTCCGATGAGAAGACCATCTCCCAGGTGGTGGAAGATCGGCTGCGGGAGGAAGTCCGCCGGGGCGTCCAGACCATCCAGTACCAGGTGGTCACCCTGATGACCACCAACGGTCAGGCTCCGTTCATCACCGTGTTCATGTACCTGAACGAGGCCCGGTCCGAGCAGGAGAAGAAAGACCTGGCTATGATCATCGAGGAAACCCTGCGCCAGCGCTATGAGGGCGTAAAGAACGAGAAGGGCGTGTGGATCACCCCCGCCTTCCCCAAGCTGATCTATGTGCTGGAAGAGGACAACGTCCAGGAGGGTACCCCCTACTTCTACCTGACCCGTCTGGCTGCCCAGTGCACCGCCAAGCGGATGGTACCGGACTACATCTCCGAAAAGAAGATGCTGGAGCTGAAGGTGGACAAGAACGGCGAGGGCCACTGCTACACCTGCATGGGCTGCCGCTCCTTCCTGACCCCCTATGTGGATCCGGAAACCAATCAGCCCAAATACTACGGCCGGTTCAACCAGGGCGTGGTCACCATCAATCTGGTGGACGTGGCCCTGTCCTCCGGCAAGGACATGGACAAGTTCTGGCAGATCTTTGACGAGCGGCTGGAGCTGTGCCACCGGGCGCTGATGTGCCGCCACAACCGGCTCAAGGGCACCCTGTCCGACGCTGCCCCCATTTTGTGGCAGTATGGTGCCCTGGCCCGTCTGGAAAAGGGCGAACCCATCGACAAGCTGCTCTACGGCGGCTACTCCACCATCTCCCTGGGCTATGCAGGTCTGTATGAATGCGTCAAGTATATGACCGGCAAGTCCCACACCGATGAGGCCGCCAAGCCCTTCGCCCTGGATGTGATGCAGCACATGAATGACGCCTGCAGGAAGTGGAAGGCCCAGCACAACATCGACTTCTCCCTCTACGGCACTCCCCTGGAGTCCACCACCTACAAATTCGCCAAGTGCCTGCAGAGCCGGTTCGGCATCATCCCCGGCATCACCGACAAGAGCTATATCACCAACTCCTACCATGTCCACGTCAGCGAGCCCATCGACGCCTTCACCAAGCTGTCCTTCGAGGCAGAGTTCCAGCAGCTCTCCCCCGGCGGCGCCATCAGCTATGTGGAGGTGCCCAATATGCAGCAGAACATCGATGCCGTTCTGGAGCTGATGCGCTACATTTATGATAATATTATGTACGCGGAGCTGAACACCAAATCCGACTACTGCCAGGCCTGCGGATTCGACGGGGAAATTGAGATCCGGGAAGACGACGGCAAGCTGATTTGGGTCTGCCCCCAGTGCGGCAACACCGACCAGTCCAAGATGAATGTGGCCCGGAGAACCTGCGGCTATATCGGCACCCAGTTCTGGAACCAGGGACGTACCCAGGAAATTAAGGATCGGGTCCTGCATCTGTAAAATATATTGAAAACCCTTCGGGGGCACACTTTGGTGTGCCCCCTTTTCTTTTGTTCCGCTCCGCCGGAAATGTCTGCACTTCCCGCCCCAGCGTGCATAAACTGTCCTATAAGCGCTACGCTTATTCTCATTTCGGGAGGTATTCCAATGGCAGAGCAAAAAAAGGACACCCTGCGCTGTGATCCCCAGGATCTGCGCCAGGCCATGTCCATCCACACACGCAAGATCACCGACTCCTGTCGGGATAAAGACTGCATCGAGGATCTTCGGGTTTACTTAACCACCGGTTCCCAGGCCATTCTGGACAAAGCATCCAACGCCCGGGTTCGCTGCGCGGAGCTGCTGTACACCTACATTGATGTGGAACCGGTTGCCTTTGACCGGAATCACTACTGCATCGACGTCACCTTCTACTACCGGATTCTTGCGGATGCGGTGGTGGGGGTCTCCCGTCCGGCTGCACTGTACGGTCTGGCAGTGTTCAGCAAACGGGCCGTGCTGTGCGGCGAGGACAGCCGGGCTCACATCTATTGCAGCGACACCCGGATCGGAGAGGCTGACGGGCTGAGCCGTCTGTGTGCCAACCTGCCCACCGCTGTGGTGGAAGTGCTGGACCCCATGGTTCTCAGCTCCAAAGTCAAGGACATATGCGACTGCGGCGGCTGTGAGTGCGCCGCCCAGATTCCCGCCGCCATCCGGGGGCAGTTTGAAGAGGAGCTGGTGCTCTCCGGAGACCGCCGCCGGTTGTTTGTGACCCTGGGACAGTTCTCCATCATCCGTCTGGAGCGGGATGCCCAGCTGGTGGTGCCGGTGCTGGACTACGCCATTCCCTGCAAAGAGTGCTGCGACACCCCGGGCGGCGGGGAGGACCCCTGCGAAATGTTCAGCCGGATTCCTTTCCCGGCAGGACAGTTTGCCCCCAAATGCTGCGACGAAGATCAGAAGAGCGAATCCTGTTACCAGACCTGCTGACGAAAAAAGGGAAGGCCTATCGCCTTCCCTTTTTTCTTGTTCTCTACTTGACAAAAACATATCACTTTGATATCATTATTTTAGATCCAAGAATTACCAAAGGAGGAATCCCTATGACGGAAAAAATCTTGTCCAATAAAAAGCATGGGCTTCTCATGCTCCTGATTTCGGTGGTTATGCTCTTTGGCGGACTGATCGGCTTCTTTGGCCTGGTGGACCGGAACCCTCTGGCGGGCTGTCTGTGCGGGCTCGTCGCCATCGTGGCCGGTTTCCTGCTGGCAGGCCTTCGGGTGCTGCGGCCCCAGGAGGCACTGGTGCTGACTTTGTTCGGCAACTACATCGGCACCCTGAAGGGAGAAGGCTTCTACTGGGTCAACCCCTTCTGCACCGGCGTCAACCCCGCCGCTTTCACCCAGCTGAACCAGAGCGGAGACGTGAAGGCCCCCCGAACCGGGGACAATATGGGCAAAAAAATGTCCCTGAAAATCATGACGCTCAGCAACAACAAGCAGAAAATCAACGACTGTCTGGGCAATCCGGTGGAAATCGGCATTGCCGTTATGTGGCGGGTGGTGGACACCGCCAAGGCCGCCTTCCAGGTGGACAATTACAAGGCGTTCCTCTCCCTGCAATGTGACAGCGCCCTGCGCAACATCGTCCGGATCTACCCCTACGACTCTGCCCCCAATGTGGACACCACCGGCGACGGCCTGGCGGATGACGGCAGCCTGCGGGGTTCCAGCGAAGTAGTGGCCCGGCGGATCAAGGAGGAAATTCAGGCCCGGGTGGAAGAGGCCGGCCTGGAAATTGTGGATGCCCGGATTACTTACCTGGCCTACGCCCCGGAAATCGCCGCCGTGATGCTCCAGCGTCAGCAGGCCAGTGCCGTGGTGGACGCCCGGAAACTGATTGTGGACGGCGCCGTGGGAATGGTGGAAATGGCCCTGGAGCGGCTGAAGGAAAATGGTGTGGTGGACCTGGACGAAGAGCGGAAGGCCGCCATGGCATCCAATCTGCTGGTGGTGCTGTGCGGGAACAAGGAAGCCCAGCCCATCGTGAACTCCGGTTCCCTGTATTAACATGACGGCGGCGGAGAAAAAGCAAGGCCCTCTGCGCCTTGCCCCGGAAAAACAAAAAAAGCAGGTCCCTCTGCGGCTGTCGCCCAAGCTTTACAACGACCTTGCCGCCTGGGCGGAGGATGATTTTCGCAGCGTCAACGGGCAGATCGAGTATCTGCTCAGCGAATGCGTCAAGCAGCGGCGGAAAAACGGCGGCTATGTGTCCGATGATCTGGATAAGCCTCTAGAGCTGGAGTTTCTGAAGGAGGATTGACTGATGCCCCAGGTGTGTTTGAATTGTCAGTTTGTATCCAATCTCGCCAAGGCCTGTGCCAACCTGAAAAAGAGCCGGAAGCCCCAGGAATCGGCATCCGGCCGGGGACAGGTGCTCGCCCGACGGATGGAACGCCGTCAGGAGCTGCTGGAACCCGGCGCCAGTCTGTGGCGATTCTGGGTGAAATTTCAGCTGGAGGATGGCTCCCAGCGGGAATTGCAGGTTTCGGAGGAGGCTTATGGCGCCCTCCGGGATGGGGAATCCTTCCGTCTGACCTGGCAGGGAGAGTCACTCCAGGAGTACCTTCCGGAATAAACAAAAAACTGCCGCCGGTACACTTTGGTGTACCGGCGGCAGTTTTCACTTCTCTCAGCCCTGACTCCGCATGGCCCGCTTCCGGGCGATGTTGATGGGGCCTTCCTGCATGTTGTTGATCCAGGCCAGACTCTTGCCCGCGCCGTAGGCGGTGCAGGAATCCGGGTCGTCCGCCAGAATGCAGGCAATGCCGGTGCGCTCCATCAGCAGCAGGTCCATGCCCCACAGCTGGCCGCAGCCGCCGGTAATGGTGATGCCGTTTTCGGACACATCGGACACCAGTTCCGGGCTGGCCTGCTCCATCACCGCCAGCACCTCGTCGGCAATCTGACGGGCGGGACGGCGCAGAACCTCATAGATCTCGTTGGAGGTCAGGGTGACTACCTTGGGCATACCGGTCTTGTAATCCCGGCCCTTGACGTTCATGCTGCGCTCTTCATCCCGGGGGTAGACCTGACCGATCTGGATTTTCACACTCTCGGCGGTAACCTGACCGATGACCACGCCGTGCTGACGGCGGACATACCGGGCGATCATCTCGTCAAAGTAGTTGCCGGCAATCTTCAAAGAGGAGGACACTGCCACGCCGTTCATGCTGAGGATGGCAATGTCGGTGGTGCCGCCGCCGATATCCACCACCAGGTGGCCGCTGGCGCCCCGGATGTCTAGGCCCGCGCCCAGCCCTGCCGCCAGAGGCTCCTCAATCAGGAACACACGGCGGGCGCCGGCTTCGATGGCGGCGTTGATAACACTGCGCTCCTCCACTTCGGACACGCCGGAGGGAACAGATACAACCACACGGGGCTTGGGAGTGAACAGACCGGCCTTGGTAGCGGTCTTGAACATCTCCTGCAGCATCCGGACGGTCATCTCATGGTCGGAGACAATGCCGTCCTTCAGCGGGTGCATGGCCACCACGTTGCCGGGGGTACGGCCCAGCATATTCCGGGCGGCAGCACCCACCTGGAGAATCTTGCCGGTGTTCTTGTCCACCGCCACAACGGAAGGCTCCCGAACCACCAGGCCCTTGCCGTCGGCGTAAATCAACACGTTGCAGGTACCCAGGTCCACACCCAGGTCATTGGAAAACATAGAAAACAGAGACATACAGACACCTTTACTTTCGTGCCGCCGCAATTGCGGCGCAATGTACTTCCTTTGCTCCGGCTGTCAGCAGGATTCTGGCAGCCTCGCCTGCGGTGGCTCCTGTGGTCAGAACATCGTCCAGAAGCAAAATCCGCTTTCCGGTCACATCCAGCCCCGGCTGGAGCCGGTAGGCCCCCAGCACATTGGCCCGGCGCTGGGCCGGATCGGTCAGATGGGACTGGGGCTGGTTGTGGCGGATCTTCTTCAGCAGGGAAACCGCAGGCATTTCCAGTTCTTCGCCCACCGCCTGGGCCAGCAGGGCCACCTGGTCGTACCCACGGCGCAGCCGACGGCGTCGGCTCACCGGGACCCAGGTCAGAAGGTCAAAGCCCTCCGGGTGCAGCTGGCTCACTTTCATGGCCAGCAGCCGGCCGTATGCCGGAGCAAGGGCACGGGCATGATAGAACTTGAAACGCAGAATGCTTTTTCTTACGTTCCCTTCATAGTACCAGACAGCGGTGAAACTGTCAAGAAATTGCAGCTTAGTTTTCCGATTTGTATAGTCCGGCGCCTCAATTCGGCAATTTTTGCACAAATCTGTCTGTCCCTTTTCCAAAATTGCGCCGCACAGAACGCACTTTTCCGGGAAGAGCAGCTCCATCAGCCAGGAATACAGTCTCATTCCACTCTCCCCTGAAGCCGCAGCTTCAGCCCGGTGTACCGGCGGTTTTTGGCGGCGTTGTTTACCATAGCCGCCACCGTCTCCTCCCGGCCCACCACAATCAGCAGCTCCCGGGCACGGGTGATGGCGGTATAGAGGATGCTCCGGTTGAGCAGGTAGGGCGAACCGTTCCAGGCCGTCAGAATCACCGCCCGGTATTCGCTGCCCTGACTCTTGTGCACCGTCATGGCATAGGCCGGTTCCAGTTCATTCAGCTGGGTGAAGTCATATACCGCCTCCCGGTCATCGAACACCAGGGTCATGGTTTCGGCGCCGGGATCAATTTCCCGGATCACCCCCACGTCCCCGTTGAAGATGCCGGTCCCGGCGGTGGTTCCGTCGCAGCTTTTCCAGACAATGTCATAATTGTTCTTGATCTGCATCACCCGGTCCCCTTCCCGGAACAGGAAGTCCCCGAAGGACCGTTCCTTTTTCTCCGGGGTTGGCGGATTCAGCGCCGCCTGAAGGAGCCTGTTCAGGTTCACCGTCCCCACGCCCCCCTTCCGGGTGGGGCAAAGGACCTGAATCTGTTCCGGAGGAATCCCCATATTCTTCGGCAGCCGGGTGGTGCAAAGATCCCGGATCAGTTGGGCCACTGCTTCCTCGCTGGCTCTGCGCATGAAAAAGAAGTCGCTGTTTACCGTTTTCAGATCCGGCATCTCCCCCCGGTTTACCCGGTGGGCGTTCATGACGATCAGACTTTTCTGGGCCTGGCGGAAAATCTCCGTCAGCCGCACCGTGGGCAGGACCTCGCTGCGCAGCATATCCCGGAAGGGAAATCCCGGTCCCACCGGCGGCAGCTGATCCGGATCTCCCACCAGAATCAGCCGTTTCCCCTGGGGGATGGCCCGGAGCAGGGCGCAGAGCAGCTGCACATCCACCATGGACATCTCATCCACAATCACCGCGTCCGCCTTCAGGGGGTTGTCCTCGTCCCGGGCGAAAACCATGTTCCCGGTGTTGGGGTCGATTCCCGCCTCCAGCAGCCGGTGGATGGTGGAGGCATCCTCCCCGGTGACCTCCGTCAGCCGCTTCGCCGCCCGCCCTGTGGGGGCGGCCAGCAGGCAGCGCAGCTGCATTTGCCCCAGAAGGGACAGGATTCCCCGCAGAATCGTGGTTTTTCCCGTGCCCGGGCCGCCGGTCACCAGCAGCAGCCCGGAGGCAGCCGCCTCCCGAACCGCCTGCCGCTGTTCCTCGGAGTAGTCCACCCCGCTCTCCTGCTGGGCGTCCCGTATCTTTTTATCCAGTCCCCGGGGTTCCGGGAAGGACTGGGCTGCAAACTCCAGCAGCCGCTGGGTGCAGTATTGTTCCGCTTCGAACAGGGCCGGCAGATAAATCACCACAATTCCCGCCAGGGTCTGCCGCACCAGCCGCTCCCCTTCCAGCAGCCGCTGGATGCTCTGGCTGACAGCTTCCCCGGGTACGTTCAGAAGCTGGGCGGTGGCGGGCACCAGCTTTTCCTCCGGCAGGAAACTGTGGCCGCAGGTCAGGTTATAATTCAGTTCAAACAGAATCCCCGCCTCAATCCGCCGGGGGTCGTCTCCGGCCATGCCCAGCTCAATGGCGAATCGGTCCACCGCCCCGAAGGGGGCTTCCAGTCCTTCCTCCATCAGAAGGTACGGGTCATCGTAAATCAGCTCCAGGGTGCTCTCCCCGTAAAGTTTATAGGTCCGCACCGCCAGATCTGCCGGCAGGTGGTGCAGGGCAAAAAACTCCATCAGCTGGCGGATTCCCACCTGAAGCCGGAACTCTTCGCCAATGGCCCGGGCCTTTTCCCGGGAAATACCCGCCACTTCCGACAATCGCTCCGGTTCCCGCTCCATGATCGCCAGGGTTTCGCTGCCAAAGCGCTCCACAATCCGGGCCGCCATTTTCGGGCCAATGCCCTTGATCACCCGGCTGCTCAGATAATTCAGGATCTCCATGGCGGACTGGGGCATCAGCCGTTCCAGAAATTCCGCCTCAAATTGCCTGCCGTAGCTGGCGTGGGTGCTCCATTTTCCAGTGACCAGAAGCCGCTCCCCCACCGCAGGCATGGGGATGGTCCCCACCACGGTGACATTCTGCCCCCCGCCTACCGACAAGCGCAGCACAGCGTAGCCGTTGTCATAATTCTGATAGACAACGGCGCTGATGGCCCCCTGTATCATTTCCAAATCTTCCGTCAAAGCAGTGTCTCTCCCAGTTTCAGTCTCTCCGGCAGTTCTTCTGCCGTGCATATTTCAATCCCCTGCTCTTTCATCCAGACCCGGGAATTCTCCTCCAAATTCAGGTCCACCACCACAAGGGTGCAGCGAACCAGCCCAAGACTCCGCAGCCACACATAGGTCCCGGAAAACCCCCATTCTCCCGGTACTCCCCGGTAAACGAGAATTCCCCTGCGGCACAGCGGCAGCATCCACCCTGCCAGGACCCACAGCAGGCTCAGCAGTCCCACAGCGGCCAGAAACGCCGCTGCCACCCAACCAGCCATCCCCATCACCTCACAATAGCATATGCCGTGCCTGGGCGCTGGGTTCCACGGACTTTATATTACAACATTTTCTGCTAAAAAGATAGTCCCCCGGCGGGATTCTCTTTTTCTTTCCGATTACCGGCCCCATTTCGTAAAATTTACAAATTCCCATTGCAAGTCTAGGGGATTTCGGTTATAATAGACAAGTACTCACTCCAAAAATATCGTTTTGGACAAACATAGTAAATCCAGGAGCGGTTATGAAAATTCTAAGTCTTCTGATTTGGGTGGGACAGTTTGGTTTTTCCATCATTTTCCCCATACTGTTTTTCCTGCTGCTGGCTGTCTGGCTGCAAGGCCGGTTTGGTCTGGGGCTGTGGATTGTGGCAGTGCTGGGGATTCTGGGTCTGCTTACCTCCATCAGCACCGCCCGTGCCTGCCTTCGTTCCCTGCGAAAAGCCGCCCAGGAGGCCGCCTCCCAGGACCCGCCTCCTACCGCGTTTAACGATCACAAGTAATATCTATAATATGAAGGAGTCTTTCTATGAAATTGCAACCTGCATCCCGTAAGGAGATCCGCCGAATCACGCTGGGTACGCTGGTGTGCGACGGTATTCTCCTGATCGCCCTGTTCCTGCTGAGCCTGGTGGGCGTGGGCACCTTTTCTCTGGGCCCCACTCTCCTGGGTATTTTCTGCGGAAGCGTCATCGCTATTTTGAATTTCACCATTTTGTGCCTGATGGTGCAGAGCGCCGTGGGCATGGAAAACCGGCGAAAAATGAAAGCCCGGTTTCAGTTCAGCTACAACGCCCGGATGCTGCTCCAGGCCGGATGGGTGGTAGCCGCTTTCCTGATTCCCCAGATTCCCTTCTTCGCCGGGGCGCTGCCTATTCTGTTTCCCCACGTGGTGATTTACTACCTGCAATTCACCGGCAAGCTGATGCCCAAGGATTCCGCCAATCCGGACACCTCTGAACCATCGTAAGCGCAACATTTTCATTCCAGTCAAGTGAGGTTATGTTATGGCTATTTCAATCAACGGTGCAAAAATTCTGGCGACCTTTGAAAATGTGCCCCTGTTCGGCACGGTTCAGATTACCCAGACCCTGACGGCCAGCTGGCTGGTGATGCTGATTATCTCAGCCCTGTGCATCTGGCTTGGCTCCGGGTTGCGGGTGACCAACATTTCCCGGAAACAGGCTGTGGCGGAGCTGGCGGTAACCAGTCTGCTGAAGTTTGTCCGGGGCAATATGGGCACCGGCTTCGACCACTACATTCCGCTGATCGGCACCATCTTCATTACCAGCGTTGTGTCCAATCTCATCAGCCTGATTGGCGTGTGGAGTCCCACCGCCGACCTGATGACGGAGCTTGCCTGGGCGTTGGTGGTGTTCGTTCTGATTACCTACCACAAGATCAAGGCCGCCGGCATCCTCAGCTACCTGAAGGGCTTTCTGGATCCGGTCTTTATCCTTGCTCCCATCAACGTGCTCAGCGAGTGCTTCACGCCGGTTTCCATGGCCTGCCGTCACTTCGGCAACATTCTCTCCGGCACCGTCATCAGCACCCTGATCTACGCTGCCCTGACCACCGCCAACAATGCCCTGTTTGGCTTCCTGGGCTCCAGCCTGTATGCCGGCATCGCCCTGGTGATTCTGGGGGGCATTCTCATCGGTCTGGGTCTCTCCCGGAAGAAAAAGCGGATGTGGATTCCCGGCGCCATTGTGGCGGTGCTGGGCGTTCTGGCGGTGCTGACCAATCTGGGCGCCGACTACCCCTGGCTGACCATCGGCATTCCCGCCATCCCCAGCCTGTACTTCGACTGGTTCGGCGGCTGCATCCAGGCGTTCATCTTCTGCACCCTGACCACTCTCTTCATCAAACAGGCCGCCGGGGACTGATCTCCCCCAACGCCATTTTAATATTCACCAGTACTTTAATTTAGGAGGAACATTTCATGAATGATTTTCAGATTTTGGCTAAAGGTATCGCGCTGGCCGGCTGCGGCATCGGCGCAGGTCTGGCTCTGATCGCCGGTATCGGCCCTGGCATCGGTGAAGGCAACTGTGCCGCCGCTGCCTGTGACGCCATCGGTCGTCAGCCCGAGTGCAAGGGCGACGTCACCAGCACCATGATTCTGGGTATCGCCCTGTCCGAGACCACCGGTATCTACGGCTTCGTCACCGGCCTGCTGCTGATCTTCGCCGCGCCCGGTATGTTCATGAACTATCTGTCCTGATTCCGGCTCCAGAAACCCGAATTATGGACCGGAAGGAGGCCAATCCATGGAACTATACCAATCTCTTGTAACGGTCAACCCTGTGACGCTGATTGCCGCCATTGCCAATCTGTTTATCCAGCTGCTGATTTTCCGTCACCTGTTCTGGAATAAGATTCTGAAGGTTCTGGACCAGCGCCGTCAGGCCGCCGATCAGGAGATCGCTCAGGCCAAAGCTGCCCATGAGGAGGCGGACGCCATCAAGGCCACCTATGAGCAAAATATGAAAGAGGCCAAAGCCCGGGCAGAGGGCATCCTGCTCAACGCCCAGAAAACCGCTACGGCTCGCAGCGAAGAAATCATCGGCCAGGCTCAGGCCACCGCTGCCCAGATCAAAGTCAAAGCATCCTCCGATATTGAGTTGGAGAAGAAGAAAGCCATCAACGACGCCAAGAACGAAATCTCCGGTCTGGCCATGGCCATTGCCGGCAAGGTGGTGGAGCGGGAGCTGAATTCCGCAGACCAGGCCGACATGATCGACCGCTTTATCCAGGAATTGGGTGACGGCGTATGACGGAAGTAGGAAACGTTTACGGCGAATCGCTGTATGAGCTGGCAAAGGAGGAAGCGCTGAGCCAGACCATCTGCCAGCAGCTGGCCGCTTTGCAGCAAAGCTTCCGCCAGGAGCCGGACTTTCTACGCCTGCTTGGCACGCCCAGCCTGACCAAAGCAGAACGCTGTCAGATTCTTGACGACAGTTTCCGGGGAAAGCTGCATCCTTATGTGCTGAATTTCCTGAAAATCCTGACCGAAAAGGGCTATGTGCGTTATTTCTCCGACTGCTGCGATTCCTTTACCCGGCACTATGACGAGGACAACGGCATTCTGCGGGTTTCCGCGGTGACCGCCGTGGCCCTGAAGCCGGAGCAGGAACAGAAGCTGACGGAAAAGCTGGCCCGGATTACCGGGAAGGAAATCATTTTGCACAACCGGATTGACCCCGCAGTCTTGGGCGGCGTGCGCCTGGACTATGACGGTCAGCGACTGGATGACACCGTGTCCCACCGCATGGAAGCCATCCGGGATCTGCTGAATAAAACCGTACTCTGATGAGAAAGCAGGGACTGTATGGAACTAAGACCCGAAGAAATTACGAAAATCATTCGCAATCAAATTAAAAATTACGAAAATAAAATCGAAGTCAGCGAAACCGGCGTGGTTATCCTGGTGGGCGACGGCATTGCCAAAGCCTCCGGTCTGGAAAAGTGCATGTCCGGTGAGCTGGTGGAATTCCCCGACGGCTCCTTCGGCATGGCCCAGAACCTGGAAGAGGACACCGTGTCCATCGTCATTCTGGGCAGCGACCAGGGCATCAAGGAAGGCGACACCGTCAAGCGCACCGGCCGGGTGGTGTCCGTTCCCGTTGGGCAAGGCCTGATCGGCCGTGTTGTCAACGCTCTGGGCGAGCCCATCGACGGAAAAGGCGCCATTGAGGCAGAGGGCTACCGCCCCATCGAATCCCCCGCCCCCGGCATCATTGAGCGTCAGCACGTCAGCCGTCCTCTGCAGACCGGTATCAAAGCCATCGACTCCATGATCCCCATTGGCCGGGGTCAGCGTGAGCTGATCATCGGCGACCGTCAGACCGGTAAGACCACCATCGCCACCGATACCATTCTGAACCAGAAGGGCAAGGACTGCATCTGCATCTACGTTGCCATTGGTCAGAAGCGTTCCACCGTGGCCCAGGTGGTGGAAAACCTCACCGCCGGCGGCGCCATGGACTATACCATCGTTGTCTCCGCCACCGCCTCCGAGCTGGCGCCCATGCAGTATATCGCCCCCTACGCCGGCTGCGCCATGGGCGAGCATTTCATGCATCAGGGCAAGGACGTGCTGGTGATCTACGACGACCTGAGTAAGCACGCTGTGGCATACCGTGCCATTTCTCTGCTGATCCGCCGTCCCCCCGGACGGGAAGCTTACCCCGGCGACGTGTTCTATCTCCACTCCCGTCTGCTGGAGCGGGCAGCGCAGCTGTCTCCCGAATTGGGCGGCGGTTCTCTGACTGCCCTGCCCATCATTGAAACCCAGGCGGGCGACGTT
>DVKV01000146.1 GCA_018715835.1 Candidatus Faecousia intestinavium | reverse complement strand
ATACGAAGGCAAAGCCTTTTATGCCATGTTTGGCCTGACCACAGGCGGTATTCTGAACATTTTGGGTGACTACATCCTGGTAAGCAAACTGGGAATGGGCGTCTACGGCGCCGGACTTGCCACCGCAGCCTCCCAGGTGATCAGCTTCTGTATTTTGTTATTTATGTACCAGAAAATGGCCCAGAGTTCCATCCGTTTCCGCGCCGTCAGCAAAGAGCTGAAGCTGTATCTCTCCGTGTGCCGGGTGGGTTTTCCTTCCCTGATTCGCCAGGGATTGACTTCTGTTACAACCGGTGTCCTGAACAATGTAACGAAGCCCTTTGGAGATGCCGCCATCGCCGCAATGAGCGTTGTAAGCCGCTATTCCAACTTCCTGATGTGCGTGGGACTGGGAATGGGCCAGGGATTCCAGCCGGTTGCCTCCTTTAACTTCCAGGCTGGAAAGTACGATCGTGTCAAGAAAGGACTGCTATTTACCACCACATTCGGACTGGCATGTGTGGGCGGAATGGCCTTGCTCAGTATGCTCTTTGCGGAACCCATCATTTATGTGTTCCAGAAGCATGAAGAAGTGATTGAAATTGGAGCACGTGCTCTTCGCTTCGCCGCATTCGGTATGCTGTTTATGCCGCTGTCCACACCGGTGAACATGCTGTATCAGAGCATCCAGCAGCCTGCAATCTCCTCTATGCTATCTTTGATCCGTTCCGGAGCGATTACCATCCCCCTGCTGCTGTTCGCAGTTCCCATCTTGGGCCTGACCGGAATACAGATCGCTCAGCCGACTGCGGATGTTCTGGCGGGTATCTGCAGCATTCCCTTCATTTTCCGTTTCCTTCATTCTTATCAAGAAACACCAAGCGGGCAGTAAAAACTGCCCGCTTTTTTATGATAGAATTTGGACTTTCCCATGCCGGAACTGCCATGTTTCCTTCATGCGCTCCAAAAATTCCGGCAAATTGGCAGGAGAAACCACATCCTGTTCCCGTTCAGGCTGAAGCCATGGAAGCTGAACCTCTCCTACCCACAGCAAAAACCTGGAATCATCTGATGCCTCCGGCTGAAGGCGGACGCCATCCGCCTGAATCTCCCCATATCCCCAGGTGAGGATACGCCCTTGTACAGGGTAGCAAGCCAGAAACAGCGTGGGTTCAAAGGGCATCAATTCACACGGGCCATTCATTTCCACGCCGAAACATTCCAGAAGTTTCTTCAGTTCCGGGTAAGTCTGGGAAACCGTGTCGTAATAGTTCCGGCAGTAGGCACAGCAGCAGTGATCTGTGGCATTTTTCCTGGTTTTTTCCTGCGTCGCCTCCCGGTCAATTTCAAACCGCCAATCCTTCAGTTCCAGTACCATGGATCATGCTCCAACAGCAGAAAGAATCCGACGGACCAGTTCATCCCGGCCGTCTCCCTTCTCTGCGGAGAAAGGAATCACCGGGCAGTCTTCCGGCAGTTCCAGATCCTGACGGATGGCGTAAAGATTCGGTTCCAGTTCTTTCTTCTTCAGCTTGTCCATTTTATTTGCCACGACAACAAACGGACATCCGCTCTGCAGAAACCAGTTAGCCATGGTCACATCATTGTTGGTAGGCCGATGCCGGTAGTCCACAATCAACACCCCAAGGTCGATACGCCCTGCAGCAAAATAGTCCTCCATCAATTTGGCCCATCGGGCTTTCTCCTGCTGGGAAACCTGGGCAAAACCATATCCCGGCAAGTCTACCAGATAGCATTTACCATCCACAATGAAGTAGTTTACATGAACGGTTTTGCCCGGCTTATCCCCTACCCTGGCAAAATTCTTCCGCTGAAGAAGACGGTTGATGACAGAGGACTTTCCAACGTTTGACTTCCCGGCAAAGGCGATTTCCGGGAGACGATTTCTGGGAAAGTCCTTGGGTGAGGCAGCAGAAATCAGGAATTCCACATTCTGAAAATTCATACCCTGCCTCCTTACTGCTGAAGGCCGGGCTTCGGCGTCTTGGATGCCATTTCTTCAGGAAGTTCCGTCAAAATTCCTGGCCGAAGCTCCACCTGGCGGTTCAGCGCCGCTTCCAGAACGGTATCCACAGTCTGGGCACTGATGAAATTCAGCTGGCGGCGCACAGTCTGGTCGATCTCCTCCAGATCCCGTTCATTGTCCTTGGGAATAATGACCGTCCGAACACCATGGCGCAGTGCAGCCATGGTCTTTTCCTTCAGACCGCCGATGCGCATTACCCTGCCCCGCAGAGAAATTTCTCCGGTCATGGCCACGTCCCGGCGGACCGATACTCCGGTAAGAGCAGAAACCATGGCGGTACAAACGGTTACGCCGGCAGAAGGCCCATCCTTCGGCACAGCCCCTTCCGGGAAATGCACATGAACATCCTTGGTCTTGTAGAAATCCGGGGCAACACCGAGCTTCTGTGCATTGGCACGGATGTAACTCAGCGCCGCATGGGCAGACTCCTTCATCACATCTCCCAGGTTTCCGGTTAGTTCCAGTTTGCCAGAACCATCCATCACATTAACTTCCACTTCCAGCGTTTCACCACCAACACTCGTCCAGGCAAGGCCGGTAACCAGACCCACCTCGTCTGTGCAGGGCAGCCGGTCAGGCAGATATTTCCGGACCCCCAGGAAGGTCTCCAGGTTGGATCCGGTAACCGAAATCCGTTTGCTTTCCTCCTGAGAGATCAGCTGCATATCGGTTTTGCGGCAGATTTCTCCGATAGCCCGCTCCAGATTCCGCACACCGGATTCCCGGGTATAGCAGCTGATGATCTCACGGATTGCGTCGTCCGAGATGCGCAGCTGCTGTTTTTTCAGTCCGTGTTTTTTCAGCTGCTTCGGAATCAGATGGTTTTTTGCAATCATCAATTTCTCTTCATCTGTATACGAACCAAGTTCAATGATCTCCATCCGGTCCAGCAGCGGCCTGGGAACCGTGTCCAGCGTGTTTGCAGTGGTAATAAACATCACATCGGACAGGTCAAAGGGAATCTCCAGATAGTGGTCCCGGTAGGTGTGATTCTGCTCTGCATCCAGAACCTCCAGCAAGGCGGCACTGGGATCTCCTCGGTAGTCCGAACCCATTTTATCAATTTCGTCCAGCAGCAGCACTGGATTGGCGCTTCCTGCCTGGGCCATGGCCGCCATTATCCGGCCGGGCATGGCACCCACATAGGTTTTGCGATGGCCCCGGATGTCCGCTTCATCGTGGACGCCGCCCAGAGAAATCCGAGCCATTTTCCGGTTCAGACTTCTGGCAATGGAGTAAGAAATGCTGGTTTTGCCGACACCGGGAGGACCTACCAGGCACAGAATCTGGGGCGGCATTTCCGGTGCCATCTGCCGAACGGCGATGGTTTCCAGGATTCGCTCCTTGACCTTTTCCAGACCGAAGTGATCATGTTCCAAAATCTTTTTGGCCGCAGCCACATCCACCCGCTCTTTGGTCTTCTGGTTCCAAGGAAGATCCAGCACCGTATCCAAGTAGTTGCGCAGAACGGCCCCCTCGGAAGATCCGAAGGGCTGCTTCTTCAGACGATCCACGTCTTTCAGCAGTTTCTTTTCCAATTCCTCGCTCAGATGCAGATTTTTAATGCTCTGGATGTAGTTTTCAAATTCAGATGCCTCGTCTGCTTCCCCCAATTCATCCTGCAGGACTTTGATCTGCTCACGGATGTAGTAGTCCCGCTGGTTCTGATCCAGTGCGGAGCGGGTCTTCTCCTGAATATCCGATTCCAGGCGGAGCATCTCAACCTCCTGGCTGAGCAGACGGAGAGCCGCTTCCAGCCGTTTCACCGGGTTCAGCTGGCACAGCATTTTGGCCTTGTCCGGAAAATCAATTCCAGAATTCTGGGCAATAGCATCCGCAATGAAACCCGTGTCTTCGCTGGCCATCATCCGGAGCTGAATTGCCTGGGCTGGATGTTCCGACATTTGCAAATACAGTCCATACAGGGATACAGCCTCGCGGCGCAGAGCATGGGCGCGGACATTATCGGTGGTTTTGGAAGGAGAAACCGCCTCTACCAAGCCCTCAAGATACGGCTCGCTTTGCTGCAGCTCTGTGATCTTTCCGCGGCATACGCCGGTAACCAGAATGCGCAGATTCTCCCCCTGGGTCTTCAGCACCTGCTTGACCTTGGCCACCGTTCCGATGGCGTACAAATCTTTCAGTTTGGGGTCATCCACCAGCAGATCTTTCTGGGGAATCAAAAACAGGGTTTGGTCTGCCTTCATCGCCGCTTCCAGAGCACGCACGGATTTCTCACGGCCCACATCAAAATGGACCGTCTGCTCCGGGAAAACGGCCAGCCCGCGAAGAGCCAGAATCGGCATTTTTCCTGCGTAAATCGTTTCTGTCAAGGGAATGTCCCTCCTTTTGCAAAAAAGGGGGTAGTCGCTCTACCCCCTTTCCAGTTTATCGTTTGCCAGAGAGTTTTTCTCTGGGGTGTGCAGCATCCCGCACAATGGTGGGGTTCTCGCCCTCCACCGCTTCCGGTGTAATGATAACCTTCTTGATGGACAAATCAGACGGGATCAGGAACATAATGCTGGTCATGATTTTTTCCATTATCGCACGCAGTCCCCGGGCGCCGATCTGGCGATCCAGTGCCTTCTGGGCAATATCCAAGAGCGCTTCGTCGGTGATCTCCAGTTCCACGCCGTCCATCCGCAGAAGCTCCTGATACTGCCGGGTCAGCGCATTTTTCGGTTCCACCAGAATCCGAACCAGATCATTCTGTGTCAGGCTCTGCAGGGTGGTAATCACCGGCATACGTCCTACCAGTTCCGGGATAATACCAAATTTCAGCAGATCATGGGGCTCCACCTGAGACAGAAGGGTTCCCACATCCCGTTTGCTCCGACTCTGAATGGGAGAATCAAAGCCAATGGCGCTCTTATCCGTCCGTTTTTCGATGATCTTGTCCAAGCCGTCAAAGGCGCCGCCGCAAATGAAGAGGATGTTGGTGGTGTCCACCTGAATCATCTCCTGCTGGGGATGCTTCCGGCCACCCTGGGGCGGTACATTGGCAACCGTACCCTCCAGGATCTTCAGCAGTGCCTGCTGCACGCCTTCACCCGAGACATCCCGGGTGATGGAGGTATTTTCACTTTTCCGGGCGATTTTATCCATCTCATCGATGTAGATAATACCGTGTTCGGCCAGGCTGACATCAAAGTCCGCTGCCTGCAGCAGACGAAGCAGGATATTCTCCACATCATCGCCCACATAACCTGCCTCCGTCAGCGTGGTAGCATCTGCTATGGCAAAAGGCACATTCAGGATCTTGGCCAGCGTCTGGGCAAAGAGGGTTTTACCGCTGCCGGTGGGACCAATCAGCAGAATGTTGCTCTTCTGGAGCTCCACATCCGAGTCCGCTCCGAAATATATACGCTTATAATGGTTGTACACCGCAACCGCCAGTGCAACCTTTGCGTCTTCCTGACCAATGATGTAATGATCCATGAAAGACTTGATCTCCATGGGAGACGGCAGCCGGTCAGGAGCGCTCTGGGGCGTCTGAACACCGGTATCAATCTCATCCCGAAGCAGGTCACTGCAAGCCGCAACACAGTCGCTGCAGATGTACACCCCAGGACCGGCAATCAGTCTGGAAACCTGAGTCTCCCGCTTTCCGCAAAAGCTGCAGCGAATCGGCGGCTGCCCGTTGTTTTTTGCCATGAACCTGGTACCTCGTTTCTGTCGTTTTTAATGGTGTTCCAGAACCCGGTCAATCAGGCCGAAAGACTTGGCCTCCTCGGCGGACATAAAGTTGTCACGCTCGCAGGCGGCAGTTACTTCCTCAACGGATTTTCCGGTGTTTTCGGACAAAATACGGTTCATCCGTGCCTTGATGATCTCCAGACGACGAAGGTGGATCGCCATATCAGTGATCTGGCCCTGGGTGCCTGCAGAAGGCTGATGAATCATAATTTCAGAATTGGGCAGCGCCATACGCTTTCCCTTGGTGCCGGCACTCAGAAGGAAGGCACCCATAGATGCAGCCATGCCCACACAGATGGTCGCCACATCGCACTTGATATACTGCATGGTGTCATAAATCGCCATGCCGGCAGTTACGCTGCCGCCGGGGCTGTTGATATAGAACTGAATGTCCTTGTCCGGGTCCTGGGCTTCCAGGTACAGCAACTGGGCCACAACCAGGGAGGCCGTGGTGTCGTTGACCTCCTCGGACAGGAAAATAATGCGGTCATTGAGCAGACGGGAGAAAATATCATAGCTGCGTTCGCCGCGGCTGGTCTGCTCCACAACATAGGGAACCAAACTCATGGTGATGTCTCCTTTCATAGGGTTTGAAACATTCTAACCATCGCAAAGGGTACTTATTCCAAAGTGCAGAGGGTTTTGGAGCGGAACCGGCAAAAATGCCGGTTCCGCCGCTATCCGATTACTCTTCGGTCTTTTCCTCAGCCTTGGGGGCCACAGCCACCGCGCTGTCGGTGATGACCTTGATGGCCTTCCGGGAGGTCAGGCTGCCGGTGATCTCGTTCATGGGAACCATTTCCTTGACCTTATCCAGCTCCAGCTGATACTGTTCAGCCAGGGACTTGAACTCGGCCTCGATCTCCTCGTCGGTGACGGAGATGCCTTCCACTTCCACGATTTTCTCCAGGGTCACGCTGATCTTGGCCTGCTTCTCAGCAGCGGGACGGAAGGCGTTGCGCATGGTGTTCACATCGCCGCCCATCATCTTGGCATACTGATCCATGGAGTAGCCGCTCATCTGCAACTGGTAAGCAAAACGCTCCATCTGGGTATCCAGCTCCGCTTCCACCAGGGCCTTGGGCATATCCACAGTGGTGTTCTCCGCAGCCTTCTCCACAGCGTTCTGCTCGAAAGCGGAATCAGCCTGCTTCTGAGCCTGCTCCAGAGCCTTGGCACGGATATCAGCCTTCAGAGCCTCCAGGGTGTCAAACTCAGACACGTCCTTGGCAAACTCATCATCCTGCTCGGGAACGTTGGTCACAGTGACCTTGTTCAGCTTGACATGGAACACAACAGGCTTTCCAGCCAGCTCTGCATGGTAATCCTCAGGGAAAGTGATGTCGATATCCTTCTCCTCACCGGCGCTCATGCCCACAATCTGCTCCTCAAAGCCGGGAACAAACTGGCCGGAACCCAGCTTCAGGTCGAAGTTGGTGCCCTTGCCGCCGTCGAAAGCGACGCCGTTATCGAAGCCTTCAAAGTCGATGTTGGCAGTGTCGCCCATCTGTGCAGCCCGCTCCACGGTCTCCGTGGAAGCCACGTTCTGCGCCATCCGGTCCAGTTCCGCCTGAACCTGGGCGTCAGAGACAGAAACCTCCGCCTTCTCCACTTCCAGGCCCTTGTACTGACCCAGAGTGACCTCGGGGTAAACTTCAGTGGTCAGCGTCAGGGTGACAACGCCATCCTCACCAATCTGCATATCCGTCAGGCTGGGGCGGCCAATCGCCTTGAAGCTATCCTGCTTGGCCACGGCGAAATCATACACCTCGGGGAAGATCTCCTCCAGGCCGTCATCGTAGAAGACGTGGGCGCCGTACAGAGCCTCGATCATCTTACGGGGAGCCTTGCCCTTGCGGAAGCCGGGGATCTGGATGTTCTTGCGGGCCTTCATGTACGCCTTGTTTACGCCGTTCTCCATCAGGTCCTTATCGATTTCGACCACGATGGTAGCTTCGTTGCCTTTTCTGTCAATGCTCTTAACGTTCATTTGGTGTAATCCTCCTAATTGGTTCGCACAGCGAGACCATTTTATATATTTTTACATAGCCGATTTATTCTATCAAAATATTCCGCTTTTGTCCATAGTTTTCTGAAAATTCTTTTATTAAATTACATTGAATGGGCGAAAATTCCTGTAATCAGCGGATACAAGCCGAAACTCTACCCCATCCCACAGTCCTTCCAATGCCAGCTTGTGGCTGCCGCCGTGCAGATGGCCGTAAAAGCAGCGGCGGACCTGATAACGCTCCAGCAATTCCAGAATTTCCCGGCATTCGTAGCCCTTATACCGGGGCGGATAGTGCAGAAAAACCAATTTCGGCGCATCCCCTGCCGCCTTCAGGGAGGTTTCCAGGCGGATCAGCTCCCGTCGGAATACCTTTTCATCATGCTGGCCGGATCGCTCTTCTTCAAAAAACCAGCCCCTGGTTCCGCAAATGGCCCATTCATCGTAGAAAAAACAGTTGTTATTCAGAAGATGAAGATTTTCGAAGTGATTCTCCTGACAAAACCGGGTAAATTTTGCTGCTGTGCTCCACCAGTAGTCGTGATTTCCCTTCAGAATGATTTTCCTTCCCGGGATTCCATTAATCCATTCAAAGTCTTTTCGCGCTCCCGGCAGATCCAGCGCCCAGCTCAGATCGCCCAGAAGGACCGTGGTGTCTTCCGGCTGGATGATGGAAAGGCCCTCTTCCAGTTTGTCCATATATCCAACCCAGGCCCCGCCAAAAATATCCATCGGTTTCGGAGCACCCAGGCACAAGTGCAGATCGCCAATGGCGTAAAGTGCCATAGGCGCACCCCCTTTTACAGTAATGTTTTCAGTTCCTCTTCCAAAATGCCCAGGCACCGGCAAACATTCCGGGCATCCTTCCCGGGACCATTGTCCGACAATACCAGAGCAGCCGCCGTATTGCCCGTCTGTGCCCGGTAATCCAGAAGTCCCCCATAAGCCAGAGCAGTATGGGCGCTCATCAGATAACCATGGCTCCGGTAAACACTGGGAATGGTGGTTTCCAGTCGGACACTGCTGACAACGCTGACATACAGGCCCTCTTTCATCCGTCCAAGCAAGGAATCCGACGGTACGTACATTTTCCCCTGACGGCAGCACTCCAGAAAGTCTTCCACATCCCGAGTCCCTCCCCGCAGAGAAATCAGCCGCTCCAGTTCTTCCGGAACAGCCACATCCGCCTCCGGAATCATGGTTGGGGTGCTGATGCTGCTGGTCCGCATCTGTCCATGGCAGATCAGGTCCCATAGACTGTGATTTTCATTGCAGCTGCAGATTACATTCCGGACAGGCAGCCCCAGTTCCCGGGCATAGAGGGCACTGATGGGAGCTGAAAAATCACCGGATACAACAGAAACATCCGCCTGATCCACCCCTGCCTCCTTCAGCAGTGCGAACAAGCCGAACAGGCCTGCAATTCGGACAGCAATTTTTACCCAGCCTCCAGTGCTTTCCGAGTCGGCACCCAGCTTTTCCCGCAGGCTGCGCTCCAGTCCGGCGTAATCCCAGGAAGGATTGTGCCAAAGCTCCCCAATGAAAATCCGGTGCGGCAGAGTATGCAGGCGAATCGGATGTCTGCCAACGGCAAAGTCCACATCCAGTGCAGTCAGGTTCCGACGAAACAGCAGATTCAGCACCCGGCACACGCAGTCATTCACCGGAAGGGTCAGCAGTGCCTCCCTTTCCTCAGCAGAGAGGGTAGGCATATGGAACGGCAGAAACATACCTCCGTCCGGCCCCCGGTTTTCCAGCAGAACCCGCTGCGGGGTAAAGACTTCCTGATTAGAACGGGTTGTTACATACAGCACGCCGCATCACTCCCATAGCGTTGTCCCAAAAGATTTTTCGAACAATCTCTTCTCCGGCGCCCCGCTGCAGCAGTTTCTGCGCCAGCAAAGGCCAGCTCTCCACCCCGGTGAAACCAGCGGGCATTTCACTGACTCCGTCAAGGTCACCGCCCAAAACAATGTGATCTCCTTCCGGGTCCAGTTCCAGGAAGTGCAGTACATGATCGCACAGCGTATCCAAGTCCGGCGTCTCTCCCACAAAATCTGCGCAGGTGTTCAGTCCTGCTGCGCCGCCGGTTCTGCAGATTTCCCGGAACATTTCATCCGTCAGGTTCCGGCTGTGTCCGCAAACATGACGGCTGTTGGAATGTGTAGCCAGAATAGACGCCTCCGTAATGGAGAGAATATCCCGGAATCCCTCGTCGCTGATATGGCTCACATCAATCAGCATTCCAAGCCGTTGGGCTTCCCGGACATAAGCCTTTCCCTGATCCGTCAGGCCGCCGCCGGTCATATGGGAACCGGTCAATGGATTCTGCTCATTCCACCCCAGACTGGAAATCCGGAATCCCACCGCAAACAGGTCTTCCAGCAGTGCCGGATCGTAGCCGAACCCTGCTGTACCCTCCAGGGTCAAAATGGCGGACATTTTGCCTTCCTGCTGGTTCTGCGCAATCTCTTCTGGTGTGTAGGCAATGGCGATCCGGTCCGAATTCTGACTGACTTCCCGCTGAATGGTGGCCAGCTCCCGTTCGAAAATCACAATCGGAGAAAGGTGGTACCATTCTTCAAAGAAAGGCGTGGTAAAGCAGGCAAAACACTGGGCATAGCCTCCCAGGGTTTCCGCCCGCTCCAGATCAATATGCAGGGTATTCTTCCGCAGGCTTCCTGCCTGATTCAAGTCCTCTCCCAAAAGTGCCAGAGCCGTGTCACAGTGAAAATCAAAAACCGGAAATTTCATTGAAACGCATCCTCCATATGATTTATTTTCGGGTGAATGGTCTGGGGGCCTTCCGGCGCGTAAATCTCAATAACATCAAACCGGGGCTGCAGGTTGGTGGGATGCTCCGCCAGATACAGGGCGGCCGTGGTTCGAAGGCGCTCCTGCTTTCTCCTATCAACATACTCCATCGCCCGGGCAAAATCCGGCGATTTGCGGAGCTTGACCTCCACGAAAACAAGAAATTTTGAATTGCAGGCAACCAGATCAATTTCTCCGAACCGGCTGCGGTATCCTTGGGCCACAATCCGGTAGCGATGGGCCGTCAGATAAGCTGCCGCCGTTGCCTCACCCCAGGCTCCTGCCAGATTATTTCTTCCCATAAAAGGATTTCAGGAAAGTCATTCTATGAACTTCCGAAGGGCCAAATTCCCGCAGCGCCTGATAATGAGCCTTGGTCCCGTATCCCTTGTGAATGTCAAATCCATACTGAGGATATTTCTGGGCCAGCTCCATCATATAGTCGTCCCGACTCACCTTGGCCAGAATAGAGGCTGCGGCGATACTGGCGCTGAGGCTGTCCCCTTTCACCACGGTTTTGGCAGGCACACCAAAATCCGTTTCCCGGTTCCCGTCAATCAGTGCCAGATCGGGGCGGACCGACAGCTTCTCCAGTGCCCGTTTCATGGCCAGGAACGTGGCCTGGAGAATATTAATCTCATCAATTTCCTTTTCAGAGGCAACGCCGATTCCGAATGCCACCGCCTGTTCCTGAATAATCGGGAACAATTCCCGGCGCTTCTTGTCCGACAGTTTCTTACTGTCCGTCAGGCCCGGAATCTCCAGGTCACGGGGCAGGATTACAGCCGCTGCATACACCGGGCCGGCCAGAGGGCCTCTTCCTGCTTCATCCACGCCGCAGATCACACCGATCCCCTGATCAAACAGGCTGTCCTCAATTTCCCACATATTCTGTACGCTCATCAGGATTCCTCCGGAATTTCCAGGGTAAATCTGCCCAACTTTCCGCTGCGGAACTCGTCCAGCAGAACTTTGGACATCCGCTCCGTGTTCACTTCTCCGCCGGAAACCAGGTATCCCCTCTTCCGTCCCGCCATCTCAATCAACTCCCAGCCGGGGGTTCCTTCCGGCGCTTCCACCTGGTAGCGCTGCTGAAGCGCATTCGGATAGAACCGGTGCAAAAGCTCCATCAGATGGCTGGCCAGCTCTTCAAGGTCAATGACCCCTTCCTTAACCGCACCGGTATACGCCAGCATCATACCCACGTTGGGATCTTCAAATTTGGGCCAGAGAATGCCCGGCGTGTCCAGCAGGAGCAAACCATTATCCACGCTCACCCACTGCTTTCCCCGGGTGACACCAGGACGGTTTTCCGCCTTTGCGCCCTTCCTTCCTGAAATCTGATTGATCAAAGTGGATTTTCCAACGTTTGGGATGCCCACCACCATGATCCGCAGCGGACGGTTCATCCCCCGTGCCGCGTCCCGGTTCAGCTTGTCGGCACAGGCAGTCCGCGCCGCCGGAACAAAATCTCCGATACCCCGGCGAGTTTTGCAGTCGGTGGCAATCACCGCGATCCCCTGCTTTTTGAAATAGGCAGCCCATTTCTGGGTGGCACTGGGGTCCGCCAGGTCCATCCGATTCAGCACCAAAATCCGAGGTTTGTTCCCACACAAAGCATCAATATCGGGGTTTCGGCTGGAAATGGGAATCCGGGCATCCACGATTTCACACACGGCGTCCACCTGCTTCAGATCCGCTTCAATTTGACGCCGGGTTTTGGTCATATGACCGGGATACCACTGGATATACAACTGCTCGTTCT
>DVKV01000145.1 GCA_018715835.1 Candidatus Faecousia intestinavium | reverse complement strand
AATCTATCTATATCCAATACTTTTTTATCTTAGCACACTCGGATTCCCCCGTCAATTCCTAAAAGCAGAATTCCACCCGATAATGCCGCATCCAGAAATCCAGCTGCAGGAAATATGCCATTGTCTGGGGCTTTCGCATCAGCTGCCCATACCAGGGCCAGGGGCTGTCGGTATGCAAGAACGTTTTCACCGCCTCTTTGGACACCAATTGCCATAGCGGTGCGTCCTTTTCAAGAAGCTCCTGCATTCTATGAGAAATCAGCTCTGCATACCTGGGATCAAATGTCTTTGGGTATGGACTCTTCTTCCGGTAAAGAACCTGCTCCGGCAGCAGGCCCTCCACCGCCCGACGCAGCAGCCCCTTTTCCCTGCCCTGGTAATCCTTGAACTCCCAGGGAACACCGTAAAGATACTCCGCAATCCGGTAATCGCAGAAGGGCACCCGCACCTCCAGGCCATGGTACATGCTCATCCGATCTTTCCGGTCCAAAAGGGTCTGCATAAACCACCGGAAATTCAGGTTTACCATTTCCTTCATCCTGCGCTCTTCCGGGGACGTTCCGGGCAGAATATCGCTCTCCCGGCAGGTCTGATTGTAGGCGTCCATTACAAATTCCTCGGGGTTTCTGCCGATATCCCGGTTCAGCAGGGCGGCACGCTGTTTGGTATTCTGCGCCCAGGGAAAACCGGCCCGTTCCCGGACTTCTGGATCCCGGTACCAGGGATAACCTCCGAAAATTTCGTCCGCGCATTCTCCGGACAGTGCCACTTTCACCCGTTTTCGGATTCTTCCGCAAAATGCCAAAAGGGAAAAATCCACATCTGCCATTCCCGGCAGATCCCGGGCAATCGTTGCTGCTTCCAACGCTCCCACCAGGTCTTCCGGTGTGAGAACCGTTTTCTCATGAACTGTCTGCTGGGCATCTACCATACACTGGATGTAGACGGAGTCCGTATTGGGCTGGAATTTATTTGCCTGAAAATACTGGTCATTGTTCTGGTAATCCACGGAAAAAGTGGATAGCCGCTGCCCCTGTTCACGCATTTTCCCTGCACAGATCGCAGTAATGATACTGGAATCCAGACCGCCGGACAGGAAGGTTCCGATGGGAACGTCCGACACCATCTGCCGCAGCACTGCGTCTTCCACCAGAAAGCGCACCTGCTCTGCCGTCTGTTCAAAAGAGTCTGTATGTACCCGATCCAGGAGTTTCCAATAGCGGGTCATTTCCCATATCCCTGCCTCGAAAAAGGCCATGCAGCCCGGCTCCAGCTCCTGAATGTCTTCAAATACCCCGCTCCCCGGCAGCCGCCCCGGTCCCAGCAGAATCAGCTGTGCTGCCCCGGTCCGACCCAGTCTGGCAGGAAATCCGGGATAAGCCAGGATGGTCTTCATTTCCGACGCAAAAAGCAGCCCGCCTTGGTAACGGCTATAGAACAGCGGTTTTACTCCAATCCGGTCTCTCGCCAAAAACAGCCGTCTTCTTTTCCGCTCCCACGCTGCCAGAGCGAAAATACCATTGAAATGGTGGACACATTCCCACCCATACTGGGCGTAGGCGTGGAGAACCACTTCCGTATCGGAATGTCCCTGGAAAAGATGCCCCAAGTTTTCCAGATCCCGGCGAAGTTCTGCCGTGTTGTACAGTTCTCCATTGTACACCAGACAATACCGTTCCCCTTCCCATTCCAGTTCCATGGGCTGCCGCCCCCCCTGGGGATCAATGATGGCCAGGCGGGAATGCAGCAGCGCAGCATCATCCTCCTGAAAATAATTCTCCCCATCCGGGCCTCTTCGGGCCATGGTCTTCAGCATCTTATGAATGACTTCCGGTTCCGCCGAAAGCCCGATGATTCCGGAGATCGCGCACATGATGATCACACCCCTTCTCGTTGGTTATTCTATGTATGAAGCCCGGAAAAGTGTGCAAACTATCCACGGTGATAATCATGAAAAACAACAAAGAACTTCTGTCTTCCGTTTTGAAAACCACCCAGATGGGCCAGGTGGGAATTCGAAGCGTCCTGGACACCACCATGCGTCCCGGACTGCGGAAAGCACTGGAGTCCCAGCTGCGGGAATATGACTCCATCGAAACGGAAGCCCACTCCATTGCCAGCCAGCGGGGCTGGGAAGTCAGGGAACTGGACCCGGCCGTCCGGTTCCTTTCGGATATGGCCGTGCGGATGAAGCTGAATGGCCGGGATACCGATTCCAAAATTGCCGGCATGATGATTCAGGGGAACACCAAGGGCATGGTGAAAGGGTTGAAAGACCTGCATCGTTTCGCTTCTTCCGATGAGCAGATTCAGATTTTATCCCAGAAACTCCTGGACTGCGAAACCGCCAACATCCGTCAGATGCAGGATTTCCTTTAGGGTGAACCGAGTTCACCCGTTTTTTTATGCACAAATCGGCTCCGGCGGGCATAGAATAAGGGAGATTAAGAAAGGAGTGATTCCTTTGTCAGCAACCGGATACATACAAGTCCGTGCCTACGCCAGCAATGCCCAGCTTCCACTCCAGGATACTGCCATCATAGTTACAGCATCAGATGGGACGGCCATCGCCATGCGTCTGACGGACCGAAGCGGGCAAATTGTCCCCATCGCCATTCCTGTCCCGGACAAATCCGAGAGCCAAAGTCCCGATCCTGGGGAGGTCCCCTTCACAACCGTTACCCTGCTGGCACACCACCAGGGCTATGAGCAAGTTGAGGCTGAACACCTTCAGGTTTTCGCCGGAACCACCACCATACAGAACCTGGCAATGATACCCCTGGCTGAAGTGCCCGGAGATTGGAACCAGACCATTATCTTTGACACGCCGCCTCAGAATCTGTAGGAGGAAGATATGCCGAATGTGTTGCCGTATGTACCACAGGAAATTACTGTCCACCTGGGTCGCCCGGATGAAAATGCAGAAAATGTCACCGTGGACTTCGTAGACTATGTAAAAAATGTAGCCTGCAGCGAAATCTACCCCACCTGGGAAGAAAGCGCCCTGCGGGCCAACATTCTGGCCATTGTTTCCTTTGCCCTGAATCGGGTGTACACCGAGTTTTACCGCAGCCGGGGATACGCTTTTGACATCACCAACTCCACCGCCTATGACCAGTTCTTTGTCTACGGCCGCAGCTATTTTACCAATGTTGCAGAGATTGCGGATGAGTTATTCAATGACTATCTGCGGCGGCCCGGGTTTGTAGAGCCCTTGGCTGCCAAGTTCTGTAATGGAACAACTGTGACTTGTGAAGGCCTCAGCCAATGGGGAAGCCAGAACCTTGCCCAACAGGGTTACACCTCTCCCCAAATCCTCACCAGCTATTACGGAAATGTGGAAATTGTAGCGGATGCCCCCATCAGGGGACTGACTGCCTCCTTCCCGGGGCGGCCCCAGCGCCGGGGATATTCTGGTCCCAGTG
>DVKV01000144.1 GCA_018715835.1 Candidatus Faecousia intestinavium | reverse complement strand
CGGTTGCCATTTCCCGCATCTCATTGTATATTCAAGAAAAACGAGGCAGCAGATTTCCCGCCGCTGTTGTTTCTACTTCAAGAATATTTACAAAAGCAAAAATTCAGCGTCATCATTTCCTCTTTTTCCAGTCATACAGGGTGAAGGGTAAAAAATAATGGAGGTGATCCCATTTGGATGACAATCAGATCATTGCCCTGTTCTTTCAGCGGAATGAGGATGCAATCCGGCAGACCGATTCCGTCTACGGCAGCCGGCTGTTCCGGATTTCCCAGAACATTCTTCGCTGCCTGGAAGATGCCCAGGAATGTGTCAGTGACACCTATCTTCGCGCCTGGAACGCCATTCCCCCCACCCGTCCCAATAGCCTGTTCTCTTTCCTGGCCCGGGTATGCCGGAACTTGTCCCTGACGAAGCTGGATTGGGCCATGGCGTCAAAACGGAAGGCAGAAATCGTAGCTTTGACCCAGGAAATGGAGCAGTGCATTCCCGACAGCCGCCGGGATAACAGCATGGAAGCGAAGGAATTGGGCAGGCTTCTCAATGCATTCCTGGAAACCCAGTCCCGGGAAAACCAGATGGTATTTGTCCGACGGTACTGGTTCGGGGACTCCCCAAAAGAAATTGCCGCCCGGTACGGCATCAAGGAAGGGGCGTTGATCGCCCGGCTGCACCGGCTGCGGAAGAAACTGGCTTTCTTTTTGGAAAAGGAGGGAATTTCGGTATGAAGGGAACAGATATGGTTTACGCCATGCAATATTTGGATGACGAGAAGATTCACCAGGCAGAATATGGTGCATTCTCCCCCGGAAACTTTTACCGGGACGAGGGCGGGCGAAAAAATCCAAGACGGATTTTTCTGCTGGCAGCGGTGATTGCCCTGGCCTCGGTGCTGGTGGGCTGCGGAGTGCTGTATGTGCTTCACCGGCAGCAGCTGCGGATTGCCGACCGGGAAATTTACGATATGCCCTGGGTGGAACTGTCGGAGGAAAATGAAATAGGAGCCATTCCCCAGCAGGTGCTGACTACAAGCGGCCCGGAAGATTCCAAGCGTTACCAGGCAGCGAAGGAGTGGAATGAGTTTGAAGTTTCCTATGCCCGTGATCATGACTGGGACGAAACATTCTCCTGTCCTTCTGAATATGAACGCTACGGCCTGTACTCTCAGGAAATGGCGGACAAGCTGGAAGAAATTCTGGACAAGTATGACCTGCAGCCCATCGGTGCCCGGGTGGTCAGTCAAGGGCAGAAGGGCATCCTGGATTATCTGGGACTGGAAACCGTTCTGCGTCCCGGCGTTCCGGCAAAACTCAACGATCTGAGCGTAGATTACTACGAAAGCGGATATTTTACCGTCTTCTGCAACATTCAGATGGAAGCTGGAGAGGACCGGTGGCCCTACAGCACCTACGTCACCTGTACCTTCAGCGGCAAAGAGATCCTGGATGACGGCGTTTTGATCCTGGACTACCCGGACACCTGGGAAGAATGGAACTACACCACTTCCTCCGGGGAGAATTTCCTGATTCTCTACAGTCCCGAATACTGGGAATGCTACGCCATCTATGACCGGGGGGACGCCATGGTCTCCCTGACCATCCAGACCGCTCAGGCCCTTTATACCGACAACCGGTATTCCGAAAACCAAATGAACCGGCAGCAGGTGGAGCAGTTGCTGGATGTAATGGATTTCACTCTGGACCCGGTTCCCGGAAATCCGGCCCTGCTGTCCGGTCTGCCGGAAGGCTATGACAGCACCCAGCGCTCCCAGACCATAGACGGATACACCGTGGAGCTGAAATCCACCGTTTCCGATAGGAACAAAGCCCAGGTTGTTCTAGGCATCACCCTCCCCGACGGAAAACCGGTATCGGAAGAAGATGGTCAAAAGTATTGGGGACTGAAATTTGAAGAGATATCGCTGCAATGCGGAAACGCCCCCTATCTTTCCAGTATGAGCGCCCATGAGCAGGACGATGGGGACGGCCTGGACAACACCCTGGAGTATGTCATCGAGTGGTACAAGGAAGAGCCGGAGGAAAACATGGAAGCCGGAGCTCAGTGGACCTTAACCCTGGGTCAGATGTGCCAGGAAACCTTCAACAACGCCCTGGAGCAGCATGAATATCTGTGGAAAACCGACACGATCTGGAAATTCGACTTCACCTTCGACCCGGACAGTGACTACCGGAGCCTGGAATTCCTCTCCGCCCCCACAGAACTGCCCGCTATTGTAGTGGAAACGGCTGACGGGTCCGACGACTGGGGCACCGCCACCGTCCGGTCCATCACCCTGCACACCAACAGCCTGCACATTCTTATGGATGAGCCTTTGGGTGACGTGGATTTCTCCTCCTGGCGGGAGGAAACCAATCCCAAAGTAGTTCTGAAGGATGGGACATCCATCGTCTTGCGGATGGACAGAGGGAACGCCTTGGATCAGTCCAACACCAGCTGCCAGGAGAACTGGAAGCCGGAGACAGCCATTCCCCTGGACCAGGTGGATTATCTTCTGCTCATCGATGGGACAATCCTTTATCCCCTGGAACCGTAATAAAAAAGCCGCCGGGACAATCCGGCGGCTTAACCTGCTGGAAACCAGATGAAATCCGGTTTCTGAGAAATCCATATTTTTCTGAACACCTAAATTTGCGGTCCTGTCATTTCCT
>DVKV01000143.1 GCA_018715835.1 Candidatus Faecousia intestinavium | reverse complement strand
TGGACCCCCTCACCACCAACCTAGTGGTGGCGGATGAGAGCCGGTCGGACGGCACCATCTGTCTGGCGGTATCGCCCAGCCTAAAGGCCCTAGGCGTGCCTGGAAGGCCCAGGCTGTTTGAGGTCAAACAGAAGCTCCAGGAGATTGAAAACCGCACAGGGAAGAAAGTGGCCTATATCACTGCCATGCCCCGTATGGCACGTTACTTGGAAGTATCCGCCACGATATATGCCATTTATCTCAAGTACCTTGCGGCTCAGGACATCCACATTTACAGCATTGACGAAGCCTTCATGGAGCTAACCCCTTATCTGCATCTCTACGGGAAATCCGCCCACGAGCTGGTGGTATCCATCATCCGGGATGTACTATGGAATACAGGTATCACTGCCACTGGAGGGATTGGCACCAATCTCTATCTGGCCAAAATTGCTATGGACATCACGGCAAAACATCTCCCTGCCGACAAGGACGGGGTGCGGGTGGCGGAGCTGGATGAGCAATCTTTCCGAGAAAAGCTGTGGACGCATGAACCGCTCACGGATTTTTGGCAAATCGGGCCGGGCATCGCCTCGCGTCTCGCCCGCATGGGCATCCACACCATGGGGGATTTGGCTCGGTTAAGTCTGCAAAACGAGGAGATTTTCTTTCGGGAGTTTGGGGTGGACGCGGAGATCCTGATTGACCACGCCTGGGGAATCGAAACTTGCGGTATGGAGCAGATAAAAGCCTACAAGCCCGCCACCAAGTCCTTAGCTTCCGGCCAGGTGCTGCCACGGGCCTATTCCTGGGAGGAGGGCCGTCTGGCAGTCAAGGAGATGACGGAGCAGGTGGTGCTTGGCCTGGTGGAACAGGGGTATGTGGCAGAAGGTGTAACGCTGTATGTGGGGTATCAGATTCTAAGTAGGGAAAGCGCCTCTGCCTACCATGGCCCGCTAAAAGTGAACTACTACGGCAGAAAGGTGCCGCCCTCGGTTCACGGCACGGGAAAGCTGGGAGCGCCCACTGCCTCCCTCAGCAGGATCACCCAGGCAGTGCTCCAGCTCTACGACCGGCTGGTAGACAAGGAGCTGCAGGTCCGGCGGATGAGCATTGCTGCCATCCGGCTGTGCCGGAAGGAAGAGGTGGCCCCCCAGTTGAGCTTTTATGCCGACCAGCAGGACGATGGCCGGGAGACCGCCCTGCTGGAAGCCACCATTGGCTTGCACCGGCGCTACGGCAAAAACGCGGTGGTGAAGGGAATGGACTTGCTGGAAGCTGGTACCACACGAGAGCGGAATAACCAGATAGGAGGTCACAGAAAATGAGAGGGAACCCCGCTGGGGATTCCCTCTCAAAAACGGCTTATTGGCACGCGGTAATGTAAAAGATCACGGCGAAAAGAAGCACAGACAGCAGGTAAAGAGGTTTGCTTTTGACTTTTCTCCAAAACAGCCCACCAAACACCAGGAAGCCTCCGATATCCATAAGCAGCTGGAAGAGAAATTTCTGGTGGGCGATCAGGTATAGGACAATCGCCACAGCTTCGGCGAGGAGCGCTCCCACCGGCAAAGCATAGAGGACCGAGTTGAACAGGTGATCCCGGTTCCAGAAATAGAGGATCGCGGCCGCAATGGCACAGGGGACCGAAAGAATGGTAAACATGAGAAAGAGGCTGGTTTGAAACGGTCCGTGAAAGCGAGGGAGAAACAGCCCTAAAATAGCTTTCAGCCCATAAAAACTTAGTGTCATGCCGAACATATACAAGAAGGAACTGACACCGGCACACAGATTCGAGGAGCTGAGCAGTACAATCACTGTGTTGGTAATGATCCAAAACCCCAGCAGAGTTTGGATGGAGGAGAAGCTCCAGAGGGTATCTGCCGGAAAGTAGTCCGCTAAGCGGCAAACACAACCTACCGCCAACCCCACTAAAAAGACACTTAGGAATGAGGGAACAGAGACGCGCAATTGTTGTTTCATAAGCCTTTCCCTTTCTTGCTTTTCCAATATAGTATCATATAAGCAGCGCAAAGTACAGCAGAGCTTTTTCTAGGGAGGTCACAGAAAATGAATGCCACAGCCTATAGAGATATGATTCACTTGTCCCGTCCCATCTCCCGCCACCCGAAGATGAGCGTGGAGAACCGGGCAAAACTGTTCACCCCGTTTTCGGCTTTGCGGGGATTTGACATTGAGATCCTCACCAAGGAGCAGGACCGGCTGCTGGTGTCCCAGGTGACGCTGGATGCTGACCAGCAGGAGCTGATCCGCCACAGGCTGAACGCTCTCCGGTCTGGGCAGTGGGTCACGGTCACCTATTTCAGGTCAGAAAAAGAGCTGGAAGGCATTCTCCTGGGGGAGTACGTCATCCAAACAGGGAAGGTCCGGCGGGTGGACGATTTCTACCAGGTGTTGGCGCTGGACAGTGGTGTGGTGGCCTTTGAGAATATCCGAGAGTTGGAAATCAATGATGGGGAAGGAGTCGAGGCAGTATGAAGGAATGTGCCCGTCGGAAACAGTATGTGGAAGTGGTGGCCACACACTGCATTGATGGCAGCGTCCGACCCCAGAAGATTGTCCTGGCTACTGGTCCCGTGTT
>DVKV01000142.1 GCA_018715835.1 Candidatus Faecousia intestinavium | reverse complement strand
CGGGGCAATTCACCTTCTGTACCTGGCAGAAAATACTTCTCAGGCTGCAAGTGTGGAATTTGTCCCCTCTGTGGGGGACAAATTATGCGCGTGGCAGACTGCAAAAAACCTGTCGGAAAGCCCGAAGGGGTTTTTCGACAGTCTAAACCGCTGCCGACCGGCAGCGGTTTTTGCATTCTTTACACGCCGAAGTCCTTGGCGGCGGCCTTCAGCATTTCCCGGATGGGCAGGTTGTAGGGGCAGCGGGTCTCGCACAGACCGCAGTCCACACAGTCCGATGCCTTCTTTTCCAGAGCGCTGTACCGGTTCTTGGCCCAGTCCCCCAGACCATAGCGCCGCAGATATCCCTGGAACAGGAATACATTGGAGATGCTGATGCCGGCAGTGCAGGGCTGGCAGTAGTTGCACCGGCGGCAGAACTGGGTGCCCAGATCGTCCCGGACCGCCTGGAACTTTTTCTGCTCCTCTTCCGTAATGGGGGCGGTATCGGCCACGGCGGCGATGTTCTGCTCCAGCTCCTTGGGGTCGGCCATGCCGGGAATCACCACGGTGACGTCCGGATTGGAGCAGATGTAGCGCAGGGCCAGGGTGGCGTCCTCAATGGCGCCGCCGGCCAGGGGCTTCATGCAGACGAAACCGATGTTCTTCTCGGCGCAGACGTGAATCAGGTCCTGGCCCTGGCTCTCCACGATGTTGTAGGGGAACATGATGGTCTCCACCCAGTCCATTTCCAGGGCCATTTTGAAGGTGTCCAGGGAGTGGGCGGTGACGCCCAGATGCCCCACCTTGCCGACGGTCTTTGCTTCCAGCAGGGCTTCCAGAGCGCCGCCGGGGGCCACCACCTGCTTCAGCTGGTCGGGGGTGGGGTTGTGAACCTGATACAGGTCGATGTAGTCGGTGCGCAGATTCTTCAGGCTGGTGGCGATGTCCGCCTCCATGGCCTCCTTGGTCCGTGACATGCTCTTGGTGGCCAGGACGAAATCCTCCCGGATGCCCTCCAGGGCGTAGCCCAGGTATTCCTCGCTGACGGTGTAGCCCCGGGCGGTATCGATGTAGTTCACCCCGGCGTCCTTCAGCTGGTGCATCAGGGTGCGGGTGCCCTCGGCGTCAATGCGCTGAATGGGGATGCCGCCAAAGCCCAGGCGGGAGATGGTCAGATTGGTTTTTCCCAAAGTACGGTATTGCATTGTGTTTTTCCTCCTGATTCTGTCTGAAAAGAGTTAGGATTTTCCCAGTTCCTGATTTTTGCGCCAGGCGGCGATGACGCAGCCCATCACCGCACCCCGGAAGCCGTGCTGTTCCAGCACCCGCAGTCCTTCGATGGTGCTGCCCCCAGGAGAGCAGACTGCGTCCTTCAGCGCACCGGGGTGCTTGTCCCCGGCGAGGAACATCTCCGCAGAGCCAACCAAGGTCATGGCGGCATACTCCATGGCCTTGGCCCGGGGGATGCCGCAGGCCACGGCCCCGTCGGACAATGCTTCCAGCAGCACATACACATAGGCCGGGCCGCTGCCGGACAGGGCGCTGGCGGCGTCGATCAGCCGTTCCTCCAGCGGGTCCACCAGACCGCAGGCGGACATATCCTCCAGCCAGTGGGACAGAACGTCCTGGTCCACCAGATCGTTGCAGCAATAGGGAATCACGCCCTTGCCCAGGGCGGTGGGGGTGTTGGGCATAATCCGGATCACCGGCAGCCGGGTTCCCGCCATGGCCTCAATGGTGGAGAGAGTCAGCCCCGCCGCCATGGTAATCAGCAGGGGCTTCCGCTCCGCCAGAATGGGAGCCAGAGGGGCCAGCATGCCCGCCATCATGTGGGGCTTGACCCCCAGGAAAATCCGGTCGCACTCCCGGGCGATGGCTTCATTGCTTCCGTAGACAATGCCCAGTTCCTGGGCCAGGGCTTTGCCCTTGCCGGAGCGGTCGGCGATCTGGATGTCCTTGGTCTTGGTGCTCAGGGCCTTGGCAATGGCCCCGCCCATGTTGCCGCAGCCGATAAAACCGTATTTCATAGCCGCCTCCTTATCGAATCTGTCCGCTGCCGCGGATGATGTATTTATAGGTGGTCAGTTCTTCCAGTCCCATGGGCCCCCGGGCATGGAGCTTCTGGGTGGAAATGCCCATTTCACAGCCCAGGCCGAACTCCCCTCCGTCGGTGAACCGGGTGGAGGCGTTTACATAAACTGCCGCACTGTCCACGCCGGAAGTGAAAGCATCTGCCGCCGCCTGATCTGTGGTGACGATGGCCTCGCTGTGGCCGGTGGAATGGGCGGCAATGTGGGCGACAGCCTCTTCCACCCCATCCACGCATTTCACCGCCAAAATGTAGTCCAAAAATTCCGTGTCGAAATCCTGGGGACCTGCGGGAGTGCCGGGAATCAGGCTGGCGGCGGTTTCATCCAGCCGCAGCTCCACCGGGTGCCTGGCCTGGTCCACCAGCCGCTGCCGCAGCCGGGGCAGAAACACCGGGGCGATTTCCTTGTCCACCAGCAGCACTTCCTCGGCGTTGCACACGCTGGGGCGGCTGGTCTTGGCGTTCTCCACGATGTTCAGCGCCATGTCCAGGTCGGCGGTTTTCTCCACATACACATGGCAGATGCCGGTGCCGGTGGCGATGCAGGGCACCGTGGCGCTGCGGACGCAGGCGTTGATCAGCCCGGCCCCGCCCCGGGGAATCAGCAGATCCACATAGCCGTTGGCGGTCATTAAGGCGGCGGCACTGGAACGGGAGGTGTCCTGAACCAGATTCACGGCGTTTTCGGTGATGCCCTGGGCTTTCAGTCCGGCTCGAAGGGCGTCCACAATGGCGTTGGCGCTGCGGAAGGCTTCCTTGCCTCCCCGGAGAACGCACACACTGCCGCTTTTCAGGGCCAGGGCGGCGGCGTCGCTGGTGACATTGGGCCGGCTTTCGTAGATGATGGCAATGACGCCCATGGGCACGGAAACCTTCTGAATCTTCAGACCGTCGGGGCGGGTATGCTCCGCCAATGTCCTTCCCACCGGGTCGGGCAGGGCGGCCACTTCCCGGATGCCCTGGGCCATGGCGGCAATCCGCTGCTCATTCAGCAGCAGCCGGTCCAGCATCACCTGGGCCACGGTGCCCTTGGCGGCTTCCAGGTCGGCTGCGTTGGCGGTGAGAATGTCCTCCTGATGGGAAAGCAGGGCGTCGGCCATGGCAAGAAGGGCTTGATTTTTTTCCTGGGTGGTCAGCTTGGCCACCTGAGCTTTGGCGGCTTTGGCGTTTTCCAGCATCGTCTTCATTGGCAGTCCTCCCGGGTAAAGATGGTGCCCACCGGTTCCCCGTCCAGAATCCGGTACAGGTTGGTGGGATCGTTTCCGTTGGCGATGACCATGTCGCAGCCGCATTCCATGCAGATTTCCGCTGCCCGGAGTTTGGTGCGCATCCCGCCGGTGCCCTGATGGCCTGCGCTGACGCCTGCCAGGGCGTACAGCTCCCCGTCCAGCCGGGTCACCCGGTGGACCAGTTCCGCGTCAGGGTGGGTGTGGGGGTCGGCGGTGTACAGGCCGTTGATGTCGGACAAAAGAATCAGAAGATCCGCCTGAATGCTCTGGGCCACAATGGCGGCCAGGGTGTCGTTGTCGCCGATGACGATTTCCTCGGTGGCAACGGTGTCGTTTTCGTTGAGGATGGGCAGGGCGCCCAGCTCCAGCAGCCGGTTCAGGGTGTTGGTGAAATTGGTGTGCCGCTGCTCGTTCCGGGTGTCGTCCCCGGTAATCAGAAGCTGGGCCACGGTGTGCCGGTATTCCCCGAAAATCTTGTCATAGAAATACATCAGCTCGCACTGGCCCACCGCAGCAGCGGCCTGCTTGGTGGGGATGTCCGTGGGACGCTGACGCAGACCCAGCTTGCCCACGCCCATGCCGATGGCGCCGGAGGAAACCAGGATCAGTTCGTGGCCTGCGTTTTTGATGTCGCTCATTACTTTGCACAGGGCCTCCACCCGGCGGATGTTCAGGTGGCCGCTGGGATGGGCCAGGGTGGAGGTGCCGATTTTCACAACAATGCGCATGGTGTTCCTCCTGGTGAAATCAAGAATTTGGGATCATTATAGCACCGAACCTCGGTGAAATAAAGAGGGGACGGGAAATTATTCCCAGGGGACAAAAAATCCGGAACAAGGAATTGACGATGTGTGATATTTGTGATAACGTATCAGAAAATGGGGAACAGGAGGATCGACTCATGGAAAGAAAATACCCTCAAAACTGGTTCTGGGCCTTTGTGCTTACCAACTTTTTATTCCCTTATTTCTACCTTTTCGTGCCCGGCGTTCTGCTTTGCCTTGTGGGCATCTGGGTGAGAACCTGCCTGTGGATTGGCGTTGGAGTGCTGGTTCTGGATGGGGCGCTGTCCATTCTGGATCAGCTGCGGATTCGCAAAACTGCCCTGACCAAAAGCGATAACCCGGAGTTTAACCAGCTGATGGACGCATTCTGCGGGGAAGGGGGCCTTCAGGCCTTTGGAAAGGTGCTGGAGGAAAAAGCGGGAACCTCACAGACCGCAGGGGAGACCGAAAAAGAAACGGAAGACTGAAATCCTTGCCGCCCGCCTTGATAGAATTGGCGGCACCAGGTGACCGGGCAGAAATTCACGTCAGGGGATGCGGAAAAATCCAGGCTGATTCTGGATCAATTCAAGACTTTTGCCGAAATTCCAATGGTTTTATGCTGCCCAGAGGGAGCTTAATGGGCGTTGTATATATGGAGGACGATGATGATGCTAAAAAGGTTCTTCGGTGATACGAATATGTCAAATAATCCATCCAACCGGATAACGCCACGCAATGGCAGTGCCCTGCCCCAGGCAAGACATGGAGTCTGTAAACGGTCACTTTTGGGGTGTGCCGTAATTATATCTATGCTGCTGTTTCTTTGGGGCTGTGCAGTACCCTCAGAAAAGGAACAGGAGCCGCTGTCAGCTCCTGAACAAACGGCCCAAGCATCAGAAACAGCAATGACAGAATCTGTCCCCATTGAAACAGCGGCCTCTGTGCCGGAAGAAACGGGTGATTTTGTCCCTTCTTGGTTGTTGGACAATGTCAACTATCTGGCTTTGCAGGAATGGAATGCGTTTTTAGATACTTATGATGCAGACAGAAGTCTGCGTAAGGCCAATAATAACAACGCGTCGGGTGTGCCTGCAGATTACTATTATGTCTATGACTGTTATACATGGGAT
>DVKV01000141.1 GCA_018715835.1 Candidatus Faecousia intestinavium | reverse complement strand
TGTGAACCAAACGCCCCGTATTTGGTCATCTGTTGTCTGAAATTCGGTTTTCTCCCTGTCAAAAGATTACATTTGTTTACATAAGCTGTCGCATTATGTAATCTTCTGTAAATTATAGTTACCTTTTTGTTATGGTCTGTTTTCCCCCACTCCACCCCCTGCTCATCCGACTTTTTCCCGGGGCAGGGATTGACTTTCCTAAAAAATGTGCTATGATTTCTCTATTCAAAAGGCTGTGACGAAGACACGCTTTCCCGGTCAGATTCCCAGAGAGGAGCCTGTATGCTGCAATGGCTCTGTTTCCCTGCCGGGACGGTCACCACTTCCGAGCCGCATGAGCGGAAATGCCATGCCGGGTGCGCCCGTTACCGCGTCAATGAGTGACGGCAGTTTCTGCCGTAACCAGGGTGGAACCGTGGAATACAGTTTGCTTGTATCCCACCCCTGATCCGTTCAGGGGTGGGTATTTTTTATACCCTCCCCACCGCACACAACCCAAAAGGAGGCAATGTATCATGTCTGAAGAAAATCTGTACACCTTTGAAAATCCGGAATACCGGAAGACCTACTGGCACACCTGCTCCCACATTATGGCCCAGGCCGTGAAGCGGCTGTGGCCCGAGGTGCAGCTGGCCATCGGCCCTGCCATCGACCAGGGCTGGTACTATGACTTCGACGCTCCCTTCTCCTTCACCCCGGAGCACCTGGAGAAGATCGAGGCGGAAATGAAGAAGATCTGCAAGGAGCGTATCCGCATTGAGCGCAGCGAAAAGCCCCGGGCGGAAGCCATCGCCTATATGCAGGAGAAGAACGAGCCTTACAAGGTAGAGCTGATTGAGGATCTGCCGGAGGACGCTCACATCTCCTTCTATACCCAGGGCGAATTCACCGACCTGTGCGCCGGTCCCCACCTGGATCACACCGGCCGGGTCAAGCACAACGGCTTCAAGCTGACCCAGTGCTGCGGCGCCTACTGGCGGGGCGACTCCAACCGGAAGATGCTCCAGCGGATCTACGGCGTGGCTTTCCCCAGCAAGGATGAGCTGGACGCCTACCTGAAGCAGCAGGAAGAGGCCCTGAAGCGGGACCACAACAAGCTGGGCCGGGAGCTGGAGTTCTTCAGCACCGTGGATGTCATCGGTCAGGGCCTGCCCATTCTGCTGCCCAAGGGCGCCCGGGTGATCCAGACCCTGCAGCGCTGGGTGGAAGACGAGGAGCAGAAGCGGGGCTACCTTCTGACCAAGACTCCCCTGATGGCCAAGCGGGAGCTGTACAAGATCTCCGGCCACTGGGATCACTACCTGGACGGCATGTTCATTCTGGGCGATCCCCACGATGAGACCAAGGAGTGCTTCGCCCTGCGGCCCATGACCTGCCCGTTCCAGTATCAGGTGTTCCTGAACCGGGCCCGGTCCTACCGGGATCTGCCCATGCGGCTGGGCGAGACCTCTACTCTGTTCCGCAACGAGGATTCCGGCGAAATGCACGGCCTGATCCGGGTGCGGCAGTTCACCATCTCCGAGGGCCACATTGTCCTGCGCCCTGAGCAGCTGGAAGAGGAGTTCAAGAATTGCCTGGATCTGGCAAAGTACTGCCTGGATACCGTGGGTATGCTGGACAACTGTACCTTCCGCTTCTCCCAGTGGGACCCCGCCCGGGCCGGTGTCAAGTACGAAGGCACCGCCGAGCAGTGGGAAGAGGCCCAGCGGGTCATGGCGCAGATTCTGGATGATCTGGGTGTGGAGTACACCATTGGCATTGACGAGGCTGCCTTCTACGGCCCCAAGCTGGACATCCAGTACAAGAACGTCTTCGGCAAGGAAGACACCATCGTCACCATCCAGATCGATATGCTCCTGGCCCAGAAGTTCGGCATGGAGTACACCGACGTGGACGGCCAGAAGAAGATCCCCTATATCATCCACCGTACCTCCCTGGGCTGCTATGAGCGGACTCTGGCCTACCTGATTGAACGGTATGCCGGCGCCCTACCCCTGTGGATGATGCCCACTCAGGTCAAGGTTCTGCCCGTCACCGACCGGGCCCACGACTACGCCAAGGATCTGGTATCCCAGATGCTGGCTGCCAACATCCACGCCGAGGGCGACTACCGCAGCGAAAAGCTGGGCTACAAGATCCGGGAAGCCCAGATGCAGAAGATCCCCTATATGCTGGTGGTGGGCGACCGGGATATGGAAAACGGCACCGTCTCCGTCCGGACCCGTACCGGTGCGGATCTGGGGGCCATGTCCATTGCCGACTTCATTGCCAAGTGCCGCCACGAAATCGACACCAAGCAGAAGGAAGTTTAAGATTCTCTTACAAAACAAGCCGTCCCGGGTGGGACGGCTTGTTTTCTTTCCGTGCCTGTGGTAAAATGGGGACAATTCCTGTCAGCGAGGTATCCCCTATGAAACAAAAAACATCCTTCCGCCCCCTGCCCTGGCTGATCTGCGCCGGGCTGGCAATCGCCGCCTTTGTACTGCGGTTTTTGCTGCCGGGCTACGGCTTTTCCGCCCTGGTTTGCTGCTGCCTGCTGGGCATTATCGCTTTTTATGACATTACCCGGATGCTCCGGGACAAATTTCCCAAAACCATCCGGGTGCTGCGCCGGGTTTTCACGGTCTGCCTGGCAATCGGGCTGCTGGTGGTGGGCATCACCGAGGCCATCATCATCCGGGCCAGCTTCGGCAACCCGGAGGAACCGGTGGACTATGTGGTGGTGCTGGGCGCCAAGATCCGGGACACCGGCCCCTCCGCCTCCCTGTGGGACCGGATCTACGGGGCCTATGACTATCTGCAGGCCCACCCGGAGGTCACAGCCATCGTCTCCGGCGGGCAGGGCCCTGACGAGCCCATCACCGAAGCCCAGGCCATGTACGACGAGCTGGTGAAGCTGGGCATTGACGAAAGCCGGATCTGGATGGAGGACCAGGCCACTTCCACCTGGGAAAATCTGAACTTCACCCTGGATCTCATTGAGGAAAAAACCGGCGTCCGACCGGAAAAGCTGGGGGTCATTTCCAGCGAATACCATCTGTTCCGCTCCAGCCTGTTCGCCAAAAAGTGCGGCGTGGAGTTTGTGGGCATCCCCGCTCCCACATCCCAGCCCGGACAGAGAATCAACCATTTTATGCGGGAAGTTGCCGGCGTCTGGCACTTCCTGATTTTAGGAGGACAATATGATTGATCGCAATTACGCAGATTTTGCCTGGGAACAGGCAGCGGCCCTGCTGGCCATCGACTCTCCCTCCGGCTTTACCGGACGGGCTGCCCAATGGGTAAAGCAAGCCTTTGAAAATCTGGGATTTTCCGCAGAAATCACCGGAAAAGGCGGAGTTCTGGCCTGCCTGGGCGGAGAAGGTGAGGGACTTCTCCTGGAAGCCCACACCGACACCCTGGGCGGCATGGTCAGCCGGATCAAATCCGACGGCCGTCTGGAACTGACCCCCATCGGCGGAATGCGGGCGGAAAACGGCGAAGCGGAGAATGTCACCGTTTACACCCGTGAAGGAAAAACCGTCGAAGGCACCTTCCAGCTGTGCAACGCCTCGGTTCACGTCAACGGCAGCTACGGCGAGGCCAAGCGGGAATATGGCGGCATGGAGGTGGTGCTGGACGAGAACGTGACCACCGCCGAGGAGACCCGGAAGCTGGGCATTGAAGTGGGAGATTACGTCTGCTTTGACCCCCGGACCCGGCGGACCGCCTCCGGGTATCTCAAGAGCCGCTTCCTGGACGACAAGCTCAGCGTGGGCATTCTGCTGGGCTTTGCCAAATACCTGGCGGATCAGAAAATCACTCCGGCAAGAACAGTATACGTCCATGTGACGGTGTATGAGGAAGTGGGCCACGGCGGCTCCGCCTCCGTTCCCGCCGGGGTCACGGAAGCCATCTCTGTGGACATGGGCTGCGTGGGCGAGGGCTTAACCTGCACCGAGCGGCAGGTAAGCATCTGCGCCAAGGATTCCGGCGGACCTTACAGCTATGAAGTGGTGGGCAAACTGATTGACGCAGCAAAGAAAACCGGTGCCGACTATGCGGTGGACGTATATCCCCACTACGGCTCCGACGTGGAAGCCACTTTGCGGGCAGGCTATGACCTGCGCCACGGCCTGATCGGCGCCGGTGTCTACGCCAGCCACGGCTATGAGCGCAGTCATATAGACGGGGTCTTCAACACCCTGAAAGTTCTGGCCGGCTATCTGGAGGTGTGAGTATGGATCGGGATACCGAACGCAAGGCCGGAAAGGCCATGACTCTGGGGATGTGCGTGTTTTCCCTGTTGTTCGCTCTGTTCTGGTGCGCCATGGTCTATTCCATGGGCGCCTGGTTCATGCTGATTCCCGGGGTATTGTTCGTGGGCTTCACCGCCTATCGGCTGGTCATCTGTCTCAAGCTCAGCCGGGAGGACAAGGAAAAGCAGCAGAAGAAACCGAATGCTCCGGACCCCTGGGACCGGCCCCAGTCCCCTTCTTCCTCTCTGCCGCCCCAGGAGGGCACCCGGTTTTGTCCCTACTGCGGTGCCTCTCTGGAACCCCAGTTTGTTTTCTGCCCCAAATGCGGCAGACGGCTATAAAAAAACCCGGACAGCTTTCACGTTGTCCGGGTTTTTTCAATGTGACATTACCGTTTCAGGGCCTTGCGCAGCACCGGTACCATGGCCAGTGCCACGGCGCCGCCGATCAGGGCCGTAATCAGCTGGGGCCAGGCAAACATGGCAGGCAGCATCTTCAGCATAGGCTCCTTCAGAGCGCCGGATGCCAGCAAAGACGCGGAAGCAATGCCGCAGATGATCTTCACCACCAGGATGTACAGCACAGCAAACTTGGCCAGGGCCGCCACCAGCCAGGCGGCAATCTGCCGGCCCAGCACCTTGCTGTCAGTACCGGCAATCAGCCGCAGCAGCACCACAAACACCGTATTGCCCACCATAATGGCCGGAACCGTCACTGCCTGGGGGGCGATGTTCAGCAGGAAGGCCAGCACCGGGGAAACAACCGCAATGACAATGCCGCTGCTCATCCCCGCCACCAGGGCGGCAATGGCCAGCACCGCATTGACGCAGGAGCCGGTGACAATCTGGCCGAAGCTCTTGGTCACGGACTGCAGCACAATCAGCATGGCCAGCAGCAGGGCCGTTTCGGTGATCCAACGAATTTTCTTGTTCATAGCAATTCCTCTTTTCTCATGATTCTTCCTGGGAGATTACGGAAGAATAGGCGGTTTTCACGCTGATTCCCCGAAGTCCCCCGATTTTTCCCGCCAGTGTGGAGATGGTATCCTGGGGTGCGTCCAGCGCAATGGCAATGATGTTAATCCCCCGTTTCCGGTAGGGAATGCCCATCCGTCCGATGATGTGTTCTCCGAAGCTATGGAGCAGGGCATTGAGTTTTTCCACCGAATCCGGGTCCTCCACAATGATGCTCATAACCGCCACCCGTGTCTGCATAATCCATCCTCCTGACAAAAAAATCTGCCGCGCCCTGACCGGGCGCGGCAGCATCCACACCCCCGGAGAAACACTCCGGGGGAACAGGTTCTTTTCCACGCCTTTCACGCAGCCGAATCCGGCTTAATGTCAGGATCGCTTGGGTATCATAGCACAAACCAGGTCTTTTGTCCACAGAAATCTGGGAATCAGGCCTTGGTCTTCAGTTTTTCCTCCCGGGTCCGGGCGAAGCACTCCAGCTGAGGCACCAGCAGAATGCACACCAGCGCCGCGGTAAAGCCGCCGTTGTACAGGCAGAAGCCGCCGTGGAGGTTGGGCACCGAGGTCACCAGCAGATAGTGCATGGCACCGGCCACAATGCCGGCGGGCCAGCCGTACTTTCCCGCCACCGGGCTCAGGCCATTGGCAAAGCACAGTCCCACGCAGATGGCCTGGGCATCAATGGGCTGGGAGAAGGAACCGCCCGCCATGCCGGACAGCCAGGAAGACAGCAGCGACACCAGAAGATAACCCACCATAATGGGCCACACGTTCCCGGGATGAGAGCCGGAATTGGAGGTAGCCAGCATGCAGAAGATAATGCCCATGGTCACGCCGTTGAAGGCGATGCCCACCAGGTTGTAGTACGCCAGAATGAACAGGCCGAACACGCCCACATTCATCAGGAACACAGCGTTGCCATAAGTGCCGGAGAAACTGGTCACATGTACCGGATTGGTCAGCAGCTTTCCATAATCCCGGGGTTTGCAGCCCAGCAGCAGGGCCAGAACCACACACCCGCCGAACAGGATGCAGCAGAATACATTCACCGTCAGCCGGGAGGCCACCTCCAGCTGGGCTGCGTCTGCGCCATCGGGCAGGGTCACGCCCAAGGTCTTGAACAGCACGGCATTGATGAAGAAGGCCATCATGCCGATGGGAAGGGCGGCGGAGTACAGGTCAAAGCCCTTGTGTACCTGAGGAGAGAACGCCATGCCTGCAGGCAGGAAAAAGCCGATGGCGATGCCTACCACCAGGGCAATCAGGATTCCCTCCAGATTGAAGCCCACCGCTTCCGCATAGGGGTAACGGATCATCAGATCCGTCAGCAATGGCGCGATGCCGGTGGAGAAGAGCATGGCATTGACCATGGAGCCGAACTTGGCCCGCTTCACCAGGCAGTAGAGCATCACGCCCAGCACGGTGGGCCAGATGTTCAGGATGTTGATGCCCCAGGCGGAGAATCCCAGGGTCAGCAAAAACGCCAGGTTGGAAACATTATTGGGCGTGGCCCGGAAGATTCCGAACAGCGCCAGGCTGATCAGGCCCACCAGTCCGATGTTCAGGAAGGTGGCCGCATAACCGCCTACCGCAAAATAGTTGGTGGACAGCTTGCTGGGCTGGCTGATCACCTGCCACAGACCCCACAGCATCTGGTTCCGGTCCGGCATGCACACCGCCGCCGCCAGGAATGCCAGACTGACCAAGGCAAAAAACAGCCGCAAAAAATCCGCTTCAGAGAGTTTCTGTATCCGCTTCATAAAGAACACCCCTCTATTCATATTGCCGACAGGCGCCGGGTATGCAAAAAGGGCGATCCAGTGCTCAGACTAGATCGCCCAGACGGTCGGCATTTCCTCTCCTGTACTTCCCTGCGTTACGTCGCATTTATCCGTCAGTTATACAGGATGTGCCATCATTGTATGCAATTGGGCCGGGTTTGTCAACCCCAAATTTCTCCAGGCAGAGAAACCGGACCCTTTTTTGTTCTTTTCTGCAAAGAAGGGTTTTACTTCTTCCTGCGGCCGGATTTCCGGGGAGCAGGGCCATCGGTTTTTTCCTTGCGCCGCAGACCCCTGCGGTCATAGCGCATGGCCGCGCTGACATGGATGGTTACCGTGGCTGCAAGCACCAGCACCGCCTGCCAGATCAGGCAGTCCGCCGCCCGCCAGACCATATCCGTCACCTCCAGCTTGTCAAAACCGCCGGAAATCAGGAGCATGATCAGCGTCAGGGCCAGTCCCAGCACGCTGTAAAGCAATCCCGCCAGCCGCTGGGTAAACCGCCAGGCCTGGACGCTGCCCATGCCGTAGTAGCACCGGAAGCCAAAATAGTAGTTGGCCTCCTTGGGCGAGAAGAACAGGTATGCCAGTCCCAGAATCAGCAGGATCACCGGGCCGATCATCACGGCGAACCGGCAGACCGTTGTCAGGCTTCCGAACACATCGCTGAGCTCCGGCAGCAGAGCCGCCGGGTCAAAGGCATCCATCATATCCTTGATGGACTGGATATCCAGAGCCGATTCCGTGGCTCCGGTGGCGTCTGTGGCCGCCGCGGTTGCTGTGGCAGCGGTGGTCTCCAGCGCTGCCAGCGTGGTTTCCAAAATTTCAGTGGGGGTAGTGCTCATCATTTCTCCTCCAGGAATTTGCTGATCTCCCGCATAAAGCTGCCAGCATCCTGGAACCGGTGGTAGATGGAGGCAAAGCGGATATAGGCCACCTCATCCAGGGGCTTGAGGCGCTCCATGACCATTTCCCCGATTTTGTCGGTGCTGATTTCCCGTTCCAGGGTGTTCTGAATGGTCTGTTCAATCTCAGTGGTAATCCGGTCCAGGTCGTTGACATCCACTTTCCGCTTGTCAAAGGCCCGGATCATGGAATTGAGAATTTTGTTCCGGTCAAAGTTCTGCCGGGAGCCGTCCCGCTTCACCACAATGATGGGCAGGGTCTCCACGACCTCGTAAGTGGTAAATCGCCGCTGGCAGTTCATACACTCCCGGCGGCGGCGGATGCTCAGGCCGTCCTCACTGTGGCGGGAGTCCACCACCTTACTCTCCTGATCTCCGCAAAACGGACATTTCATGGGAAATTCACTCCCTTTCCCCAATAGATTCTAGTATTATAGCAGATCTTTCCACCACTGTCCAGCTTTTTTTGCACCCCGGCATTCGACAGGAAAAGTTCTTGCCAAGCCCCGGGGGATGGGGTAGAATAGGGGGTATCCCGTTTTTCCGCAACCTAGCGTAAGGAGGACTTCATGTCTCGTAAATCTCTGTTTATTCTCTGGGCCGTCCTGTTCGGCCTTTGCGCCGCTTTGGGCTTTCTGCCGGAACCGGAAGGACCCCTGGGAACGGCGTTGACCGTTTTGTCGGTGTTCAGCTTTCTTCCCCCCGCCCTGCTGATTCATCAGGCGGGGAAGCAATCAGACCGGCACACCCTTCTTTTGATCCGGAATCTGTCCGCCCTGTCTCTGGGGCTGACCCTGGTGCTGCTGGTGCTGAATTTCTGGTCCGCCCTGGGTTCGGAAACCCTGGGGGCTGTTCTTTACGGTCTTCTGGTGGTGGTTTCCAGCCCCATGATCTGCAGCGGGCAATGGGCGCTGAGCCTGTTTCTGTGGGCCTGCCTGCTGATGGTCAGCCTCCGTTTTCTCCGGAAGCAAAGGTCCTGATTCCGCCGTTCACAGTTCCCGGAAAGGGTCGCTGCTGAGAATTCCCCGCCCGTCAGGGATGGTTCCCCCGGACAGCAGGAATGCTTTCACCCGGCGGCGCAAAGTGGTGTCCTCCGGCTGCTGCGCCAGGGGCAGCTCCGGGTCGGAGAAGACCCAGCGCATAAAGCTGCACCGATCCAGAGGCGTTATGGAAAAGGAGCGCTGGAACCGGAGAATGTTGGATGTCTCCGGCAGCAGTTCTTTCAGCGCCGGGGAGAGCAGCCAGGAATCGCAGAACAGAGGTGCGTCCCGGTATTCCGGGAATGCCGCCCCCAGCTCTTCCCGGGCCTGGGCCCAGGACAGGCGGAGCAGCTGGGGCAAAAGGCAGGCATCTGATGGAATATGCAGGCTCAGGGCCGGTTTTCCCTCCAGGGTGGTCCGCTCGTATTCCAGTTCTCCCACCCGTACCAGTCTGCCGGAAATCTGGCGCACCGTCCATCTTCCCCGGTCAAAGCCATCCCGGCCCCAGCGGCGGCGGTACTCCCCGGCAAACCGGGAAAAGCACCTCATGGTGTCCCGGTAGCGTTCCCTGGACCAGCCAAGCACCTGGTATTGGTCCCAGGTTTCTTCCGCCCGGAGCAGAAAATAGCACAGCGTCTTCACTCCCCTGGGGTCCTCCCCCAGCAGCCTGGACAGGCGTTCATACCCGGCGTCCCAGGTTTGGGGATCATACAGTTCTTCCAGCCGGGGAATCCTGGAAACCGCCTCCGCCAGCGGCAGGATCTGAGCCGTCAGTTCCCCGGGCATGGCAATTTCCCCGCACAGCCCTTCCAGCTGCTGCGCCGCCTCAGGCATTGAAGGAAGCAGCATCAAAGGTGATGCGCACATGGTATTCCCGCTGGCTGTTCCGGTTCATGCCCTCTTCCACGAACTTCCGGATCTCCTCCTCCCGGCCATGCAGGTCCGAGGGACGGGCCACGTCAAACACCAGATTCATGTGTTTTCTGCCCTGGGTCATCCGGAAATCATGGAGATTCAGCCGGGGGTCTTTCTGACGCAGAAGTTCGTACACCTGCTCTTTCAGCCGGTTCAGCTCCGGATCGTCCACCACCACCGGGTCATAATGGATCACCAGATGGACGTTGTGGCTGCGCAGGCACTCCCGCTCCATGTCGTCGATCAATTCATGGCATTCCAGGGGGTCCTCCCGGTAGTCCATCTCCACATGAAGGCTTGCAAACCGCTGTCCCGGGCCATAGTCATGTACCATCAGGTCGTGGTAGCCCAGAACCTTGGGCTGCTCGGCGATGTAGTCCACAATTTTCTGCTGCAGCTCCGGGTTGGCATTCTCTCCCAGCAAAGGGGAGATGGTATCCTTCGCCAGCTGCACCCCGCTGTAGAGAATGAACAGCGCCACCCCCAGACCAATGTAGCCGTCGGCAGGCAGATTCCAGAAATGCTCAATCAGCGCCGCCGCCAGCACCGCCGTGGTGGTAATGCAGTCGTTTCGGCTGTCCTGGGCCGTGGCCCGCAGCGCCGTGGAGTCAATCCGCTTTCCCAGACTGTTGTTAAACAGGAACATCCACAGCTTCACACCAATGGACGCCAGCAGCACACCGGCCACCACAACGGAAAACTCCACCGGGGTGGGATTCAGAATTTTATCCACGGAGCTTTTCACCAGCTCCGCCCCGATAATCAGAATCAGTCCCGCTACCGCCAGGCCGCTGAGGTACTCTGCCCGGGCGTGGCCAAAAGGGTGGTCCTCATCCGCCGGCTTATCCGCCAGACGGAATCCAATCAGGGTTACAATGGAGCCGGACGCGTCGGACAGGTTGTTCAGTGCGTCGGCGGCAATGGACACCGAGCCGGTGAGAACACCCACGATGCCCTTTCCCATGGACAGCAGCAGATTGCATACGATTCCCACATAACCGGAAAGTTTTCCCACTGCCGCCCGGGACTGGGGGCTGGTCAGGTCGTCAGGGTTTTTCAAAAACAAGCGAAGCAAAAGCGATGTCATACTTTCCCTCCTATCAAAAAGGGGCTCCGGCGGGTCTCTACTGTGGGTAGAGTACCGATTCTACCATGGGTAGGTGGTATCTCCCGGGGGATTCTCTCACAAATGGCGTGACAGAGCACCGCTGCTTCTGCTATGATAGAATCCAGCGCCGGGGCGCGCAAAGCCTTCGTATCAGTATAGCGCAAACCAGCCCTTCTGTCTATTACTTTTTGGGAGTGTGAACCGCCATGAACTATAAAATTCTCACGGATTCCTGCTGTGATTTTCCCAGCGGAATGTATGAACAGCTGGACCTGGCCATGGTTCCCTTGTCGGTGGAATTTCAGGGTAAGGTCTATGACGATAAAAACGATGACTCTCTGAAGGAACTGTACTCCGGTCTGCGCTGCGGCGACGCAGCCAAGACCTCCGCCGTCAATCCCGCCCGGTGGGGAACGGCCATGGAAGCCATTCTCTCCCAGGGGCTGGATGTGCTGGTGCTGGCCTTCTCCTCGGGCCTTTCCACCACCTACCAGTCCGCGGTGATTGCCGCGGAAGAGCTGCGGGAAAAATATCCTCAGCGGAAAATTCTGGTTGTGGACACCCTGGCCGCTTCCATGGGACAGGGTCTGCTGGTTTGGTACGCCTGCAAGAAGCGGGACGAGGGCCTGTCCATGGAAGAGGTATACCAGTGGGTGGAGGACAACAAGCTGCACCTGTGTCACTGGTTCACCGTGGATGATCTGATGCACCTGAAGCGGGGCGGCCGGGTCAGCGCCACCACGGCGCTGGTGGGCACCATGCTCCAGATCAAGCCGGTGCTTCATGTGGATGACGAGGGGCACCTGATCAGCATGGCCAAGGCCCGGGGCCGGAAGGCCTCCCTGGACGCGCTGGCAAAGAAAGTGGCGGAGCTGGGCGGCGGCTATGACAACAGCACCATGTTCATCTCCCACGGCGACTGCCTGGAGGATGCCCAATACCTGGCCCAGCTGCTGAAAAGCCGCTACGGCGCCAAGGAAGTCATCATCAGCTATGTGGGTTCCGTCATCGGCTCTCACGCCGGCCCCGGCACCGTGGCTCTGTTCTTCCTGGGCGACCACCGCTAAAAGATTCCCTTAAAAAACTGCATCCGCAGAAAAGCGGATGCAGTTTTTGTTTTATTTTACTCGCCCCGGAGGCGGAAAGAGAACACGATGTCCTGATCGGAGGCAACCCGGTAAGCCGGTTCCACATCGCTTCCCCAGGTGTCGATGCCGCCCACGCCCCGCATTTTCCCGCAGACGGTGATTACCGTCCGGACAGGCTGGGGCAGTTCCTCCCGGTGGAACGCCTGCTCCAGCTGGGCGGGGGTATAGGGAATGGCGGAGAAGGCAAAGGGCGCTTCCAGCTTCTCCAGGTACAGCCGGGCCGAACCCATGTGGAAGCAGGCATAGTCCGTCTGCTCATGGTTGCCGCACTCCTGGGGCACCAGGTAGTTGGCAATATGGGGCTCTTCCCTGTGCAGACCATAGATGCCTCCCCGGAACCGGTCGGGATAGGTTTCTCCGGACAGGCCCATCCACTGCGTCTGCGTCACCAGGGAGGTGGTGGAGAAGCGCAGTCCCAGCAGCGGCAGCTCCGGGCGGTCCGGCGCGCCGAAATAGTGGACCTGAACATCCAGATTGCCGCTGACGTCCACGGTATAGGTCACATCGGTTTTCAATCCCGGCAGCACCTGGGCGGTGTAAGTATAACGAATGGCAAACCGATCCTGGGTATTTTCCAGCACCTGCTGCTCGCTGCATACCTGATAAGCGTCCACCGCCGACCAGACGGCGCTTCTCTGGGGGAATCCGCAGCCCATGTCGTTTTCCGTGGGCGCCCGCCAGAACGCAGGACGGGGCGCCCGCCACATCCATTCGGTATTTCCCCAGCGCAGGGACACGGGTCCTGCCTGGCTGATGGAGAAGAGAATCTCGAATCCTTCGCCCCGGACGCCCCAGGCGCCGTCGCCCTGGGTGACCTGCAGCGGCGTTTTTGCGGTTTTATGCACCGGCATTTCCATCGCCTGCCGGGCAGCCCGGTTATTTTCGTCCTGCTGCCGCCGCTGCTGGGGGGTGCTGTACCAATAACGAATCTCCTGCATGCAGGGCTTTTCCTGGCCGTCGGCGGTGACAATGCCGTTGGCGCTGAAGTTGTAGTCCGTCTGCCGCTCTCCGAAGTCTCCGCCGTAACCCAGCACCTTCCGGCCATTGGCGTCAGTATGGAACAGGGCCTGGTCCATGTAGTCCCAGATGAAACCCCCGTGGTACCAGGCAAATTCCTCGCCCAGACGCACATAGCTCTCCATCCCGCCCAGGGAGTTGCCCATGTTGTGCAGGTATTCGCAGTTCAGGTAGGGCTTTCCCCCGTCGGTTTCCAGATACTGCCGGATCTCCTCCGGGGTGGCATACATCCGGCTCTCCACATCGGAGGCAGCGTCAAACTCCCGGCAGTGGAACACGCCTTCGTAGTGCACCACCCGGCTGGGATCTGCGCTGCGGAAGTAGTCCGCCATAGCCAGAATGTCCTCTCCGGCGTAGGACTCGTTGCCGCAGGACCAGAAGAGAACGGACACATGATTCTTATCCCGTTCAAACATGGATTTCGCCCGGTCCAGGACGCACTCCTTCCACTCCGGCAGGCTGCCGGGCACGTTCCAGGTGGGATCCACCGTCATATCCAGCTGCCAGGTGCCGTGGGTCTCCATGTTGGTTTCATCCATGACGTAGATGCCCTCCCGGTCGCACAGATCATACCACCGGCTCTGGTTGGGATAGTGGGAGGTCCGCACAGCGTTGATCCGATTGGCCTTGAACATGGCCATGGCGGCGTCCATATCCGCGTCGGTGATGGCACGGCCGGTATTGGGATTCCACTCATGGCGGTTCACGCCGTTGAGCATCAGCCGGCAGCCGTTCAGGGTGAGCATTCTGTCCCGGATCTCCATCCGGCGGAAGCCGAAATCGTAGGGAATGCACTCCGTCATCCGGCCTTCCTCTGTGTAAACCGTCAGTTTCAGCTGGTACAGCTCCGGGCTGTCATGGTCCCAGCGGCGGATTTTGTCAAACGTCCAGGTGGGGCTGTACCAGTAATCGCCCTGGCGGGTCAGCTCCAGCGCCTCATCCAGGAGAATCCCATCCTTCGGATGGGTGATTTTCGCCCGTACCGAGGCAACGCCCTCAATCTGCAGCCGCAGATCCAGCTGTCCCTTGTCCTCTTCCGGGAAGAAGGTGGGCCGGATCCACAGATCCTGCACATGGGCCGCAGGCTTTCCGTACAGGAACACCGATCTGAAAATGCCCGAGAACCGGAAAAAGTCCTGATCCTCCAGCCAGGCAGCGGTGCTGCGCTTATGCACCTGAACGCACAGCCGGTTCCGGGTGGGGCGGATGCAGGAAGACAAGTCAAAATCCGAGGGGGTGAAGGTATCCTCGCAGTAGCCGATGAACTGTCCGTTCAGCCACACATAGGCCGCCTGCTCAATGCCCTGGAAGGAAATGCACACCCGTTTGTCCACCAGCCCCGGGTCCAGGTCAAACTGGCAGACATAGCAGCCCACCGGGTTGTCCTGCCAGTCAATCTCCGGCGGATGCAGCGGGGTATGACCGTCCCAGGGATAGAGCTTATTGATGTACTGGATCTGTCCGAAGCCCTGGGTTTCCATGTGTCCGGGCACGGTGATGGTGCCGAACTGTCCCAGGTCATAATCTTCCTGCCAGAAATCCGCCGGGCGGGTGTCCGGGTTGGGACTCCAGCGGAACAGCCACTGCCCGTCCAGGTACTGACGCAGGGAGGACTTCCCTGCCCGGGCCTCCTGAACGGACGCATAGCAGACGTGGTCGGAATGGGCCGCCAGCCGGTTTACCTGAAAAACAGTGGGATCTGCCAGCCAGTTGAGCTTAGCCTGCATGGTGCATTCTCCTTTTCCGGTAATGATGATAGCTTCAGTATATCAAAGGAACCCCCCTTCGTCAACGTGCAGTATTCCCCCGTTTCCGGCACCCTCCGCCCCCGGATTTTCTCCGTTGGACAGGCGCGCGGCCCCCTTTGCATTCCGGGGAAAACTCCGGTAGATTTTCCAAAATTGCCATGCAGTTTTTCGTGAAAATATCTGTTTTCTCCTGCAAAAACAGAAAATAATTTTCAAATTATGGTGGATTTAGGATCGAGAGTTTCTCTTGTCAATACCACCAAAAACAAGCATCGCAACTTGTTCA
>DVKV01000140.1 GCA_018715835.1 Candidatus Faecousia intestinavium | reverse complement strand
TTATGATCATGTACGCAGAAATGATGCTGGATCATGTGAAGGTTCAGCTGGACATGGTGGGTATGTGCTTCATGGCGGGACTGATAATCCCATATCTGCTCAGTTCCCTGATCCGGATTCTCATGCTGAACATCGGCCGCTATGTGATCCTGATTCCCTTCGTGGTGGCGTTTTTGTCTGACACCGGGGCCTATTTTGTGGGCACCAAGTATGGCAAGCACAAGCTTTCCCCGGTGGTCAGTCCCAACAAAACTATTGAGGGCCTGCTGGGTGGCCTGGTGTTCGCCTCGGTAGGCATGCTGGTATATGCCTTCATCCTGGACCTGCCCCTGCAATTTGACGTGAACTATGGTCTGGCGCTGCTCTATGGAGTGGCGGGGTCCCTGGTGGGAACCTTCGGAGACCTGTGCTTCTCGGTGGTGAAGCGCCAGACGGGAATCAAGGATTATGGAAATCTGATTCCCGGCCACGGCGGCGTACTGGACCGGCTGGATTCCATGACCCTGGTTGCACCGCTGATGGAGGCGTTTTTGCTGACCATTCCCATGGTAGCAGTATAAAAAGGAGCGATTGCCCATATGGTATCTTGTGTCAGCATCCTTGGTTCCACCGGCTCCATCGGCCGGCAGAGCCTGGACATTCTCAGCCGTCTGCCGGAAATTCGGGTGGCGGCGCTCACCGCCGGGAGCAATGTGTCCCGGATGGCCCGGCAGTGCCGGGATTTTCGCCCGGAACTGGCGGTGATGGCCACAGAGCAGGCAGCGATGGCTCTGAAAGCGGAGATTTCCGACCTTCCCACTCGGGTCAGCTGGGGAGAGGAAGGGCTGATTGAGGCAGCGACCATGCCCCAGGCGGACTGCGTGATTACCGCTGTGGTGGGAATGGTGGGACTGAAGCCCACCCTGGCTGCCATCCGGCAGGGCAAGCGCATCGGTCTTGCCAACAAGGAGACCCTGGTGTGCGCCGGGGAACTGGTGATGGCAGAGGCGGAGCGCTGGGGTGCGGAGATTGTGCCCGTGGATTCGGAGCATTCCGCGATTTTCCAGTGCCTCATGGGCTGCGGAAACAAGCGGGAAGTCAAGCGCCTGATTCTCACCTGCTCCGGAGGGCCTTTCTTCGGCATGACCCGGGAGCAGCTGACCCAGGTGACCAAGGCAGATGCCCTGAAGCACCCCAACTGGAAGATGGGTGCCAAAATTACGGTGGACTGCGCCACCCTGATGAACAAGGGACTGGAAGTGATTGAGGCCATGCGGCTCTACGGGCTTCCCCTGGAGCAGGTGGACGTGGTGATTCACCGCCAGAGCATTGTACACAGTATGGTGGAGTTCGTGGATGGGGCTGTGATGGCCCAGATGGGCACGCCGGATATGCGTCTGCCCATTCAGCTGGCCCTGACTTATCCGGATCGGATTGCCTCTCCGGTGGAGCCGCTGGATCTTCTGAGCTGCGGCAGCCTGAGCTTCTCGGCGCCGGATCTGGAGAACTTCCCCTGCCTGGCTCTGGCCCGGGAGTGCGCCAAACTGGGCGGCACCGCCTGCCCGGCGATGAACGGCGCCAACGAGGAAGCGGTGGCCCTGTTCCTGGCGGAAAAAATAGGTTTTTATGACATTTACCGCCTGGTTTCCCAGGCGGTGGAGCGGGTCCCCTTTGTGGGCAGCCCGACACTGGAGGAAATTCTCATGGCGGACCGGCAGGCCCGGGAAGTTGTGGAACAGCTGCGCTGAATTCCTCCGGAATTCCACTTTCCATGCAAAGCGAGGCTTTTTATGACAATTCTGTTCGCAATTATTCTGTTCAGTGTGCTGATTTTTGTCCACGAGCTGGGCCACTTTGCCGCGGCAAAGCTGTCCGGGGTGCAGGTAAATGAATTTTCCCTGTTCATGGGACCGGCCCTGTGGAAAAAGCAGATCGGGGATACCTTGTACGCCATCCGCACCATTCCCATCGGCGGCTACTGCGCCATGGAGGGCGAGGACGGGGACAGCGACAATCCCCATGCCTTCAGCAAGGCGGCCTGGTGGAAGCGGCTGATTATTCTGGTGGCGGGAGCGGCCATGAACTTCCTGGTGGGCGTGCTGCTGATGATGGTGGTGTATCTGCCCACCCAGCAGGTGGTGGTGCCGGTGATCTCCGGATTCGAGGACTTTGCCACGCTGAACCAGGAGGGCGGGCTCCAGGTCGGAGACCGGATTGTGGAAGTGGATGGAGAGAAGATCTACGTTTACGGCGATTTTTCCATGCTGCTGGATTTGAACGGCGGCGAGGTGCATGATCTTGTGGTTGTGCGGGACGGAGAAAAGGTGGAACTGAAGGACCTGCGGATGGAAAAGCATCCGGTGGAGCAGGCGGACGGTACCACCCAGATGCTTTACGGTATGAACTTTACCATAGAAGACCTGGATTTTGGCGGCAAGCTGGCCTATGCTTGGAACCAGAGCATGGACACCGTGCGGATTGTCCGGCTGAGCTTGCAGATGCTGGTTCAGGGCCAGGTGGGGTTGAAGGATTTGTCCGGACCGGTAGGCATCGTCCAGCAGATGAGCGTGGTGGCGGAGGTCTCCGCGACCTGGGTGGATGCTCTGCTGAATATGCTGTATTTCGGCGCGTTCATTGCCATCAACCTGGCGATCATGAACCTGCTGCCCATCCCCGCCCTGGACGGCGGCCGGGTGGTGTGCCTTCTGATTACCACGGCAGCGGAGGCAGTCACTCGAAAGAAAATTGACCCCAAGTATGAAGGGTATCTTCACGGCGCGGGCATGGTCCTGCTGTTGGGACTGATGGCCCTGGTGATGTTCAAGGATATTATTTTTCTGTTTCGCTGAGTGCTTTTTAACAGGAGAGAAGTTATGACTAGACAGATACTGGTAGGTGGCGTGCCCATTGGCGGCGGCGCTCCGGTGGTCATTCAGTCCATGCTCAACACCAAAACCACGGATGTGGAGGGGTCCCTGCGGCAAATCCGGCAGCTGGCAGCCGCCGGGTGTCAGATTGCCCGGCTGGCAGTGCCCAACCGAGAGGCGGCCCGGGGCTTTGCGGAGATTGCGAAAGAAAGCCCTCTGCCTCTGGTGGCGGACATTCATTTTGATTATCAGCTGGCCATTGCGGCAGCGGAGGGCGGCGCCGCCAAAATCCGCATCAACCCCGGCAACATCGGCGGGCCGGAGCGGGTGAAGGCGGTGGTGGAGGTGTGCCGGGAAAAGCACATTCCCATCCGCATCGGCGTCAACGGCGGCAGCCTGGATAAAAAGCTGCTGGAAAAGTACGGTCATCCCACGGCGGAAGCCCTGGTGGAGAGTGCCTTTCAGCACCTGGAGCTGCTGGAAAAGGAAGGGTTTTATGATACCTGCGTGTCCATGAAATCCTCCACGGTGCCCACCATGGTGGCGGCGGCCCGGCTGTTCCGGAGCAAATGCGACTACCCGCTGCACATCGGCGTCACGGAAACCGGCCCGGTGAAGCAGGGACTGATCAAATCCGCCATGGGCATCGGCGCGCTGCTGCTGGACGGCATCGGCGATACCATCCGGGTGAGTCTGACTGACGACCCGGTGGAGGAAGTATACGCCGCCAAGGACATTCTGAAAGCAGCCGGACTGCGCAAAGAAGGTGTAAACATCATCTCCTGCCCCACCTGCGGACGGACCCGGATTGACCTGATCGGCCTGGTAAACCAGGTGGATGCGGCCCTGAAGGACTGCAAGAAACCCATTACCGTGGCGGTGATGGGTTGCGTGGTCAACGGTCCCGGGGAGGCCCGGGAGGCGGACATCGGCATCGCCGGCGGCGACGGCTGGGGCATGATTTTTGAGAAGGGAGAGCAGGTGGAGAAGCTTCCCTATGAGCAGCTGCTGCCTGCTCTGCTGCGCCGGATTGAGAACTTGTAACCCATGCCGGGAGGGAAGAAATCTTTCCTCCCGGAGGGTTTGCTCTGACGGAGAAAAAGATCACTATGAACGAGCAAGTAACACTTTACAATATGTTCCCGGACTATGAGCCGCCTGAGGGGCTGGATGCAGCCCTGTCTCAGGCGGCCATTGTCGCTGCGGATATCCATATGGAGGAGCGGGCGGTTCATGTGGCACTGCACCGGGATTTGTATATCCCCCAGCGGCTGCTGAATCAGGCGGGGAAGGAAATTGCCCGGCTTTACGGCCTGCGGCGGGTGGAACTGACGGCCACCCATCCGGAGGACCAGCTTCACTGCGTAGAGCCGGAGGAGCTGATGGAGCTGTTCGTCAGCCGGAACTCCATGACCCGGGGGTCTCTCGCGGGAGCCAAGTGGACCTGGGATGGCCCTGCTCTGACCATTCAGCTGGTGGCCAACGGGAAAAAGGAACTGGAAGAGCTGATTCCCCAGGTCCAGTCGGTGCTGCGGGAACGGTTTGCCGCTCCGGTGACCATCACGGTGACGGCGGGGGAGACCCTGGAGGGGAAGGCCCTGTTCGATGCCATGGACGCCATGCGCCAGAACCTGCTGGGCAGTCTGCCGGCAGGGGGCGGCGGGGCCGGCGGCAAGCAGTCGGAAGCCAAGGCGGCGCCCCCCAACGAGGCCTTCTACGGCAAACCCTTCAAGGGAACGCCTGTTGCCATGAAGGACCTGAGCCTGGATATGGGCACGGTGATTGTAGAGGGCCGGGTTTTCAACGTGGATCACAAGGAGCTGAAAAAGCGCAACGCCTGGGTGGTGAAGTTCGACATGACCGACAACACCAACTCTGTGCGCATCAGCCGCTTCCTGGAAGCGGGAGAGGCCAAGCCCATTCTGGACAACGTGAAAATCGGCTCGGTGCTGCGGGTCCAGGGCAAGCCCATCGAGGACCGGTTTGAAAATGAGATGGTGCTCAAGCCCTACGCCATGATGCCCGGCGCCATGGAGAAGCGAAAGGATACCGCTCCCAACGGCAAGCGGGTGGAGCTGCATCTGCACACCACCATGTCCAACATGGATGCCCTGACGGTGACCGCCGACGCGGTAAAGCAGGCGGCGGCCTGGGGCCACCGGGCCATTGCCATTACCGACCATGGTGTGGCCCAGTCCTTCCCCGATGCCATGAAAGCGGCAGCCAAGGCCAAGGTGGCGGGGACTGACGAGAACATCAAGATTCTCTACGGCTGCGAAGGATATTATGTCAATGATGTGGACGACCGGATTGTGGTTCACGGAGACCAGGACATGACCTTTGATCAGGAGTTCGTGGCCTTTGACCTGGAAACTACCGGACTTTCCTCCCGGAATGACCGGATCATTGAAATCGGCGCGGTGATTCTGAAACAAGGCGTGGAAATTGACCGGTTCCAGACCTTTGTGGACCCGGAGCGGGTTCTGGATCAGAAAATTGTGGAGCTCACCGGCATTACCCAGGAGATGCTCCAGGGAGCGCCGAAAATTCAGGAGGTTCTGCCGAAATTCCTGGACTTTATCGGGGGGCGGGTGCTGGTGGCCCACAACTCCGACTTTGATACCGGTTTTATCCGGGCAGAGTGCGAGCGGCAGGGACTGCCGTATCATTACACTGCGGTGGATACCCTGATACTGTCTCAGAATCTGCTGTCCCATCTGAACAAATTCAAGCTGAACATTGTGTCGGAAGCGCTGAGCCTGCCGGACTTCAACCACCACCGGGCGGGGGACGACGCCATGACCTGCGGCCTGATCATGACCAAGCTGATGGAAAAGCTGGAGGAAGAGCAGGACGTCCATACCCTCCAGGCCATCAACCCGGCCATGATCCATCTGCGCTCCGGCAGCCATGTGACCAACCGTCAGGCCCGGCATATCATCCTGTTTGCCAAGAACCAGGTGGGCCTGCGCAACCTCTATCATCTGATTTCCGACTCTAATCTGCAATATTTCAAGCGTGTCCCCCGGATTCCCAAGTCCGACCTGCTGAGGCTCCGGGAGGGGCTGATCATCGGCTCCGCCTGTGAGGCGGGAGAACTGTTCCAGGCGGTGCTGGACGGAAAGAGCGACGACGAACTGAAACGGATTGCCTCGTTCTATGATTTCCTGGAAATCCAGCCTCTGGCCAATAACCGCTTCATGCTGGACAAGGGCATGGCCCGGGACATGGAGGATCTGCGCAACTATAACCGGACCATTGTCCGGCTGGGGGAGGAGCTGGGCAAGCTGGTGGTGGCCACGGGCGACGTCCACTTCCTGAATCCGGAGGATGAAATCTTCCGGCACATTCTGCTGGCCACCAAGGGCTTTGATGATGCGGACAAGCCCAACCCCCTGTATTTTCGCACCACCGATGAGATGCTGAAGGAGTTTTCCTATCTGGGTGAAGAGAAGGCCTACGAGATCGTGGTCACCAACCCCAATCTCATTGCGGATATGTGCGAGAGCCTGCGGCCGGTACCCCACAACTTGTTCGCCCCCAAAATCGAAAACTCTGTAGAGGATCTGAAAAATCTGGTGTACGGCAAATTCCATCGGCTCTACGGAGACAATCCGCCGGAGCTGTTTGTCAAGCGTGTGGAGACGGAACTGCACGACATCATTTCCTGCCACTATGACGTGATTTATATGTCCGCCCAGAAGCTGGTGCAGAACTCTTTGGAGCACGGCTATCTGGTGGGTTCCCGTGGCTCCGTGGGTTCTTCCATCGTGGCCTATATGTCCGGCATTACCGAGGTTAATTCCTTCCCGCCCCACTACCGCTGCCCCAACCCGGAATGTAAGCACACGGTGCTGGAGGTGCCCAAGGGCTACAACTGCGGCGCAGACCTGCCGGATGCGGTGTGCCCCAAGTGCGGCACGAAGATGGAGAAGGACGGCTTCAACATCCCCTTTGAAACTTTCCTGGGATTCGGCGGCGACAAGGTGCCGGATATCGACCTGAACTTCTCCGGCGAATATCAGGCAAAAGCCCACGCCTATTGTATCGAAATGTTCGGAAAGTCCCACGTTTTCCGGGCGGGAACCGTGGGTACCGTGGCGGAAAAGACCGCCTTCGGCTATGTGAAGAAATACCTGTCCGAGCGGGGCAAAACCGCCAGCCGGGCGGAGGAAGCCCGGCTGGCAGCCGGCTGCGTGGGTGTCCGCCGGACCACGGGCCAGCACCCCGGCGGCCTGGTGGTTATCCCCCAGGAGAATGAAATCTGGGATTTCTGCCCGGTACAGCACCCGGCGGATGACCCCAATTCCGACCAGATCACCACCCATTTTGAATACCACTCCATGGAGGAAAACCTGCTGAAACTGGATATGCTGGGCCACGATGACCCCACCATGATTCGGATGATGGAGGATATGACCGGGGTGGACGCCAAGACCATCCCCCTGGACGACAAGGACACCATGTCCATTTTCACCTCCTCCAAGGTGCTGGGCTACGAGGATGACAAGATTCTTGGACCCACCGGGGCGGTGGCTATTCCCGAGTTCAACACCCGGTTCACCCGGGGAATGCTGCTGGACACCATGCCCACCCGATTCGATACTCTGGTGCGGCTGTCCGGCTTCTCCCACGGCACCGACGTGTGGCTGGGCAACGCCAAGGATCTGATTACCTCCAAAACCGCCACCGTTGACGGCACCATTGGCTGCCGTGACGACATCATGGTGTATCTGATTTCCTGCGGAATGCCGGAGAAACGGTCCTTCAAGATCATGGAGTCCGTCCGGAAGGGCAGAGGCCTGCCGGAAGGGGCGGAGGAGGAGATGGTGGCCGCCGGGGTACCGGACTGGTACATTGGCTCCTGTAAAAAGATCAAGTATCTGTTCCCCAAGGCCCACGCCGTGGCCTATGTTATGATGGCTTTCCGGATTGCCTGGTTCAAGGTGCACCATCCTCTGCCGTTTTATGCTGCCTACTTCTACCGCCGCAGCCAGAAGGGCGGCTTCGATGCGGTGCTGATGACCCATGGTATCGACACCGTGGTGGAGAATATCAACGCCATCGAGAAGAACGAGGACGCCACCGCCAAGGATGAGGACCTGCTCACCACGTTGGAAGTGGCCTATGAGTTCTACCTCCGGGGCTTTGAATTCCTGCCCATCAGCATCTATGAAAGCCACGCTACCAAGTTCCTGGTGAAGGACGGCAAGCTGCTGCCCCCCTTTGTGGCCATCTCCGGCCTGGGGGAAAGCGCTGCCTGGGACCTGATGGAGGGGCGCAAGGGAAAGACCTTCCTGTCCGTGGAGGAAGTGGCGGCGGCCTGTCCCAAGGTGTCCAAAACCCATATGCAGATGCTGAAAGAGGCCGGTGCCTTTGGAGAGCTTCCCGATACCAGCCAGGTCAGCTTTTTCTGATTTCCCATTTGGCAGGGCCATGGCCCTGCCAAAATTTTGCATGAAATAAAAGATGTACTTGCATTTCTGCTTTCAATTTAGTATGATAAAGTACATCTACGGGAAAGAAGAGGTACCTTTTATGACACTGACCGAAATCGTAAAATTCCTCAATGACATTGCCTGGGGGCCCTGGATGCTGCTGCTTCTGGTGGGCACCGGCGTTTACCTCAGTGCCCGGGTGGGCTTCATTCAGTTCCATAAGTTCGGCTATGCCATGAAAAACACCATCGGCAAGGTGTTCCACAAGCAGGAGGCCGGACACGGGGAGGTGACCCCCTTCCAGGCGGTGACCACTGCTCTGGCGGCCACTGTGGGAACCGGCAACATTGCCGGTGTCACCGGCGCCATCACGGTGGGCGGTCCGGGAGCCGTGTTCTGGATGTGGATTTCAGCCCTGTTCGGCATGGTGACCAAGTATGCTGAGGTGGTGCTGGCGGTGCGCTACCGGGAGCGCAATGAAAAGGGCGACTATGTGGGCGGCCCCATGTACTACATCAAAAACGGTCTGGGCCAGAAATGGTATCCCCTTGCCGTGGTATTCAGTGTGCTGGGTGCGGTAGCGGCCTTCGGCATCGGCAATATGACCCAGGTCAATACCATCGCCGGCTCCATCAACACCACCATTGACGCCTTCGGGGGAAATACCGCCGGGGCAACGCTGCAGATGTTCGGCCAGACGGTGCCGGTGTCCAGCCTGGTGGTAGGCATGCTGGTGGCGGTGATTGTAGCCATGGTGCTGTTCGGCGGCATCAAGCGCATCGGTATGGTGGCGGAAAAGATGGTGCCCCTGATGGCGGCAATTTATATTGTGTGCGCCCTGTGCGTGGTGTTTGCCAACCTGAGCAGCGTGGGAAAAGTCTTCTCTATGATTTTCCAGGGTGCCTTCAATGCCCAGGCGGCTTTGGGCGGTGCCTTCGGCATTACCATTATGTCCACCATTCAGAAGGGCGTGGGACGGGGCGTGTTCTCCAACGAGGCCGGTCTGGGCTCTGCGCCCATGGCCCATGCGGCCAGCTCCGAAATGGACCCGGTGAAGCAAGGCCTGTACGGCATTTTTGAGGTATTCATGGACACCATCGTGATCTGCACCCTGACGGCGCTGACCTTGCTGTGCGGTGTGGAAGGCGGTGTGGAAGTGACCTGGGGACAGAGTGCCGGTGCGGAGCTGATCAGCGCCAGCTTTTCCACAGTGTTTGGTCACCGGCTTGGTGCGCTGATTATCGCCATCGGCATCGGTCTGTTTGCCCTGTCCACCATTTTGTCCTGGTCCCTGTATGGTTCCCGGTGCTTTGAGTTCCTGGCGGGAACCCGGTATGTGGTGGTGTACCAGATTCTGTTTGTGGCGGCGGTGGTGATCGGCGCTACCCTGGAACTGGAACTGGTTTGGAACATTGCCGACACCCTGAACGGCTTTATGGCCATTCCCAACCTGATTGCCCTGCTGGGGCTGTCCGGTGTGGTGGTGAAGCTGACCAAGAACCATTTTGAAAAGGAACGGCTGGGCAGATAAACAAACGCCCGGGACAGCCAGGGCTGTCCCGGGTTTTGCATTGGGAAAGGAGAAAACAGGATGGGCGATCTGCGGCGGATACCCGGGGTGGGGAAGAACATCGAACAGGACCTGATCAACATCGGCATCACCTGCGTGGAGGATCTGAAGGGCCGGTCTCCGGAGGAACTATACCGGCTGGACTGCCTGTACAAAGGATTCCAGGAGGACCGATGCCAGCTGTATGTATTCCGGCTGGCGGTGTACTATGCAGAGCAGACGGTTCATGAGCCGGAGAAACTGAAATGGTGGTACTGGAAAAATAAGACTTATCCGGAAGCCCCCTGAGCCGGAACGAAACAGACTTTACTTGCAAAAACCAGGAAATTATGATATCCTATACAAAACAATACTTTTAAACGAGGTGATTTCTGTGCAGGATATTGGCATGCAGTATCATATTCATTGCCGGAAGGGCGATGTGGGCCGCTATGTGTTTCTTCCCGGGGACCCGGGGCGGTGTGAATCCATTGCGGCGTATTTTGACAATCCGGTGCATATCGGCATGAACCGGGAATATAACATTTACACCGGAACTCTGCTGGGGGAGAAGGTCACCGTATGCTCCACCGGTATCGGCGGCCCCTCTGCCTCCATTGCCATGGAGGAACTGGCGGCCATCGGCGCCGATACCTTCATCCGGGTGGGCACCTGCGGGGGCATCGCAATGGATGTGCTGCCCGGGGATGTAGTGGTGGCCACCGGCGCCATTCGGTATGAGCATACCTCTTTGGAATACGCGCCCATTGAGTTCCCGGCGGTGGCAGATTTTGACATTACCGCGGCGCTGAAAGCGGCGTCGGAGGATTTGGGCTACCGGACCCATGTGGGTGTGGTGCAGTGCAAGGACGCCTTCTACGGCCAGCACAGCCCGGAGAAGTCTCCCGTTTCCTATGACCTGCTGCAAAAGTGGGAGAGCTGGAAACGGCTGGGGGTGAAGGCCAGTGAGATGGAATCTGCCGCTCTGTTTGTGGTGGCGGCGGCTCTGGGCGTGCGCTGCGGCAGCTGCTTCCATGCGGTGTGGAATCAGGAGCGGGAGAAGGCCGGTCTGGCCATGCCCATGACTGAGGATACCACAGGGGCAGTGAAGGTGGGCATTGAAGCCATGAAGCGTCTGATTGCCGCCGACAAAGGAAAATAAAAGCAGTCCCCGCCGGATGATTCCGACGGGGACATTTGCGTTATTCTGCTTTATTCGGAAATGTACTGAACGAAACCCAAGGTCATGTAATCCAGGTAGACGTGTTTGTCCGGAGTCTTGCCCATGGTCACCCGGTGGCAGTGGACCTCCCAGACCGGCTGACCCTGAAGCTCGGATTTTTTAATCTCAAACACATGGTTCCAGCTGCGGCCTTCCATATACTGTGGCTCCTTCAGAAACCGGATCAGTTCCAGCCGACGGAAATGGAAGGTGGGAAAGGCGTTTTTGATGCAGGCCTCAAACAGCAGCTCCCCATCCCGGACGCTGCCCAGCTCAAAAACGCTGCGGATCATGGCGCCGTAATCTTGCATACCGATACCTCCTTACAGCTTGCTGTATGTCTTGTCCAAAAATTTCTGACTGTTCACAATGACGCGGGTGTGGGTGCCGCTTCCGATCTCTCCGGATTCGTCAAAAGCCTTGAGCGAGAAGGTAATCACTTTCCCTTCCACGGCGGTGACCTCTGCCTCCGCCCGGACCTCCATGCCAACCGGGGTGGCGGAAGTGTGGGCGATGTTCAGGGCGGTGCCCACGGTGGTCTGGCCTTCCTTCAGGCAACCGGCGATGGCTTCGCAGGCAGCGCCCTCCATCAGGGCAGCCATGCAGGGGGTGGCGTAGACCAGCAGATCCCCGGAGCCGACCTCCAGTGCGGTGTCCGACCGCTCCGCCAGTGTGGCTGCGGCCCCCTTCAATCCAACTTCCAATTCCATGGCAATCACAACCTTTCTGATTTAACTATACCCGAAACAGCCCCCGCTGTCAACCGGAAACCATTTGTCCCGGAGAGCGTGATTTCCGGATTTACATGAGATTTTCCGGAGAAATGGGTTGCTATTTTTCTGGATCTTCCCTATAATGAAACCAATATTATGTGCGAGGTGACCGACATGGTTGTCAACGAGAAACTGAACCTGACCATGCTCTGCGATTTTTATGAGCTGA
>DVKV01000139.1 GCA_018715835.1 Candidatus Faecousia intestinavium | reverse complement strand
AGAAAATCATGAAAATCTATGGTTGATTTTTTGTCGAGAATGTGCGACAATGTAAACGGTATGTAAAAATGCCGAAAATGATTTTTGGAGGAATGAAATCATGAAGAAGATTCTGGCTCTTCTGCTGGCTCTGGTCATGGTGATGTCTCTGGCCGCCTGCGGCTCCAGCGATACCACTTCCACCACCGCTGCTGCCGGTGAGACCCAGGCTGCTGGCGAGACCGCCGCTGCCGGTGAAACCGAAGCCGCTGCCCAGTCCGCAGACGACATTGCCGACGAGATGACTTCCAGCGATGGCAAGTATCAGATCGCTTTCGTCACCGACGTGGGCTCCCTGAAGGACAAGTCCTTCAACCAGGGCACCTATGACGGCGTGAAGCTGTACGCTGCCGCCGCCGGCAAGTCCTACAAGTACTATCAGCCCGCCAATGGCAACGAGGCCACCGATGACGACCGCTACAACGCCATGAAGCTGGCCGCCGACAACGGCGCCGAAGTCGTCGTCTGCGCCGGCTTCCTGCAGGAGGCTGCCCTGAGAAAGGCTGCCGAGGAGTTCACCGATGTGAAGTTCGTCTTCATTGACGGCTCCCCCCTGAACCTGGCCAACGTTGCTTCCATCGCCTTCCAGGAAGAGCAGTGCGGCTACCTGGCCGGCTATGCTGCTGTCATGGACGGCTACACCAAGCTGGGCTTCTCCGGCGGCGGCGGCGGCACCAACGCTGCCTGCAACCGTTACGGCTACGGCTTTGTCCAGGGCGCTGACGCGGCTGCCAAGGAACTGGGCGTCCAGGTTGAGATGAACTACTCCTGGCTGTACGGCTCCTCCTTCTCTGCTTCCAATGAGCTGCAGACCATGGCTGCCGGCTGGTACCAGAACGGCACCGAGGTGATCTTCGCCTGCGGCGGCTCCATGTTCCAGTCCATCTCCGCCGCTGCTTCCGCTGAGGACGGCAAGGTCATCGGCGTGGACGTGGACCAGTCCTACGAGTCCCCCACCGTCATCACTTCTGCCATGAAGGGCATCGGCGCTGCTGCCCAGCAGGCTCTGACCGCTGCTGAGTCCGAGGAAACCTGGACTGCCTTTGTGGGCGATGTGAGCACCGCTGTTACCCTGGGCGCTGCCGAGGGCGCTGTGGGCCTGCCCACCGACACCTGGTCTCTGGAAGGCTGGACCGTGGAAGAGTACGAAGCCATGCTGGCCCAGATCGTGGACGGCACCCTGACGGTTGACGGTTCTGACGTTCCCGAACCCGCCAGCACCGACAACGTGACGGTGAACATCGTCAAGTAATCAACAAAAGAATCGTTTTGCAAGGGCGCAGCTTCGGCTGCGCCCTTTTGCGTGGGAATTCCTCCGGAATCGTCCGGTGGAAACGGGGGAAACTGTCCCTGAACGGGGGACAATATCAGGGGCTATTTTGATTCAAAACAGGAAGAAAGGGAACAAAGAATCCCGGGGAAACCGGAGCAGAACCGGGGCAAGCCCGTAAGAAGCGTCATATTGAGAAGAAAAAGGAAAAATCCATTCTTTTCTTGCAATTCCATCGGGGGCAGTATATAATAATCCTGTGTGAAATTCGGGAAGGAGGGGCAATGCTTATGCAGTCGGAATACGTTATCGAAATGCTCAACATCAGAAAAGAGTTTCCCGGTATCGTTGCCAATGACAACATAACCCTGCAGCTGAAAGCGGGAGAAATCCATGCGCTGCTGGGTGAAAACGGCGCCGGTAAATCCACGCTGATGTCGGTTTTGTTTGGTCTGTATCAGCCGGAGGCAGGCGTGATCAAGAAAAATGGGGAGGTTGTGAAGATTCACAATCCCAATGACGCCACGGCGCTGCACATCGGCATGGTTCATCAGCATTTCAAGCTGGTGGATGTGTTCACGGTACTGGACAACATCATCCTGGGTGCGGAGGACACCAAAATGGGCTTCCTGCAGCGGAAAGTCGCCCGGGAGAAGGTGCAGGCACTGTCGGAAAAGTACAAGCTCCATGTGGATCTGGACGCCAAGGTAGAGGACATCACCGTGGGTATGCAGCAGCGTACCGAAATCCTGAAGATGCTCTACCGGGACAACGAAATTCTGATCTTTGACGAACCCACCGCGGTGCTGACCCCTCAGGAGATTGACGAACTGATGGAGATCATGCGGGGCTTCGCCAAGGAGGGCAAGTCCATTCTGTTCATCACCCACAAGCTCAACGAGATCATGGCGGTGGCGGACCGGTGCACCGTGCTGCGCAAAGGCCGCCTGGTGGGCACCGTGAATATCCAGGACACCAACCAGCAGGAGCTGTCCAATATGATGGTGGGCCGTCCGGTGCAGCTGCAGGTGGAAAAGGACGAGGCCAAGCCCGGCGATGTGATTCTGGACGTCCAGGGTATGACCGTTCACGCCAAGAACAGCAAGAAAAATGCCGTCCACGATGTATCCTTCCAGGTCCGGGCCGGGGAGATTGTGTGCATCGCCGGCATCGACGGCAACGGCCAGACGGAACTGGTCTACGGCCTGACCGGACTGGAGAAGACCTCTGCCGGAAAGGTTACCCTGTGCGGCAAGGACATTTCCCATGCCAGCGTGCATAAGCGCAGCCAGGCGGGGCTGAGCCATATCCCCGAGGACCGGCACAAGCACGGCCTGGTGCTGGACGACACCCTGGAAAACAACATTGTGCTTCAGTCCTTCCGGGAACCCCGGTTCCAGCACATGGGCTTTATCAAGGGGGACGCAGTGCGCAGCTATGCCACCAAGATCATCGAGCAGTATGATGTGCGCAGCGGCCAGGGGCCGGTTACCATCGCCCGGAGTATGTCCGGCGGCAACCAGCAGAAGGCCATCATCGGCCGGGAAATTGACCGGGGCTGCCCCCTGCTGATTGCGGTCCAGCCCACCCGGGGCCTGGACGTAGGCGCCATTGAGTATATCCACGCCCAGCTGGTGGCCCAGCGGGACGCGGGTAAGGCTGTGCTGCTGGTCTCTCTGGAGCTGGACGAGGTGATGAATGTATCCGACCGGATTCTGGTGATGTACGAAGGTGAGATCGTGGGCGAACTGGACCCCAAGACCACCACGGTTCAGGAACTGGGATTGTATATGGCAGGCGCCAAGCGCAGCGGGAAAGGAGGAACCCGGCAGTGAAAAACTCCCTGTTGTCGATCTATGAAAAAGAAGCCACCAAAAAGGTGCTGGCTTCCCTGATCTCCATTGCGGTGGGCCTGCTGGTTGGTATCGTGGTTGTGGTCATCGTGGGCCTGACCAAGGAAACCATCACCGGACAGGGCATCTGGGACGGCGTGCGGCTGATTTTCGCCGGTATCTTCTCCACCGGACGGGATGCGGCGGGTAAGCTGACCTGGGGCTACAATCCCCAGTCCTGGGGCAATATGCTCTTCCGGGCCATGCCCCTGGTGATGACCGGCCTTTCCGTGGCGGTGGCCTACAAGACCGGCCTGTTCAACATCGGCGCTCCCGGACAGTACCTGATGGGTACGCTGGCGTCCCTGATGATTGCCCTGGGCATCCCCTCGGAGACCGTTCCCGCCGGGCTGATCTGGGTGCTGGCGTTCCTGGGCGGCTGCCTGGCCGGCGCCCTGTGGGGCTGCATCCCCGGCCTGCTGAAGGCATTTCTGAACATCAACGAGGTGCTTGCCTGTATCATGACCAACTGGCTGGCGGCCAACCTGGTGACCTGGGCCTTCGATGCGAGCAACTTCAAGAACGTGGTGGAGAACACCAAGGCCGGCTATATTTACAAGACCACCTTCAACGGCGTGGCAACTCCCAAGCTGGGCCTGGACAAGATTTTTCCCGGCTCCCAGGTCAACGGGGGCATTGTGGTAGCCATTCTCATTGCCATTGCCATGTATATCCTCATCAACAAGACCACATTGGGCTATGAACTGAAGGCCTGCGGCTCCAACCGCCATGCCGCCCGTTATGCGGGCATCAACGACAAGCGCAACATTGTGCTGTCCATGGCCATTGCCGGCGCCCTGTCTGCCGGCGGCGCTGCGTTGTACTGGCTCTCCGGCAATACCGAGTTCTACTGGTCCACCTATCAGTCCCTGCCGGCCACCGGCTTCAACGGCATTCCCGTGGCCCTGCTGGCCGTGAATAATCCCATCGGCGTGGTGTTCACCGCCATCTTTATGGCCATGCTGGATATCGTAGGCCAGCAGCTGACGGGCTACACCGCTTACAACGAATATATCACCGACGTGATTATTTCGGTGATTGTGTACCTGAGCGCCTTCTCCCTGGTGATCCGGATGCTGCTCACCAGCAAGCGGAAGGCGGGCGCAACCAACGTCAACGCCGAGCCCACGCCGGAGGAGAAATCCGCCCAGGAGCAGGCCCGGCAGAAAGGAGGGGAGCAGGCATGACGTTTCTGATTCAGCAGACCATGCTCTATGCGGTGCCGCTGATGATTGTGGCTCTGGCCGGTGTGTTTGCCGAGCGCAGCGGTATCATCAACCTGGCACTGGAAGGCATTATGATCTTCGGCGCCTTTATCGGCGTGTACTTCGTCTACTCCATGCAGAAATTTGACGTGTTTACCGACGCTGCCCGGGCCGGAGACTGGCTGACGCTCCAGGGGCTGGAGCTGATGGCCATGGCTGCCGCGGCGATCATGGGCGCTGTCTTCTCCCTGCTGCTGAGCTTCGCCTCCATCAATCTGCGGGCGGACCAGACCATCGGCGGCACGGCGCTGAACCTGATGGCTCCTGCCCTGGTGCTGTTCCTGATCCGGGTGCTGGTGAACCAGAATACCCTGATGATGTCCACCGGCGATGCCGCCTCCTGGTTCATGCTGAAGAAGTCCACCTTCGGCATTGACAAGTCTACGGATATCGGCTTCCTGGGAGAGACCTTCCTGAACAAGGTGTACCTGGCCACCTATGTGTGCATTCTGCTTTTCATTGTGCTGTCTGTCCTGCTGTACAAGACCCGCTTTGGCCTGCGGCTTCGCTCCTGCGGTGAAAATCCCCAAGCGGCGGACAGCCTGGGCATCAATGTCTACAAGATGCGCTATGCCGGCACCACCATCTCCGGTGCGCTGGCAGGCATGGGCGGCTTCGTGTACTCCCTGACCACCGCCAACTGCACCGCCAACGGCGATGTGGCGGGCTTCGGCTTCCTGGCCCTGGCGGTTATGATCTTCGGCAACTGGAAACCCCTGAATATCGCCGGAGCATCCCTGCTGTTCGGTCTGTTCAAGTGCATTGCCGCAGCCTACAGTTCTATCGACATCAACGGCGACGGGGTGTACCTGCTGGCGGAGCTGGGAATCAGCTCTCACCTGTACCGGATGCTGCCGTACCTGGTGACCCTGGCGGTGCTGGCTTTCACCTCCAAGAAGTCCCGGGCCCCCAAGGCCGAAGGCATTCCCTACGACAAGGGCAGCCGCTGAGACAGTGTAAAATCTTCCCCCTCCGCTTCGGCTGAGATGGTATAACGATGGCAGGCACGAAAGTGCCTGCCATTTTTCCTGTTTCGGCGGCGGGGGTATTTTTTGCCCCGGGGGGACATACACTGTGCCAGGTAAGGAGGGATGGCATGGAGCAGGAACAGTTACCCCACAAATTGCAGCTCAACGAGCGCCGGCAGCTGACCATGACCGGCGTGACAGAAGTGGTGAGTTTCGACGAAGGGGGTGTGGTGCTGCAAACCTCCCTGGGCACCCTGGTGATTTCCGGCAGGGAACTGCAGCTGAAGACCCTGTCCCTGGACGGCGGCCAGGTGGCGGTGGATGGCGTGGTGACCTCCCTGGTGTATGAGGAGCCCCGGCAGACCGGCCGGTGGCGGGGCCTGTTCCGGTGACGCCGGAGACAGCCTTCTTCCGGCTGGTTGCCAGCCTGCTGCTGGGGGCGGCGCTGGGGCTGCTGTACGGGTTTCTCCGTCCTCTGGGCCGCCGGCACCGTCATCTGGCGGACGGCCTGGTGGTGCTGGGCGCCTGGTGGGCGTATATCTACCTGGGCTTCGGGGTGTGCGCCGGGGACCTGCGGCTGGGGTATGTGTGGGGACTTCTGGCCGGGGCAGTGGTGTGGGAGGCCACCGCAGGGCGATGGCTCCAACCGGTATTTTCCGGAATTTGGCAAATACTGGGGGCAATGTGGGGGCTTTTTTGGGCACCTGGGAAAAAATTTTTGCAATTTACGAAAATTTTGTTTGCATCTGGGGAAAAATGGGTTACAATAAGGTGGAAACACTGTCGGCTCTCCCGACCAGATCCCGGAGGTACGGTCCATGGCAAAAAACGTCTATCCCAGAAAACAGCTGAAAGTGGTGGTGCACCCGGCAAGCATGGTTCTCACGGTGTGCGTCACGCTGCTGGTCGTCTTTTCCGCCGGGGCCCTGATCGCGCTGAACTGGACCCACAGCGCCATTCAGGCGGAGACGGAGCGGCTGCGCCAGGAGGCCGCCGACATTCAGTACGCCAACGTCCTGCTGGAGGAAAAAACCGCCCGGCTGGACTCGATCCAGAGCATTCAGGAAATCGCCCGGGAGGAGCTGGGACTGTATGATTCCCGGACCGTGGTGATTCAGCCCCAATCGTAATTCAGGCAACGGTGTTGCCTTACTATATGGAGGAAGCAGAGCAAATATGGAGTTAACTGTAGGAGCTGTCTTGGAAGGAAAAGTGAAATCCATCACCAACTTCGGTGCATTTATTACCCTGCCGGATAACAAGACCGGGATGGTACATATTTCCGAGGTTGCCAACGCCTATGTCAGCGACATCCACCAGCACCTGACCGAGGGCCAGGATGTGAAGGTGATGGTGATCGGCAATGAAAACGGCAAGATCAATCTGTCCATCAAGCGGCTGGAACCCAAACCCCAGCGGGAAGGCGGCAGACCGAACTTCCGCAATTCCAATGGACGTCGGGAGGGCGGCAATTTCCAGAGCCGGGATTCCCACGGCCCCAGACCCCAGCAGGCACCGGTTCAGCCGGCGGCCCCCAAGACGGCGGACCAGCTGTTTGAGGAGAAGCTGAAGGCCTTTATGACCGAGTCGGACAGCAAGCTGTCCTCCATCCGGGCTTATTCCGAGAACCGGAGCCGGAGCAGAAGAAGAGGATAACCAAAACGGGCTGCTTGCAGCCCGTTTGAGACTGTCGAAAATCCCCTTCGGGGCTTTCCGACAAGTTTTTGCAGTCTGCTGTGCGCAGAGTTTGTCCCTTTGTGGGGGACAAACTCCACACTTGCAGCCTGAGAAGTATTTTCGTCCAGGTACGCGCCCCGGCCGAAAATAGAATTTATCTTATTTGCCGCCCCTGGCGGCAAACTCTGTGAGACATTTGAAACGCTGAACGGGCTGCTTGCAGCCCGTTTTCTTGAGAAAGGATTCTTTTATGGAAACCGTGGTGATTACCGGCGGCTCCCGGGGCATCGGCGCCGCGGCGGTGGAACGGTTCACCGCCCAGGGCTGCCGGGTTTTCTTTTTGTACGTCTCCAACCACGCCGCCGCCCGGGCAGTGGCGGAAAAAACCGGCGCCACCGCCATCTGCTGCGACGTGTCCAGCCGGGAGCAGGTGGAAGCGGCGTTCCGGCAGATCGGGGAGGTGGATGTGCTGGTGTGCAACGCCGGAATCATGCACTTCGGACTCATGTCCCAGCTTCCCGAGGATACCTGGGACCGGCTGTTTGATGTGAACGTGAAGGGAATTTACCACTGCGTCAACGCTGCCATGCCGGCATTTCTCCGAAAGCAGCGGGGCTGCGTGATTACCATTTCCTCCATGTGGGGACAGGTGGGGGCCTCCTGCGAGGCGGCCTACTCCGCCACCAAAGGGGCGGTGATTGCCCTGACCAAGGCCCTGGCCAAGGAACTGGGTCCCAGCGGCATCCGGGTGAACTGTGTGGCTCCCGGGGTGATCCTCACGGATATGTGCGCCGGGCTGGAGCCGGAAACCCTGGAGGGACTGGCCCAGGAGTCGCCCCTGGAGCGCAACGGCACCCCAATGGATGTTGCCCAGACCATGGTATACCTGGCCCAGGCGGATTTTGTCACCGGCCAGGTCATCGGCGTCAACGGCGGATTTGTTATGTAAACTAATATGAAGGAGAAAAACCATGAAAATTGCGATTGGCTGTGACCACGGCGCCCTGGCGCTGAAGGAAAAAATTGTGGCCCACCTGAACCGGCAGGGACACGAGGTGTCGGACTTCGGCACCTATACGGCAGACAGCTGTGACTACCCCGACTTTGCCGCTGCGGCGGCTCGGGCGGTGGCGGATGGCCGGTGCGAACGGGGAATTGTGCTGTGCACCACCGGCATCGGCGTGTCCATCTCCGCCAACAAGATTGACGGCATCCGCTGCGCCCTGCTCAGCGACTCCTGGACGGCGAAGATGACCCGGCTGCACAACGACACCAACATGATGGCCATGGGTGCCGGTGTGGTGGGCGAGAACCTGGCCCTGGAAATTGTGGACACTTGGCTGAACACGGAGTTCTCCGGTGAGGCCCGTCATCAGCGCCGGATTGACAAGCTGATGGCCCTGGAAAAGTAACGCAGAATATCCCTTCCCGGCTTTCCCCGTCATTGGACGGGGCCCCGGGAGGGGATTTTTTCTGCTTTTTAGCCCCGGTTATAAGGGAATCTTAAGAAAAGGGCCCGGTGCTCGCCTTGTTTTTTACCGGAAAACCGTGTACAATGGAAAAAACATTTTTCGAAAGGAGTTCCGCCATGCAAACCAAAGATCGTGATGTCACGCTCTATGCCCAGCAGATTCTGGGCCAGGTCCGCCAGGTCGTGGTGGGAAAGGACCCGGTGCTGCTGTGGGTTTTGGCGGCCATTCTGGCCCGGGGCCATATTTTGCTGGAGGATATTCCCGGGGTGGGCAAGACCACCATGGCCCTGGCCTTCTCCCGGGTTCTGGATTTGCAGTACAACCGGGTGCAGTTTACACCGGATGTGCTGCCTTCCGATGTCACCGGATTTTCCATTCCCGATCCCCAGGGAGGGATGCGTTATCAGCCCGGCGCAGTGCTGTGCAACCTGTTCCTGGCGGACGAGCTGAACCGGGCTACCTCCCGGACCCAGTCCGCCCTGCTGGAGGCCATGGAGGAGGGCCAGGTCACCGTGGACGGGGTGAGCCATGCACTGCCCCAGCCTTTTGTGGTGATCGCCACCCAGAACCCCACCGGCGCCGCCGGCACCCAGCTGCTGCCGGACAGCCAGATGGACCGGTTCATGGTCCGGCTGTCTTTGGGTTACCCCAGCCCCAAGGATGAGGCAGCCATGATTCTCACCCGTCAGGGAGGAAATCCCCTGAATACGTTGTCCGCTCTGATGACCCGGGAGGAGCTGATCTCCATCCAGAACCTGGTGGAGGACACCTTCCTCCGGGACAATGTGGTGCAGTATATTGTGGCCCTGTCCGGGGCAACCCGGAACAGTCCGGACATTCTCCGGGGAGCCAGCCCCCGGGCTACGCTGTCGGTGACCGCCATGTCCAAGGCGGTGGCCCGGCTCCGGGGCCGGGATTATGTCATCCCCGGGGATGTGAAAGAGGTTTTTGTCCACACGGTGGCCCACCGTCTGATCCTCTCCCCCAGAGCCGAGGCCCAGGGGAAAACGGCGGAGCAGATTCTCCAGGGACTGCTGGAGACCGTTCCCGCCCCCCGGATGCGCTGATATGCTGAGCCGAAGGATCTGCTATCTGGCGGCGCTGATGGGCTGCGCCGGATTTTATGTGGCCCACGGGGAATGGGTGTCCTGGGTGCTGCTGGTTTGTGTGGCGGGACTGCCCTGGCTGTCCCTGATTCTCAGTCTGCCTGCCATGCTTCGGTTCCGGATGTGGGTGCAGGCCCCCGCCGCCGTTGCCCTGGGAGTGGAGGCCCAGGCGGAACTGCTGGGCAGCAGTGACTTCCCCCTGCCTCCTTTCCGGGGAAAACTTCGGGTGACCCCCTGCATTGCGGGGGCCCCCTTTTACTATCGGGAAGCCAAGGGGCTGCCCACCCAGGTCTGCGGCGGGCTGAAGGTGGAGATCGTGAAGGGAAAGGTCTGCGACTATCTGGGGCTGTTTGCCTTCTCCGCCCGGCGGGCGGAGCCGGTTCTGGTAAAGGTTCGGCCTCAGCCGGTGCCGGTAACTGACCTGCCCGGACTGGAAAATTACCTGGCCGCCGCCTGGCGGCCCAAGCCCGGCGGCGGGTTTGCGGAAAACCACGAGCTGCGGCTGTTCCGCCCCGGTGACAGCCAGAATCAGATTCACTGGAAGCTGTCGGCCAAAACCGGCAAGCTGATGCTCCGCCAGCCCATGGAGCCCCTGCGGGGCCGGGTGGCGGTGACCATGAACCTCCGGGGCACCCCGGAGGAACTGAACCGGAAATTCGGGCGGCTGCTGTGGACGGGACAGTATCTGCTGCAGCGGCAGACCCCGTTTGAAATCCGGGTGCTCACCGGCGGCGGCATCTACAGCTTCCAGGTGGCCCGGGAGGAACATCTGACCCGGGCCATTGACGCCCTGCTGTGCTATCCCGCAGCCCAGAGCGGCTCCATTGCCGATTCTCCCTGTGCCGCCTCCTGGCACTACCATGTGGGAGGTGAGCCGGATGAAACGTGAGCCCTGGCTATCCTCCCTGCTGGGAATTGCGCTGGGAGTGTGCATGGCGGTAGGAGCCATGGGATGCCTGGCCAGCGCCTTTGAACTGAACATTGAATATCCCCGCCGGCTGCTGCTGATCTGGACGGCGGGCAGCGCCCTGTGCGCCCTGCTCTGGCGGTGGCGGTGGGGGGACCTGCCGGTGCTGCTGGCCGTAGGACTGGGGATGGGATACCTGCTGCGCCGGGGAGAACTGGTGGAGCAGCTGCGGCAGTTGATTTACCGGATTACCTACATTTACGACCAGGCTTACCACTGGGGTCTGGTCAGCTGGCCCGGGATGACCTGGGACGGGGGAGCCGCAGACCTGCCGGTGCTGGTGATGGGAATGCTCCTTGCCGCAGCGGTGTGCCGCAGCGTGTGCCGCGGAGGTTCTCCGGCGGTGTCTGTGATGCTGGCTGTGCTGCCTCTGGCCAGCTGCCTGGTGGTGACGGACACGGTGCCCAGCTGGGAAGGGCTGTTTATGCTGCTGTTCGCCGCCGGGGTGCTGCTGCTCACCGGAACCCTCCGGCAGGAGGACCCGGAGCAGGCCAACCGGCTGACCCTGATGGGGGCGGTGCCGGTGGCGGCGGTGCTGGTGCTGCTGTTCGCGGTGGCTCCCCAGGAGCGATATGTAAACCGGACAGAGGACATCCGCCAGTCTTTGCAGAACTGGCTTCAGTCCTTTTCCCGGGAGCTGGAGGCGGGCACCGGGGAAGCCTTGCTGGAACTGGAAGCCCCCACCCCGGAACAGATGGACTTATCCGGGCTGGGCAGCCGGAATCCTTCCCGGGAGCCGGTGCTGTATGTCACGGCCCAGACCGGCGGCAGCGTGTATCTGCGGGGTATGGATTATGACCAGTATACCGGCACGGGCTGGGCATCCACCGGCAGCCGGGCGGAGACCTTTGCCTGCGAAGGGCAGGACCTGGGATATGTGTCGGTGGAGACGGTCCGGCAGTTTGACCGGCTGTATCTGCCCTATTACCCCGCCGAGGGGTATATGCTGGTGGGAGGTCAGGCGGAGAACACCGCTCTGTATACCCAGTATACCCTCCGCCGGATGGGACTGCCGGAGAATTTCGGAACCCTGCTGGTGGAGGGCTCTGCGGAGCATACTCCGGACCCCCAATATCTGCAGCTGCCCCAGCAGACTCTGGAAAAAGCTCAGACCTGGGTTCAGGGAATGGAGGAGGAGCAGACTGCCAGCGGAAAAGCCCAGCGGGTGGCGGCGCTGGTGCGTCAGGCTGCCGTCTACACCCTGGACGCCCAGAGAATGCCCTCGGATGCGGAGGATTTTGCCCTGTGGTTCCTGGAGGAGGCCGGGGAAGGCTACTGCGTCCACTTTGCCACGGCGGCAGTGGTGCTGCTCCGGGCGGCGGGGGTGGAGGCCCGGTATGTGACAGGGTACCTGGTGAAAGCCCAGTCCGGGCAAACCATGACCGTCACCGGGGAAAACGCCCACGCCTGGGCAGAATATTATGAGCCGCTGCTGGGGGCCTGGCTGGTGCTGGAGGCAACCCCCGGTGATGTGGGGGCGGCGGAGCTCCGGCCTACAGAAGAAACCACCACCCCGGAGACCCGGCCCCCGCAGACCCAGGAAGAAACGGAAGCATCTCAGGAAACGGAGCCGGAAGAGACAACACCTGCTGCGGAAAAAGCCTCCGGCTTTGCCCTGTGGAAGGTGCTGCTGGCTCTGGCGCTGACTTGGCTGCTGGCGGAAGTCCAGCGGAAGCTGCGTGTGATTTTCCGGCGGAGCTGGATGCGCCGGGGAGACGCCAACCGGCAAGCCCTGAAACGCTGGCAGCAGGTGGGGCTGATTGCCCGGCTGCTGGGGGAGAAGCCGCCGGAACCCCTGCGGGAACTGGCCCAGAAGGCGGCCTACAGCCAGCACACCCTGACAGCGGCGGATCTGCTGGAGATGGACGCCTATCTGCGCACCGGGTGCCGCCGGCTGAGCCGGCATCCCTGGTATCGGCAGCTGCTGTACCGCTACGGATACGCTCTCTACTGAAAAGGAGACAGAATATGCAAGCACAATTTATTGCCGCCTGGGCCAAGGCCCGGCAGCAGGCCCTGGAACTGGGGGTGCGGATGCGCCCGGTGGAGCCGGAGCAGGCCACGACCACCGCCCGGCGGATTCTGGACGGAAGGCGGCTCAGCGACGGGTTTTCCGCGTTGGCAGAGCAGGGCCGGCTGGACCTGAGCCTGGAGGCGCTGGCAGTGGACCGGCGCTTTACCGGCCTGTTTACCGATGACCAGGCCAACGAGGCCCTGACCCGCTTGCTGGAAGCGGGGTACCGCTTCAACTGACCCAATCCATATGACGCCCGGACGAGAAAATCGTCCGGGCGTTTTTGCGGGCATAATCTTTCGGGAGGGGGCATAGAATGGCACCAATCGGAGAAAGGGGTGGCGATAGGATGGATAAAAAAATCACCTACTGGCAGACGGTGTGTTTTCTGTTCCTTTCGGTCATGGGAACGCTGCTGCATTTTCTGTTTGACTGGAGCGGGGGAAGCTGGGGGGCGGCACTGATTGCGCCGGTGAACGAGTCCATTTGGGAACATCTGAAACTGCTGGTGTTTCCCATGGTGGCCTTTGCCCTGGCCCAGAGCCGCTGGTCCGGCATAGACCCAAGGAAAGTCCTGGCAGCCAAAGGAAAGGGGCTGCTTGTGGGGATGATTTTGATTCCGGTGCTGTATTACCTGGTTTCCGGCAGCCTGGGGAGTTCACCGGAGTGGTTCAACATCGCCCTGTTTTTCCTGGCAGCGGCAGCGGCCTGCTGGGTGGACGCCCGGGCACTGCGCCGGGGCGAGAGCAGCGCGGGGGGATGGGCGATCCTTGCCGGAATTGTCTGCGTGTTCTGGATTTTTACGTTTTTCCCGCCCCGCATTCCCCTGTTTCAGGACCCGATCACCGGCACCTGGGGCTATTTTGGGTGAGAACGAAAAACCGCCCCCGTGGAATTCTCCACGGGGGCATGAGGCTGTCCCAAAACCCTTCGGGACTTTCCGACAAACGTTTGCATTCTGCTGCGCACATAGGGCACGCTTCCTTAGCCTTTTTCTTTTGTTTCAAATTGGGGAATCTGTCGCTTTGCCGCTTGACTTCTCTGCCTGGGGTTAGTATCCTATGAGTAGCTGCTACCAAGAACCGGCGGATGGCCGGTTACGGCATAAAGGAGGAAAGCCCATGGACAGGAATCCAAAGTATTTGATTGACACCCCCGAGAACAAAGCGTACCTGCAAGACATGGTAAGAGAACTGCTCCAGTTTGCGGTTCATTACCCCTCCCCGGAGGGCTGCGCCTACTACCTGAGAGACGACGGTTCCCCCTGGCTGGAAAAGAATCTGGACAACTATGAAACCTGCCGGATGGTGCACTGCTACAGCATCGGAAAATTCCTGGGTTTCCCCGGCAGTGACGCCCTGATCGACGCCGGCTTGAAGGGCCTGCTGGGCGCCATGCGGGACAAGGTCAACGGCGGATGGTACAACAGCCTGAATTCTGACCATTCCCCCCTGCCCGGCAAGCAGTGCTATTCCCATGCCTTCGTGATTCTGGCCGCCTCCTCCGCTCTGCTGGCGGGACACCAGCAGGCCCAGTCCCTGCTGAACGATGCCCTGAAATGCTTTGAGGACAGATTCTGGGACGAGACAGAGGGCATGACCTACGACAATTACAACACCGATTTTACGGTGCTGGACGACTACCGGGGCATCAACGCCAATATGCACAGCGTGGAGGCTCTGCTGGCCGCCGCGGACGTCACCGGGGACAGCCTGTACCGGACCCGGGCCGGACGGATTATCCATCGGGTGCTGGGCTGGGCCGGGGAAAACAACTGGCGCATCCCGGAGCACTACACCAAGGACTGGCAGCCTGATCTGCAATGCAATGCGGACAAGCCTGACGATCAGTTCAAGCCCTACGGCGCCACTCCCGGCCACGGCCTGGAATGGGCCAGACTGATTACCCAGTGGGCCCTGTCCACCTATCCGGATCAGCCCCAGGAATCCGCCCCCTTCGTGGCCGCTGCCGAGAATCTGTTCCATCGGGCGGTCAGCGACGGCTGGAATGCCGACGGCGCCCCGGGCATCGTCTATACCACCGGCTGGGACGGCAAGCCCATTGTCCACGACCGGATGCAGTGGACCCTGGCGGAGGCCATCAACACCGCCGCTGTCCTTTACCGGGTCACCGGGAAGCCGGAGTATGCCGGATTCTACAGCCAGTTCCTAGAATACCTGGAGGACAAGGTCCACGACCATGAAACCGGAAACTGGATTCATCAGCTGGACAGCAAAAACCAGAAACTGGAAACTGTCTGGCCCGGCAAGCCAGACATCTACCACGCCCTGCAGTCCATGCTGATTCCCTACTGCGCCCCGGAGCTGTCTGTGGCGGTGGCCATCGCCCGGAAGAAGACCTCCTTCTGAAAGTTGCCCATAAGTCTCGTTTGGGGTATCTCCGCTGGGAGTAAATTGCGTAAAAATCATGTTCCGCCGGGGCGCACCCCAGGGTGGCCTCTCTTGCCCCTGCGGGGCAATTCACCTTCTGTACCTGGCGGAACATACTTTACAGGCTGCAAGTGTGGAATTTGCCCCTCGTAGAGGGACAAATTATGCGCGCAGCAGACTGCGATAACTTGTCGGAAAGCCCCGAAGGGGGTTTTCGACAGCCTGAAGCACCGGATTTTGCCTGACCATGGCAAAATCCGGTGGTTTTCTTTACCGGATGATGGGAATTTCGTCCGGGGGCAGGGGGCGGCTGCCGGGAAGCACCAGGGCATCATCGGACTGATCGGTCCGCTGCTGCAGGGCGTACTGGTAGGGGGTGGTGTTCATCTTCTTCCGGAACAGCTGGATAAAGTAGGAGGTGTTTTCAAATCCGCAGCTCTGGCAGACGCTCTGGACGCTTTTTCCGGAACGCAGCAGCAGGCAGGCCTGGGACAGGCGCACCGTGTTCAGGTAATTCAGATAGGTGACCCCGGTGAGGGTTTTGAACCGGCTGCAGAAATAGAACTTGCTGTAGCCGGTCAGTCCGGCCACTTCCTCAATGGCGATCTTCCGGGCGTAATTTTCGTGGGTCCAGCGGACCACCTCCTGCAGGCTGGTGCTTTTGAAGCCTCCATCCACCGCCGGCCGCTTCTCCGGCACCGTGTGTTCCGAGAGAATGTGAAACAGGGGAATGAACAGGGACAGGCACTGCATCAGATCCCCGTCGTGGCGGATGAGCTGGCGGACAATGCCCATCACCCGGTCATATTCCGGACAATCATATCGCAGCTGGGACAGGGTAACCTGCCGCAGGGCCAGAAAATTGGAGATGTTGATGTAGCGGTCCATCTGCTCAAAGCACACCTTGAACACATACATGGTGCCCTCTCCGGGGGTGACGGAATTGGAGTGGAGGGTATAAGGCGGGATGACGAACAGCTGCTTCCCGGACAGGGGATAGTGCTTGCCCTCAATCACAATTTCCCCACATAATTGGTCACATAACAATATTTCGATTGTGGCGGCGTAATGCAGGGGAACCACGTCCTCTGTCAGGAAGTTTTTCACGGTGATCGTGTAGGGACTTTGTTCAGAA
>DVKV01000138.1 GCA_018715835.1 Candidatus Faecousia intestinavium | reverse complement strand
TGCGGAACTGACGGAGGAAAAGAAACGGGAACTGATGGTAAAGGCTGCCCGGTCTCACCGGGAAATCGTGGACGCCATCTCCGGCGGCAAGTGTGATGACTTGCTGGCCCACATGCTGGAAGAGGACTATACAGACATCGGAATCAGCTGAGCTATCATTGCTTCGGAGCCTGGGCAGAAAGGCAATCGTCTTTTTGCCCAGGCTCTGCTGCGTTTATTTGTGACTATTTACCCTTGACAACCTGTATTACAGCTGCTATCATGTTTGCATCTAACCTGTCATACAGGTAAAAACAGAAAAGGAGAAAAAAGTATGAGTGGTACAATTCTCGCGCTGCTGGGATTGGGAATGATCCTGCTTGCCATGATCCTGATCTTCAAAGAAATCTGCTCCCCGTTCATGGCCTTCCTGATTATATCCATTCTCTCCGCCCTGATTCTGGGTTACGGCAATGCCGATCTGCAGAACTGGTTTGTGGAAGGCGCAAAGGGTCAGGCCAAGACCATTGCATTGGTCATATTCTGTATTTCGTTTTTCTATATTGAAAACGAAGTGGGCGCTTTCGATGACATTGTGGACTGGATCGTGAAGAAATTCGGCGGAAAACCGCTGTACATCATGATCGCCGGCTGGCTGGTGGCAACCCTGTCCACCCTGGACGGTCAGTCCGCTTCCACCATTCTGGTCACCGTTCCTGCCATGCTGCCGGTTTACAAGAAGGCAAAGATCCGCCCCCTGTTCCTGTGCTTCCAGATTGCCTCCGTCATGGGTGTCATGGGTATCGTGCCCTGGAGCCAGGTCAACCTGCTGAACGCTTCTCAGCTGGGTGTGGATGGCTACGCCACCTTCGCTTCTCATGGCCTGCTCACCGTCATGCTGCTGAGCTGGGTGATTTCCTTCGCTTTGATGCTGGTTTACGGTACGTTTGAGATCAAGCGCATTCGTGCCGGCAAAAATGACTACCTGGTTGGCGATTTGGATGCCGGTCCCGGCGCCCGGGTGGATCAGGTGACCGATCGTCAGAAGAAAATGCGGCCCTTCAATTTCGTGCTGATCATTGCCCTGATCGTCTGCCTGTTTACCGGTCTGGTGACGGATGTTGTGGCTTCCGCGTTGGCGCTGGTTCTGGTTTTGCTGATTAACTATGATGGCAAAACCATGCGCAAGGCTTTCTCCAAGTGCGCTCCCATGTGCTTAGGTTCCATTTCCATCATCCTCTGCGTGGGTATCTGGATGCAGGTCTTCCGTGGTACCGGCATGATGTCCGCCCTGGTGGATGCCCTGATGTCCCTGCTGCCCGCCGGCCTGGTCAAGTACGCCCACATCATCTTCGCATTGATCAAGACTCCTGTGGACTTCTTCCTGTGCAACAGCCTGGCCATGAGTGTGGTGCCCGTTGTGGGCGATCTGGTTACCACCGCCGGCGCCTGCTCTATGGAGACCGCTCACGCCATGATTACCTGTGCCTCTGCCTGCGGTATGGTTTGCTGCGCTTCCGCTGCTTACCAGTTTGTGCTGCTGGATATGGCTGGCGGTGTGTCCCTGAAGGATCATGCCAAGTACGCACTGCCCAGAATGTCTCTGCAGGCGGTCATCATGACCCTGATCATGGTGGTCTTTGGCTACGCATTTATGTAAACGCAAGGAGTTAATATGAAAATTACCAGTGTTGAATGCTATGCCGGTGCCTACCTGTTTGTCCGGGTGAACACGGACGCGGGGATCAGCGGCTGGGGCGAGTGCGGACTTGCCTACGGCAGATGCACCGAGGCGGCATTCGGCAATTGTCAGGATTTTGCCAAAGCCGTCATCGGAATGGACCCTTTTGATACGGAAAAAATCTGGAATCATCTCCACCGCCATACCTTCTGGGGTATGGGCGGCGGGGTGACCCTGACCGCCGCTATGGCGGCCATCGATACCGCCTGCTGGGACATCAAGGGCAAGGCCCTGGGCCTTCCGGTTTACAAGCTGCTGGGCGGCAAGACCAATGAAACCCTCCGTTGCTACGCATCCCAGCTGCAGAACGGCTGGCGCAAGGCGGCCCAGTCCGGGGGCGTGGCCATGCTGTACACTCCCGAGGAGTACTACGAGGTCACCAAGGAGGCCATCTCCGAGGGCTATGACGCGGTTAAGGTTGACCCGGTATTTTGTCCCCCGGAGCCGGTGGATTTTGCTGTGATTGGGAATACCCTGGGCCACCATGTCCGTGGCAGCTACCCGCTGAAGGAACTGGAAATTGCAAAGGAACGGATCGCGGCGGTCCGGGAAGCGGCAGGACCTTACGCGGATATCCTGATTGAGACCCACTCCCTGATCGACACCAACACCGCCATTCAGCTGGCACGGACGCTGGAGCCCTTCAATATCATGTACCTGGAGGAGCCCACCTGCCCGGAAAATCCGGAACTGTTCAAGGTCATCGCCCAGCATACCAGCATCCCCCTGGCCACCGGTGAGAGAAGCTACAGCCGGTGGGGATTCCGGCAGTTCTTCCAGGATCGTTCCCTGAGCATGATTCAGCCGGATCTGTGCAACACCGGCGGCATTACGGAGACCAAGAAGATCTGCGACATGGCGGAGGTCTACGACATGGGCGTTCAGATCCATGTGTGCGGCGGCCCGCTGGCAACGGCGGCGGCTCTGCAGGTAGAGGCTGTGATTCCTAACTTTATCATCCACGAGGAGCATTGCGCCAACCTTAAGGCGGAGTACCGCAAATACGGCACCCACTGCTATTGCCCGGAAAACGGTGTTTACACCATCCCGGACCTGCCAGGTATTGGCGAAGAAGTTCCCGAGGAAACCCTGGCCCAGTGTCGGAAAGTGGTCATCGCCTGACAGCTGTACATAAGCTGAACGAAAACTGTCCTGACTTGGTAATCCGCTAACTGTACGATTGGCATATTGATTTTGCCGCCAGTGTTGAGTATCCTTTACCTGCAATTATCTGTATGCTTCAGTAAATTAGTAAGGCTATTCAGTTAGAAAGAAATGTATTGTTGGAGTGAATGAATTTTGCATATATTCGTTTTATTTTGGCTTCATAATTTGGAGTGTTCTTTCTAACATTTTTT
>DVKV01000137.1 GCA_018715835.1 Candidatus Faecousia intestinavium | reverse complement strand
ATGATATAATGAGCCTAACTTGAGCGGCTGGGTAGTTATTTTTTTTAGACCGCTCGAAATTTTATTTCGGAGGAATGGACAAAATGAAGAAACTTTTAGCACTGCTTCTGTGCCTGGCAATGGTTTGCGGCCTGGTTGCCGGTTGTTCTCAGAACGACGCGGGCACCACAGACGGCACTCCGGCAGAGACCACCGCCCAGGCGGGCACTCCGGCTGAAACGGAAACCCCTGAGGAGGACACCATTGTGATCATGGCGCCCCCCGTTACCGGTAACTATGTGAACAACCTGAAGACCTGGGCTGCGGATTTCCAGGAGATGTACCCCCACCTGACCATCGAGATCATCGAGACCTCTTGGGGCGATCATATGAGCAAGCTGTCCACCATGGCCCAGGCCGGTGAGGCACCCGACATTGCGGAAGTGACCTCCAGCGCCGTGGCCACCTATGTGGACATGGGCGTGGCCATCGACATCTCCCAGTACATGGATGCCGAGCGGCTGGCGGACTACGACGAGAACGCCATCGCTTATATGTCCCTGGAAGGCGTGCCCTATGGCCTGCCCCTGTATTTGACCATTCAGGCCCTGGGCGCCAACAAGACCCTGATGGAAGAACTGGGTATCGATGTGGCCAAGATTCAGCAGGAAGGCTGGAGCCTGGATGAGTTCATGGATGTCATCGCCACCGGCACCGAGGGCGATCGGTTCGGCTTCGTTTTTGCCAATGCTGGTGTCTGCACCTCTGACCTGGTGAAGATCTATGGCGCGGGCTTTGGCCTGGATAACTACTTCACCGAAGACCTGAAGTATACTTACACTTCCGAAAATATGCTCCTGCTGCTGCAATCCGTTGAGGAAATGATCGCCGCCGGCTATATGCCCAACTACGGTGTGGAAGCCGGACAGCGGATGGTCATGTGCCAGACCGGCAACGGCATGATCTTCGGCAAGGCCATGCCTCTGTTCGAGTCCAACTTCAAGACCAACAACGCCGCGCTGGAAGCCAATGACGGAACCGCTGTTGAGAACTCCCTGCCCATGGACTATGCCTTCCTGCCCGTTCCCACTATGGAAGGCGGCACGGAAGCCTGCTACGGCCAGGTGGACGGCCTGATCGCCCTGCGCAACAACAATACCACCGATGAGCACCTGAAGAACGTGATGCTGTTCATGGATTACATCTGCTCCGGCGACCGGATTGCGGCCTGCATGAACGAGCTGTACCTGGATCCCGTGTGCCAGTCCGGACGGGATGCCCTGACCGTGGAAGAGGGCCGTGACCAGGCCAACCTGGACACCACCGCCCGCCTGATCGCCCTGGTGAACGCGCCTCCCGCCGGTGTTACCGCCGAGATGAACGCCACCGCCGAGACCATGTTGAACGAGCATATCGTTCCCAAGGTCCAGTCCCTGCTGGCCGGCGAGATGTCCGCTCAGGAGGTATATGACTACATCGTGGAAGCCGCACATTCTGAATTCGGTGCAGAGGACTGCGTTTCTGGCAAGATCTGATTTCCGAGGAAGCCTGCTCCACTGCGGTGGAGCAGGCTTTTCCAATGACACGGGAAGTATCCTTCCCTGGTCTTTGGAAGGCAGGTGAAACGGCTAATTCAGATTTTGTGGGAGGTCAGTTATGGGCAAAAAATCAGTCTCCGGAAATGCCGGGAGCAGATCCCTCCGCTTTACCAATGAAGACTTTTGGGGCTATCTTTTCATTGGAGGGGCGATGGTGATTTTCTGCGTGTTCACGTTGTACCCGGTACTCAGCGCTATTTATACCAGTTTTTTGGAATACAAACCCTTTGGCTCCGAGTTCGTGGGCCTGGAAAACTACGTGGAAACTCTGAAGTTCTCCAAGTTCAATATCTTCTATAAAGCAGCGTGGAACACCCTGGTCTATACCGTGGTGGTGGTTCCCCTGTCGCTGCTGCTTTCCTTCGCCATCTCCATCATGATTCTTCCCTTTAAGAAGAAGACCCAGTCCGTGTTCAAGGCGCTGTACTATCTGCCGGGCATTGCCTCCGGCGTGGCCTTAAGCGTGGTGTGGCTGTGGATTTATGATTCTTCCCCGGACGGCCTGTTCAACAAGCTGCTGGAGGTGTTCGGAATTTCAGCCCAGAACTGGCTGTCTTCTTCCAAAACCAGCATGCTGGCCCTGATGATCATGGCCCTGCTTTCCAGCCATGGAACCCAGATCATCACCTATATGGCAGCGCTGCTGGGGGTGGACAACAGTTACTTTGAGGCTGCCGAACTGGACGGCGCCACCTTCTTTCAGAAAATTCGTTACATCGTCTGGCCTTTGGTGAAGCCCACCACCCTGTTCCTGCTGGTGACGGGCGTCATCGGGTCCTTCCAGGTGTTCATGAACGCCTACATGATGACCGGCGGCGGCCCGGACAACTCCACGACGATGATTGGCTTGCTGATCTATAACAACGCGTTTACTTACGGAAAGTACGGTCTTGCCTGCGCACAGGCCATTCTGCTCACCATCGTCATCGCCTTTGCTTCTCTGTTCCAGTTCAAGCTCATGGGCGTTGACGTGGAGTATTAAGGAGGTAGGACAATGGCAACAACGGGTCTTTATTCCCAGCATCTGAACAACAAGAAAGTGCTCTACTTCCGCAATACGGTGATTACCATTGTGCTGGTGCTGCTGGCGGTGGCAACGCTGTTTCCCATTGTGTACATGATCATGTCCTCCTTCGGTCCCAATGTGGCCACGGCGGGAAATATGCGCACTATTTTCCCCAGCAGGTGGACGCTGGAGTCCTATCAGGCGTTCTTCGACTTCAACGAGTACTCGGTCAAATGGATCTGGAACAGCGTGGTTGTGGCGGTGTTTACGGTTCTGGGCAATGTGGTGTTTGCTTCCATGGCAGGCTACGCCTTTGCGAAAATCCGGTTCAAGGGCAGCAAGCTCCTGTTTGCCACCATTCTGGTGGCCATGATGATTCCCTATCAGGTGACCCAGGTTCCCCTGTATATCCTGATCGTGAAGGAATTCAAAATGACCAACACCTATGCAGCCATGATCCTGCCCAGCATTTGCACGGCGTACAACATTTTCCTGTGCAAGCAGTTCTTCACCGGTCTGCCCACTCCTCTGATTGAAAGCGCAAAAATCGAGGGGTGCAATCAGTTCCAGATTTTCTCCAAAATTATCCTGCCCCTGGCCAAGACGGTGCTGGCGGTGATGGCCATCAACACCTTCATGTCCAGCTGGAACAACTTCTTCTGGCCCTTCCTGGTGACCAGCGATCCGGCCATGTATACCATTCAGGTGGGACTGAAGCAGTTCAAGTTCGCCAATGAGACCCTGTTCTCCCCCATGATGGCGGGTGCCACCATTTCGGCCCTGCCCATGTTCGTGCTGTTCTTCGCCCTGCAGAAATACTTTATGGAAGGTGTCACCATCGGCGCCGTGAAAGGATAAGCCATATGATACGCAACTATGAACCCCGGGATGAGGAGGAGCTGTGGCAGCTGTGGTGCACCGCCGGAGAGAAGGACGGCTACGCCCCGCTGGACCGGGAGGGGTTCCGGCAGACCCTGACGGAAAATCCCTGGTTTCAGCCGGAGCATACCTTCGTTCTGACCCGGGAGAACCGGGTGGCGGGATTCGTCAACGGCTGCGTGGATGACCGGATTCCCAGAGGCGCCGAGCGGGGATACGTTGGGTGCCTGCTGCTGGGGAAAGAAGAGAAAACCCAGGAAAACGCAGGGCAGCTGCTGGCTGCCCTGGAGGATTCCTTCCGGAAAAAGGGCCGCCCCTGGGCGGCGGTGACCTTCTTCAACCCCATTCACCTGCCTTGGGTGGTGCCCGGAACCCCGGGACATCAGCACAACAACCTGCCGGGGATTCCTACGGATCTGCCCCTGCATGGGTGGATGAAGGACTTCGGTTATCAGGAAGCTGCCCGGGAGGTGGCCATGTACCTGAATCTGGCGGACTACCGCTGCCCGGACTGGGTGGAGGAGAAGGCCGGGGCCATGGCGGCGGAGGGCTACACGGTGGCACCCTATGATCCCCGAAAACACTGGGGACTGGAAGGGATGCTTTCCGCCCTGGGCAATCCTCTGTGGCAGGAGGAAATCCCCCGGGCTGCCCGGGAGGGCAAGCTGGTCCTGACAGCACTGAAAGACGACCAGGTGGCGGGATTTACCGGCCCGGTGTGGCCGGAGCCTTCCGGCCGGGGATACTTTACCGGAATCGGCGTCAGCCCGGAATTTGAACACCATGGCCTGGGGACCCTGCTGTTTTATAGGCTGCTGGACGCAGAACAGCGGGCCGGAGCCAAGTATATGAGCCTGTTCACCGGTGTGGAGAATCCCGCCCGGGGAATTTATGAAAAAGCGGGGTTCCAGCCACGCCGGGAATTCGGCGTGATGCTCAAGAAGTTGGAGGAATCACAGCCATGAAAGAGAAAACCATTCTCGCCATCGGCGCCCACATCGGCGACGCAGAACTGACCGCCGGGGCCCTGCTGGCCCAGTGCGCCGTCCACGGAGGCAAGGCCGTGACGCTGGCGCTGACGGCGGGAGAGAAGGGCGCTCCGGTGGGGGCGGATATCGAAGAATACCGCCGCAGCAAAATCCGGGAGGCGGAGGCCTTTGCCGCCGAACTGGGGGGCAGGGCCATTGTCCTGGATTACGCCGACGGACTGCTGCCGGACAATGACGAAGTCCGGTTCCGGGTGTGCGACGTGATCCGGGAAGTGAAGCCGGACATCATCGTCACCCACCATGAAAAGAGCATGCACAAGGACCATGCCGCCTGCCACAGAATTGTAGTGGACGCCTGGTTTTATGCGGCCATTGCCGGATTCCAGCGGGAGCTGCCCCGGCATTTTGCGGGAAAGCTCTACTTTGCGGAGAACTGGGAGGATGCCCCGGAGTTCCGCCCTCAGGTTTACCTGGATGTGTCCGACGGATTTTCCCTGTGGGAGAAGGCCATCGAACACCACTGGTTCGCCGTTCATTCCACATCCTTCCCCTATAAGGAATATTATTCCCACCTGAAGCGCCTGCGGGGAATCGAGGGAAGAAAGGGCTACTGTGAGTGCTTTATGATTCTGCCGGAACAGCGCCACGTGGTGCGTTCCTTGGAGGAACTTTAATAATGGTAGAATTGCAGAAAATTGCAACCGAGCAGCGAAATCCCAATACCACCCACATTGACACTCTGTCCACCCTGGAAATGGTTCGGCTGATCAATCAGGAAGATCAGAAGGTGGCGCTGGCGGTTGCCCAGGTTGCCCCGGAGATTGCCCGGGCCATCGACGTGATCACCCGGCAGCTGAGCCAGGGAGGAAGGCTGTTCTATGCGGGCTGCGGTACCTCTGGAAGACTGGGAATCTTGGATGCGGTGGAATGCCCGCCCACCTATTCCACGGACCCGGAGCTGGTTCAGGCCATCATCGCCGGCGGATATCCGGCCATTTTCCGGGCGGTGGAAGGGGCGGAGGATGACTTCGACCTGGGCCGCCGGGATTTGCAGGAGCGGGGCTTTGCCCCACAGGATGTACTGGTGGGCCTGGCGGCCAGCGGCCGTACCCCCTATGTGCTGGGAGCCATGAGCTATGCCCGGGAACTGGGGGCGGCGGTGATTGCCGTGACCTGCTGCCCGGGCTCGGAAGTGGACCGGATGGCGGACATCGGAATCGCGCCCAACCCCGGACCGGAGGTCATCACCGGTTCCACCCGGATGAAAAGCGGCACCGCCCAGAAGATGGTGCTGAATATGCTCTCCACCGGCACCATGATCAAGCTGGGCAAGGTCTACGGCAATCTGATGGTGGACGTGAAGCCGTCCAACGAAAAGCTGATCCGCCGCTGCGTCACCATTGTCCGGGAGGCGGTGGGATGTGAAGAGGATCAGGCGGTATCGGCGTTGGAGGCGTGCGGCTACCGGCCCAAGGTTGCCATCGTGATGCTGCTGAAGAAAATAGATGCAGAACAGGCCCGGGAACTGCTGGAGCAGGCCCAGGGCCGGATTGCCAGAGTTGTGGAGGGATAAACACATGGCTTATTTTCGCTGTGAATGGATTTCGGAAGCCCTGGATATGGCCACCAGCGCGGTGGTGATTCTGCCGGAGACGGGCGATCTGGCCCGGACCCCGGTGGTATACCTGCTGCACGGCCTGTCCGATAACTGTACCGGCTGGAGCCGCTATACCGCCGTGGAGCGGTATGCCCGGAATTACGGCGTGGCGGTGGTGATGCCGGAGGTGCAGCGCAGCTTCTACTGCGATACCCGTTCGGGTATGAAGTATTTTACCTACATCTCCCAGGAACTGCCCAAGATTTGCCGCCGTTTCTTCGGCCTTTCCGCCGAGCCCCAATATAACTATGTAATGGGCCTGAGCATGGGCGGATTCGGCGCCCTGAAGTGCGCTCTGACGAACCCTCAGTGGTACGCCGGGTGCGCCAGCTTCTCCGGCGCCCTGCGGCCCCAGGCATCCAAGGTGCTGTCTCAGGCGGAAGCAGACGCCATCTGGGGCGGAGGAGCCAATGCAGGGCCGGAAAACGATTTGTTTGCCCTTGTGGCTGACTGCCAGAATCCGCCCCCCATTTTCCAGACCTGCGGCGAGCAGGACGGGCTGTACTCGGTGAATCAGGCATTTGCGGAGCACCTGGAAAAGCTGGGGGTTACCCACGTCTTTACCCATGGCCCCGGGGCCCATACCTGGGAATTCTGGGACGACTCGGTACGGGCGGCATTTGACTACTTCTTCGGGAAATAAAACAATGGGGCGAACATCTTCGCCCCATTGAGACTGTCGAAAACCCCTATGGGGCTTTTCGACAAACTTTGGCAGTCTGCTGCGCCCATAATTTGTCCCCCCATGGGGGGACAAATTCCACACTTGCAGCCTGAGAAGTATTTTCGTCCAGGTATGCGCCCCGGCCGAAAATAGATTCAATCTGATTTGCCGCCCACGGCGGCAAACTCTGTGAGACATTTTTTACACGCTGAATGGAGTGAAACTTTCTCCCATTGATTAAAGATTGATCCGGCCCATCACCACGCCGTGACGGGCGCCGGTGGCAGAGGGAGCGTTGTTGGCGTTGGCAAACAGCGCCTCGTTGGCCAGGATGGCAAAAGCCACCGCTTCTTTTGCGTCGCTGTCCAGTCCCAGATCTTCCTGGGTCTGAACCTGAACCCGGGGAAGAGACTGGCGGATGCAGTCCATCAGGGTGGGATTCCGGGCCCCGCCTCCGGCCACGATCAGCCGCTGGGGAAGGGCCGGACAGAACCGTTCCAGGCTCAGGGCGATGGTTTTGGCGGTGAACCAGGTGGCAGTGGTCAGCACATCGGCCAGATCATAGTCCCCCTGGGACAGGAGCCACCGGACATATTCTGCCCCATACGCTTCCCGGCCGGTGGTTTTCGGCGGGGATTTGCGCAGATAGGGGTCGTCCAGCATGGCGGCCAGCAGGGAAGGAATCACCTTGCCGGAGGCGGCTAATTTTCCCCCTTCGTCATAGGTCAGTCTGCCGCCGGTGATCCGGCTGGCCAGGGCATCCATCACCATATTGCCCGGGCCGGTGTCAAAGGCCACTACATCTTCCAACCGGCACCCGGCGGGGAGCAGGGTCACGTTGCCGATGCCCCCGATGTTTTGCAGGGCCACGGTTTCCGTTTCGCTGCGGTAGAGCAGAAATTCGGTGTAGGGCACCAGCGGAGCACCCAGCCCCCCGGCGGCCATGTCCCGGATGCGAAAATCGCTGACCACAGGACAGCCGAAGGCCTCGGCCAGGTAAGAAGGGTCGCCGATTTGCAAGGTGCCGCTGACCGGACTGCCCAGATAATTTACCGCTTCCGGAATATGGTAAACCGTCTGACCGTGACAGCCGATCAGATCGATGTGTTTCACGCCGGTTTGGGTCATCAGCTCGCCCACCGCCTGGGCGTAAAGCTGCCCCAGCCGGGTGCTCAGCAGACACAGCCTCCGGCTGCCGCCGGTTTCGCCGCCGGCGATGTCCAGAATTTCCTGCCGGGTCTGGCTGTCAAAGGGCAGAAAGAAAAAGCCCAGCTGGCGGACCCGGGTGTCCAGACCGGAGCCGGTGATTTCCGTGAGGACAGCATCCACACCGTCGGCGGAGGTGCCGCTCATCAGCCCCACCACCAGCCGGGAGGGCTGAGCCCAGAGTTTTTGCAGCGGATGTTCCATAGGGGATTCCCCTTTCCCTTTTTCTTAAAACTGTAGCCGGTTTTTACCGGATTGTCAAGGAGGTAATGACCATGGTATTGTTCGGCGCGGACCGATTGGATCAGGTGCCGGAACTGTTCCTGGGGCGGGTGGCCCTGCTGACCACTCCCGCGGGACGGACAGGGGATAACCGCTCCACCATTGAGGTCCTGGCCCAGGTGTGTGATCTGCGTTTGCTGCTGGCGCCGGAACACGGCATCCGGGGGGACAAGCCTGCGGGAGCCCTGTTCTCCGACGAGGTGGACCCCCTCAGCGGTCTGCCGGTGTGCAGCCTGTACACCAAGGACAGCAAGCGGCTGTCGGAGCAGCTGCTTGCCCGGTTTGATACCCTGGTGTACGATGTGGCGGATGTGGGATGCCGGTACTATACCTTCCTGACCACCCTTCGCTACTGCCTGGAGGACTGCGCCCGGGCAGGAAAGCGGCTGGTGGTGCTGGACCGACCCAATCCCCTGGGAGACCGGGTGGAGGGCGGCGTCCTGGAGCCGGAAATCCACAGCTTCGTGGGCGGGTACACCCTTCCGGTGTGCTATGGCCTGACCTGCGGGGAAGTGGCCCGGATGATCAACCGGGAAGAAGGGCTGAACTGCGACCTGCAGGTGGTGCCCTGCCGGGGATTGAACCGGAAAATGACCTTCCGGGACTGGGGCCGGCCCTGGATCATGCCCAGCATGGGCATTCCCAGATTTGAAACGGCCCTGCTCTATCCGGGAACCTGCCTGATTGAGGGAACCAACTGCTCGGAGGGCCGGGGAACCTCGGACCCCTTTGCCATCATCGGAGCACCGTTTATCCAGGCGGAGGCATTCAGCCGGGAATTGAATGCCCTGGACTTGCCGGGGGTTCTGGCCACGCCGCTGTATTTCACTCCCACGGCCTCCAAGCATCAGGGGCAGCTGTGCGGAGGGGTGCACCTGCACATTCTGGATGAAAGCTGCCTGCGGCCGGTGGCGCTGGGTGTCCATTTGCTGGCGCTGCTGCGGCAGATGTACCCGGAGGACTTCCGGGTTTTGGACCCGGTGCGTCCGGGAGGACGGCCCTTCCTGTCTTTGCTGGCGGGGCATCGGGCATTTGAGTCGGAAAACTGGGATGTTCCTGCCATTCTGGAACGTTATGACCGGGAGAGTCGGCAGTTCCGGATGCGGAAAGAATCCTATGAACTTTACCCAAGGAGTGTATAACATGGACCAGACATTTCGGTATATGCTGGGGCAGCGGATTGCCCTGGGTTTTCACGGCACCCGTCTTCCGGGGGAGTTTCAGGATCTGATCCGGAAATACCAGGTGGGAAACGTGATTCTCTTCCAACGCAACATTGAAAGCGCTGACCAGCTGCGGGAGCTGTGCGGACAGATCCGGGAGCTGATCGTGGAGGTAACCGGCGCCATTCCCTTTATCATCATTGATGAAGAGGGAGGGATGGTCTCCCGGATCGCCCAGCACGCAGTGAACATCCCCGGCGCCATGGCCATGGGAGCCACAGGCGATCCGGAGAACGCTGCGCTGGCGGCGGGGATTACCACACGGCAGCTGCGGGGACTGGGGCCGAACTTCAACATGGCCCCGGTGCTGGACGTGAACACCAACCGGGATAACCCGGTGATCGGTGTTCGCAGCTACGGCGATGACCCGGAGACGGTGGCCCGGTTCGGGGAGAATCTGATTCGGGGTTATGCCGGCAGCGGGATTCTGTGCTGCGGCAAGCACTTCCCTGGCCACGGGGATACGGCGGTAGACAGCCACCTGGGCCTGCCCTGCATCAACAAGAGCCTGGAGGAACTGGAACGAGGGGAACTGATTCCCTTCCGCCGGGCCATTGCCGCAGGCGTTCCCGCCATCATGAGCAGCCACATCCTGTTCCCCCAGATTGAGCCGGAGAAAATCCCCGCCACCATGTCCCGGCGGGTGATCACCGGACTGCTGAAGGAACATCTGGGCTTCCGCGGCCTAGTGCTCAGCGACTGCCTGGAAATGAACGCCATTCAGAAGTTCTACGGCACGGACCGGGGCTTTGTGGCGGCTCTTCAGGCGGGAATTGATCTGGCCCAGATTTCCAGCAGCTTTGAACTGGAATGTCAGGCCCTGGGCTACGCCAATGAGGTGGCGGAGCAGGGAGGCTTTGACCGGGACGAGATGGAGGCCTCGGTGGAGAAAATCCTGGCGTATAAAAAGAAGCTGGAACAGTATCCCCTGGAGCCTTCCCTGTGCAATCTGCCGGAGGACCGGGCGCTGGCGGCAGATCTGGCCCGGAAGGCCATCACCTGCTATCAGGGAACGCCATTTGTGGTCAATGACCGGACCTTCTTCTGCGGCTGTGAGGATTACCGCACCAGCGGCGCGGCCAATGTGTTTGCCAGCGTGGAGCCCTTCCCGGTGTACATGGAAAAGGCCCTGGGGGGCAAGGGAGAAATCACCCCCAAGGACCCCACGCCGGAGGAAATTCAGGAGATTGTCCGCCGGGCGGAGGGCTGGGACAGCATTGTCTTTGCTTCCTGCAACGCCCACCTGTTCCGGGGGCAGCTGGCTCTGGCCAAGGCTCTGGCGGAGCTGGGCAAGCCTATGATGATTGTTGCCCTGCGCAATCCCTACGATCTGCCCCAGATGCCCCGGGTTTCCTGTCAGATTGCGGCGTTTGACTATACCAGAGACAGCTTCGAGGGACTGATCCCGGTGTTCCGGGGACAGCTTCCCCAGGGAAAACTGCCGGTGAAGCTGTGAGGAAGCGCCATGTTTTTTGCTGGAATTGACGGAGGAGGCACCCATACCCGCCTGGAACTGCGAAATGAAAACAACCAGGTTCTCGAGCGCAGGGTTTTTGAACCCTTTAACATCAACAGCATCGGCCCGGACGCCTTCCGGACTTTGCTGGAGCGGGTTTTCGCGTACTGCGGGGACATGGCCCGGTGCAGCGGAGTGTGTGTGGGCGGAGCAGGGATTTCCAACCCCCTGACCGGAATAATTCTGGAGGAATGCCTGAAAAAGGCCGGCTTCACCGGGAAATGGAAACTCTGCGGCGACCAGGAAATTGCCCTGCGGGGCGCTTTGGATGTTCCCGGAATGATCCTGATTGCCGGCACCGGCTCCATCTGTTTCGGGAAAAACGCCGAAGGAAAAACCGCCCGCACCGGGGGCTATGGCCATATCCTGGATGACGGCGGCAGCGGCTACGCCCTGGGGCGGGAGGCGCTGGCGGCGGCGGTACGGTACCTGGATGGTCGGGGACCGGGGAAGGGGCTGTGTGAAGCGGTGTTCTCCGTGCTGGGGGCGGATACTCTGGAGGAGCTGATCTCCCTGGTCTATGGCTCTCTGACCGATAAGGCGCGGATTGCCCGCTGCGCCGGGGCGGTGCTGGAGCTGGCCCAGGCGGGAGACGAGCCGGCCCGGGAGATTCTGAACACCGGCGCGGCAGAGCTGGCGGAACTGGTTCGGGCCACCCAGAAGAAGCTGAACCTGGAGGGCGGACCCATTGCCCTGCTGGGCGGACTTCTAGAGACGGACAACGTTTACCGGGAGTTGGTGTCGGAGACGCTGACCCCATTGGGACAGGTATGCAAGCCCAATCATGACGCCCTTTGGGGGGCCGCCCAGATGGCCTGGGAACTGGGACAAGAAAAATAAAGATTTTGAAGCGCACTGCATCAGCGGTGCGCTTCTTTTTGTTTTTCAGAATGGAATGGACCGAGCCGTCCGGGAGAAACTAAGACTGCATTCCAAATTTTGCAGAAAAGTAAGGGGGGACTTTGGTGAAGGAAATGGTCCGGATGTTTCTGTGGACGGGGCTGGCGCTGCTGCTGGGGTTGAAAGGGGCTATTCCCGTTTCCGCCCGGGAAGCCGGGGCGCTGAATTACACCGCGCTGCGGGGTGGAAAATCCATAAACGGCATTCTCAGCGATGGAAGTGTGGGGGCAAGTGTGACCTTTTCCCCGGGGGAAACCCTGGAAATCCGGACAGACAGCCCATTTTCCTGGCTGTATCTGCAATGGGGGCAGGTGCCGGGGACATATGAACTGGTGTGGGAAGGGGGCAGAATGACCTGTGGAGAGAATGGATTTCTGCATGAATGTATCCAGCTGCAGCAGCCGGTGCAGCAGGTGAAGCTGGTGTTTTCCTCAGAGGCTTCTCTGTGCGAGGCTGCGCCATACCCTCCGGGGGAACTGCCGGCCTGGGTGCAGCGGTGGGAGCCGCCCTGTGAAAAGGCGGATCTGCTGGTTTTCCCCACCCATGCCGACGATGATGCGCTGTATTTCGGCGCACTGATCAGTTATTGCACGAAATATTTGGGCTGGGCGGTGCAGACGGCGTTTTTTACCAATCATCCTACCGAGCCGGTGCGCAGCCATGAACGGCTGGACGGCCTGTGGGAGCTGGGGGTGCGGCACTATCCGGTGGTGTGGAACGCTCCGGACTGGTACTCCAATTCCTTGGAAGCGGCCCGGCGGCAGTATGCCAGGTACGATGTGGTGGGCTGGCAGGTGGAGCAGATTCGCCGGTTTCGTCCGGAGATGGTGGTGGGTCACGACCTGAACGGGGAGTACGGCCATGGTGCCCACCAGCTTAACGCCGCCAGCCTGGTGGAGGCGGCGCCTCTGGCCGGGGACCCGGAAGTCTATCTGGACTCCGCCCGGAAGTATGGGGTCTGGCAGACGCCCCAGACCTATCTGCACTTGTATGATGGAAAACAGCTGCCCCTGGATGTGAATCAGACCCTGCCCGAGGATGGAAGAACCCCTTTTGAGGTGGCCCAGGACGCCTATGCCTGCCACAAAAGTCAGCAGTGGTGTCGCTTTTCCGTCAATCAAAACAGTTCCCGGGAAAATTGTGTGTCCTTCGGGCTGTACCAATGGCAATAAAACCGGCCGCCGGATGATTCCGGCGGCCGTTGATCTGCATTATGTTCGTTTGCGACGGATTTCTGCCAGCAGCCACTGGCGCGCATCTGCCAGTTCCTGATCGGCAGGATTGATTTGCAGTGCGAAATTCACCTGCCCCAGCAGGCGGCGCAGATAGTCTTCCTCCGAAACCGTCTGCTTCGTCCGGGCCAGATGATCGGAAACACCGAATTTCCGGCAGTAGTACACCTGCTGCCGCAGCTCCCGGCGAAGGCTGACCGGCGCCTGGAGGGACTGATTCACCACAACCCCGGTGACACTCTGCCGCTGTCCCTGCCGCAGTACCTGAATTTTTCGGTTGTTCAGCAAAAATCCCCGGACTTTCAGTCGTTCCCGGACAAGGCGGATTACATCCCCAGGGGCAAAGTCCCCGGAGAAAGTCAGATCGTCACAGTACCGGGTGTAGGAAATGCCCTGCCGAGCGCACCAACTGCCGATTTCCTGGTCAAATTCCAGGAGAATCCGGTTGCTGATGGCGGGAGAAGTGGGCGCCCCCTGAGGAAGCTTGTCCTGATAACAGCACAGCATGGAAAGCAGAATCCGGTTCTGTTCCGAGTAGATTTCCGGGGGAAAGATCTCTTTCTTCACACGGCTGTAGCACACCGCGTCGAAAAAGTGATAGATGTCCAGCTTCAGCACCACCGGCTTTCCCACGTGGGGACGGGCGTTTTTCACAACGGAGCCGCCGGGGCGGTAGGCCGTGGCGTAAGGGGACACCGGCAGGGTGGAAAGCAGCACTTGGGCAATCCGCCGCTGGATGGTTTTCAGCAGATTGTCCGGCACGGATAGAGTGCGCAGGGGGCCGTCACCTTTGGGTAGTTCCACCTTCCGGTAATGCCGGTTCAGCCGGTTGCTGACGGCGTACAAGGTGCTGGCGGGGAATCCCAAATCCCGCTCCAGGGAGGAAAGCTCCCGGTATACAATCATTTGGCCTTCCTCCCTTCGGCTTGGATGGGAACAATACCATTTGGTATGGCGAAGACGCAGCGGTATCTTGGAGCACACGGAACGTGTGCGGGAATACCGCGAGGACTTCGTCTGAACGCAGGGAATGAGGCGAAAATCCGCCGCCCGGCGGCGACTCGCCGCCGGTGCCAAAATGGGCAGGGCTATTGTTCCTGCCAGAATTGTAGCACAGTCCTTTCCTCAATACAAGAGCGCAAAAAATCCGCAGCCGAAAATCGGCTGCGGATGAATGCTTTTCAGGACAGGATGGTCCGGTCGTCGGTAAACTCGGTACCGCTGGCCTTGGCGAACAGGCTCAGCAGATCCTCTACCGTCAGTTTCTTCTTGTCTTCCCCGGAGATGTCCACGGCCACATGGCCCTCGTCCAGCATGATCAGACGGTTGCCGTGGGTGATGGCATCGCGCATATTATGGGTAATCATCAGGGTGGTCAGGTGATGCTCGCTGACGATCCGGTCGGTAAGTTCCAGCACCTTGGCGGCGGTTTTGGGGTCCAGGGCGGCGGTATGCTCGTCCAGAAGCAGCAGTTTGGGCCGCTGGAGGGTGGCCATCAGCAGCGTGACTGCCTGCCGCTGGCCGCCGGAAAGCAGCCCCACCTTGGTGGACAGCCGGTCTTCCAGGCCCAGTTCCAGATCCGCCAGGATCTTCCGGTACTGCTCCCGCTCGGCCTTCCGGACACCCCACACCAGACGGCGCTTGGTGCCCCGCCGGGCGGCGATGGCCAGATTTTCTGCGATTTCCATATCCGGGGCGGTGCCCTTCATGGGGTCCTGGAACACCCGGCCCAGATAAGCTGCCCGCTTGTGCTCCGGCATATTGGTCACGTCCACGCCGTCAATTTCGATGGTACCCCGGTCCGGCTTCCACACACCGGAAATGGCGTTGAGCAGGGTGGACTTACCAGCGCCGTTGCCGCCGATGACGGTGACGAAGTCCCCGTCCGCCAGGCTCAGGTTCAGCCCGTCCAGGGCCACTTTTGCGTTGACCGTACCGGGATTGAAGGTTTTATGCAGATCGGTAATTTTAAGCACGTCGTTTCCCTCCCGGCACTTTCTTTTCCTTGTGCAGATACTCGCTCTGGATGTAGGGGATGCCCAGGAACAGCACCACAATGATGGCGGAGAGCATCTTCAGGTAGTCGGTCTTCAGGCCCAGCAGGATGACGAAGTTGTAGATGATGTAGTACACTACGCCGCCGCCGACCACGCCGATCAGGCTCACCACAAAGTTGGGCTTGATCTTCAGGGACACGGACAGACCGATGAAAATGGCCGCCAAGGCAATGACGATGGCGCCCCGGCCGTCCTGGATGCTGATGGACCCCTTATATTGGGCATACAGGGCGCCTGCCAGGGCCACGATGCCGTTGGCAATGGCCAGACCCAGCACCTTGTTGAAGCTGACGTCCACACCCTGGGCCCGGCTCATGTCCGGATTGTCACCGGCGGACTTCAGGGTCAGGCCAATCTCTGTGTAGAAGAACAGCCACAGAATGATGATGGTTCCCGCCACAATGAGCCCCGCAGAGACAATGGCCATGGGGTTGTTGCTCATGTGCAGAAGCAGGGGATTGCTGCGGTAGTCGATGGCCACCAGGGACTTGCCGCCCAGAATGGACAGGTTCACGGAGTAGAGCATCAGCTGGGTGAGAATGCCCGCCAGAATGGAGGGGATTCCCAGAGCGGTATGGAGCAAACCGGTGACGGTGCCGGCCAGAGCGCCGGCCAGCAGAGCGGCCAGCACGCACAGCCAGGCGGGGACCCCCATGGCCAGCAGCACGGCGCAGACGCACCCGCCGGTACACAGGGTTCCGTCCACCGTCAGGTCGGCGATGTCCAGAATTTTATAGGAGATGTAGACGCCGATGGCCACCAGACCCCAGATCAGGCCCTCCGCCACGGCGCCGGGCAGAGCATTTAAGAAAACCATGATAAACCTCGTGCTTTTGGATCATTAGTTCTGGGGAACCTCGATGCCCAGTGTCTGGCACAGTTCCTCGTTGTAAACCACGGTGGGGGTCAGGGTCTGAACCTCCAGATCAGCGGGAGTGGCTTCACCCAGCAGAATCTGGGCGGCCATCCGGCCGGTTTCCGCGCCCAGCTCGTAGTAGTCAATGGCCAGGCTGGCGTAGCACACGGCACCGCCGTAGCTGGTGAACACGGGAACGCCTGCCTCGGTGCAGATGGTGCCCACGATGGAATCGTTCTGGGCCACAGTGTTGTCAGAGGGGACATAGACAGCCTTGCACTCGCTGGCCATGGAGGTTACCAGGGCCTGCAGCTCGGTGGTTTCGGAGAAGGTGTAGGCCTTGACCACGATGTCCTCGGCCTCGAACAGGGCCTTCACCGCCTCGTACTGGATCAGGGAGTTGGACTCGTTCAGGCAGTACAGCACGCCCACGGTATCCCCGGAGGTCAGGCCCAGGGTGTCGATCATCATGGTTGCCTGCTGGTCAAAGGGCACGGCGTCGGAGGTGCCGGTGACGTTGGCGGGGATGTTTCCGCCGAAGGTGTCCTCATAGTCGGTGACCGAGGTGCCCAGCACGGGAATTTCGGTGGTGGCGTTGGCAGCGGCCAGCAGAGCAGGGGTGGCGTTGCCCAGAATCAGATCCACCTTCTTGGACACAAAGGTGTTGATGACGGTGGTGCACAGGCTGGCCTCACCGGCTACCTGGGTCTCGATGGTGACCTTCTTGCCGGCGGCTTCCATTTCCTCGGTGAGAGCGTCCACAAAGCCCTGGGTTGCCTTGTCCAGGGAGTCATGCTCCATCAGCTGGCAGACGCCGACGGTATAGCCGTCGCTGCCGCCGCAGCCGGTCAGGCTGAGGCACAGGCTCAGGCACAGAACCAGCGCCAGAAGAACAGCAATTCTTTTTTTCATTTTTTCTTCCTCCAAACTATATTTTCCTGATGTTCAGGAGTTTTACATAAAAAAACGCCCCTGTTTTTACAACAGGGGCGATAATAACTACCGCGGTACCACTCTGCTTTCGTACCTGGCCTTGCAGCCAAGACCTTCATAGGCTTAAAAGTCTTAACGATGTAACGGTCGTACCCGTTGCGCCTACTGAAACGTTCAGCGCACGGCTCGCAGAAGGAACTTCACCCGGATATTACCCTTGCCTCGCACCAACCGGCAATTCTCTGTGGCTTTTCTCCGGACTACTCGTTCTGCTCAAACGCCTTTGAAACAGTATGAAATTGACTTGTCCCTATAGTAGCAGGACTTTTTGGGAATGTCAAGCGGTTTGTGGGGGAAATTTGCGCGCTATGGGCACAGTTGTCCGCGGTGCGGCGACGAAACGCGGCGGATGTCCGCTTTCTGGAGGGCTTTGGCTGTGTGGTCCCGGGAGACGCTCCGAAAAGCTTTGCCGAATATGATATTGCGGGGCCGGGACCGACCGGGTATAATCAGGCTGTAGGGAACAACAAAGTAAGGAGAGAACGCTATGAAAAAGATTTATACCAAGTCCCCCGGGGAAGTCCTCCGGGATCTGGGCGTGGGCCCGGACGGGCTGAGCAGCCGGGAAGCGGCCAGCCGGCTGGCCAAATACGGCCCGAACAAACTGGCCTCTGCAGAAAAGCCCACCCTGCTGCAGCGGTTTGTGGCGCAGCTGAAAGATCCCATGCTGATCATTCTGCTGGCGGCTGCAGGCGTATCCGGCCTGACCGGCGTGCTGGCCGGGGAGCCGGAGTGGGCCGAGGTGATCATCATCCTCACCGTGGTGCTGCTCAACGCCATTCTGGGAGTCTTCCAGGAGAGTAAGGCGGAAGCGGCCATTGAAGCCCTGCAGACCATGACTGCCGCCACCTGCAAGGTGCTGCGGGACGGAAAACTGACGACACTTCACTCCGACGAGCTGGTGCCCGGGGATGTGGTTGTGCTGGAAGCCGGCGACGCGGTTCCTGCCGACGGGCGGATCATTGAAAACGCCTCTCTCAAAATAGAAGAGGCAGCTCTCACCGGGGAGTCTGTGCCGGTGAACAAGGTGCTGGAAGCCCTGGGCTTCGGCAAGGAGCAGGGTGACATCCCCCTGGGTGACCGGAAGAACATGTGCTACATGGGCTCCACCGTGGTTTATGGCCGGGGCAAAGCCGTGATCACCAACACCGGCATGGATACGGAGATGGGCAAAATCGCCGGGGCCCTGGCCCAGACCGAGGAGGAGCAGACGCCCCTGCAGCGGAAGCTGGAAGAATTGGGCGGAATGCTGTCCAAGCTGGTGCTGGGTATCTGCGTGTTCATTTTCGTATTCAACCTGATCATGGCCGGGGACTTCCACCTGGAGGTGATTCTGGATACCTTCATGGTGGCGGTATCTCTGGCGGTGGCGGCCATCCCCGAGGGACTGGCCACGGTGGTCACGGTGGTGCTGTCCATCGGCGTGACCAATATGTCCAAACGCAATGCGGTGATCCGGCGGCTGACTGCTGTGGAAACCCTGGGCTGCACCCAGGTGATCTGCTCCGACAAAACCGGAACCCTGACCCAGAACAAGATGACGGTGGTGGACCATGTGGGCGACACCACCCTGCTGGCCACTGCCATGGCTCTGTGCTCCGATGCGGTGCTCAACGACGACGATCAGGCGGAGGGAGAACCCACCGAGTGCGCCCTGGTGAATTTCGCCTGTTCCCTGGGGCTGAAAAAGCAGGATCTGGAAAAGAAAACCCCTCGGGTGGACGAGGCACCCTTCGATTCCGGACGGAAGATGATGTCCACCGTCCACGCCGGAGCGCAGGGGTTTGTCCAGTATACCAAGGGCGGCCCGGATGTGGTGCTGTCCCGGTGTACCGCCTATTATGAAGACGGGCAGATCAAGCCCATGACCGAGGAAAAACGGGCGGAAATCCTGGCGGCCAACAAAGCCATGGCCGACCGGGCACTGCGGGTGCTGGCGGCGGCAAAGCGGGACTGGGCGGAAAAGCCCGGGGATCATTCTCCGGAATTTCTGGAGCAGGATCTGGTGTTTGTGGGCCTGACCGGCATGATCGATCCGGTGCGGCCGGAGGTGAAGGCAGCCATTGCCCAGTGCCGCAGCGCGGGCATCCGTCCGGTGATGATCACCGGCGATCACAAGGACACCGCCGTGGCCATCGCAAAGGAACTGGGCATCATTACCGATGCCTCCCAGGCCATCACCGGAGCGGAGCTGGACCAGATCCCGGCGGACAAGCTGCCGGAGACGGTAAAAAACTACGGCGTTTACGCCCGGGTCCAGCCGGAACACAAGGTCAAGGTGGTGGGGGCCTGGAAGGCCAATGACGCTGTGGTGGCCATGACCGGCGATGGTGTCAACGACGCGCCCTCCATCAAGGCGGCGGACATCGGCGTGGGCATGGGCATCACCGGCACCGACGTGACCAAGAACGTGGCGGATATGGTGCTGGCAGACGACAACTTCGCCACCATTGTGGCCGCGGTGGGAGAGGGCCGCCGGATTTACGACAATATCCGAAAGGCCATCCAATTCCTGCTGGCTTCCAACATGGCGGAGGTGCTGGGAGTGTTCAGCGCCACGCTGATGGGCTTTGTGCTGCTGAACCCGGTGCATCTGCTGTTTATCAATCTGGTTACGGACTGCTTCCCGGCATTGGCCTTGGGCATGGAGGAGGCGGAGCCGGACACTATGCGCCGTCCGCCCCGGAATTCCCGGGAGGGCATTTTTGCCGGCGGACTGTTCTTTGACATTGTGTACCAGGGAATCCTGGTGACGGCCATCACCGTGGCGTCCTACATCCTGGGCCACTGCTTCGAAGTGGGGCATTTTGCCATGCCCCAGGGTGTTTCCGAGGACGGCATGACCATGGCGTTTCTGACCATGTCCATGTGTGAGATTTTCCACTCCTTCAATATGCGCTCTCAGCGGAAATCTGTGTTCAGCCTGAAGGGACAGAACAAGATTCTCTGGGCCGCCATGCTGGGGTCCCTGGTCTTGACCACTGCCGTGCTGGAGATTCCCTTCCTGGCCAATGCCTTCGGCTTTGAGATGATCTCCTGGATGGAGTACGCTGTGGCCATCGGTCTGGCATTCCTGGTGATTCCCGTTGTGGAACTGGTGAAGTTCCTGCAAAGAGCCTGGAGCAGGCGCAGCTAAATCATGATTCCGGCGGGCCTGGCAGCAGGCCCGCCGGTTTTTTGAAAAGCGGTGGACAGCCGATGTGTTTGGTGCTATCATAGTCCAAAATCCCAAAGACAGAGGAGGGAAACCGGGTGAAAAGCAGATTTTTTCTGGCAGCAGTGCTGATTTGCCTGCTGATGGGGAGCTGCGGCTGGAATGACACCTCCAAAGAAGAGTTGGGTCAGGACCAGGCGGAAGAAAGATGCCGTGAAATTCAGGCACAATACCAGGACTTATACGAAACAGGGGAGAGGACCCAGCCGGAAGATACCTGGGATTCCCCTGTTTTGACCCAGTCGGTCATTGATGCCATAGAAGACCGGCTTGGGCAGGAAGGGCTGGGAATTGTGGACAGCCATGAACGGTACCCCGGCTATCTGACCACGGCAGATTCCTTCCGGACGTTCCTGGAGGACGTGGAGGAAGGCAGGGTATCCCGGCAGGAAGTGCTGTACATCCAGAAAAACGGCGACCTGTATTATCAGAACTTTTACAGCCGGGACGGAGAACTGACGGTGGAAAGTCTGTATGCGCCCATGTCGGAGGAAGAACCGGTGTCTTATGAATCCCATGCCGTCCAGGAGTGGACACTGACGGAGCGGGGGAATTTTTACTACCGGATTTATCCGGCAGACGATCCCCACTATGCGGATTTTTCCCTGCTCCGGCTGACAGCCCCGGACCCGGAGCTGTGGGACCTGAACCTGCGCTATGTGGGGGCGGGCAGCTACATCGCCACAAATGTATTCCTGACCGACTGGTGGGAGGATGATCTTCAGCAGTTGAGCTTCAATGACCTGTGGGAGCATCTGTATTATACCTGCTATGGCAGACAGTTCCCTCCGGGTGGGTATGTCTATCACCAGGAAAGCCACTGCTACGACATTCCCGCCGGGGAATTTGAAGCGGTGATACTGCCTTTTTTCAACGTGGATCTGGAGACCTTTCGACAAGCGGCGCAATACCAGCCGGATACGGATTCCTATCCCTGGCGGCCCATGGAAGGGGATGATCACACGTTCCTGCACTTTTTACACCATAGAGCCGGAGGTGACGGCATACCGGGAAAACGGAGACGGCACCCTGACCCTGACGGTGGAGCTTCTTTCCACGGACTTGAAAACCGACTGCCTGTTTGCCCACGAACTGACGGTGCGTCCGCTGGAAGGGGAGAAGTTCCAGTTCGTTGGAAATCGGGTGACCTTCCAGACCGAGGAGTACGGTCTGCCCTTCTGCGAACCCCGGCTGACCTGGGGAGAAATGCGGTAAGTCCTCTTTGAAACAACAGTCCCCCGGGCTACTGCCCGGGGGACTGCTTCTTTGTGTCAGTTTTGGGTGAGGATCTGCCGTACCCGGTCCAGATCCATGGATTGCAGTACATAGTCCGCCTGAGGCAGCGGCTCCTGGGGAGAGATATTGGAGCGGATGTACACGGTGGCCAGACCCAGTTCCCGGGCACCCTGGATGTCGCACACCCCGTCGTTTCCCACCATAATGGCGCTGTCCGGCGAGATGCCGTGCTCTTTCAGGGGCAGTTCGAAAAACCTCCGGTCCGGCTTTTTGCAGCCGTAATCCGAGGACAGATAGATGGCGTCAAACAGCGGTTCGATCCCCAGCATCCGCAGCTCACAGGAGGTGAAAATCCGCTGGGCGTTGGACAGCAGGTACACCTTCTGCCCGTTGGCCCGAAGGACCTTCAGCAGCTCCACGGCGCCGTCATACAGCCGGATATAGTCGATGGAAGCTTCCCGGAACCGCTCGCCGGTCCGGATGGCCAGCGCAAGATCGGCACTGACCCCCTTGTCCAGGAACAGCTGGAGAAAGACCTGCTCCAGCTGGATCTCCGGGTGGGCTTCGTGGGCATCCTTGCGCAGAATCCGGGTGCCCTGTTCCCGCTGGGCGACGGCCTGAAGATAGGCCTGGTGCAGCTGCTCCGGTGGGTAGTCCGCTCCGAAACTCCGGTACCAGTCCGCCATTTCCTTCCAGAATTCCGGCCGGGATTCGTCGGTGTGGATGTCTACCAGGGTGCCGTACAGGTCAAAGATGCAGTTCGGATAGCGCATACTCAGTCCTTCTTCCGATAATACATCTGGGCTTCGTAGGGACGCAGCACAGAAGTGGTATCGGGGTAGTTGGACAGCAGCAGCTCTGCGTCTGCGAATTCCGCGGGACGGCTGTAGGACAGGGGTTCTCCGGTGAAGTTGCAGACCACCAGCAGCTGGGCATCCTCTGTGTCCCGGGTGTAGGCAAACAGCTGGGTGCTGTCCGGCTCCAGCAGGGTGAAGGTTCCCTCCCGGAAAACGGGAAGGCGCTTGCGCAGGGCAATCAGCTTCTGGTAGTGGTAGAACACCGAGTTCGGGTCTGCCAGGGCCTGCCGGGCGTTGATGGAAACGTAGTTGGGATTTACCGGCAGCCAGGGGGTTCCGGTGGTGAAGCCGGCGTTGGGTTCTTCCGACCACTGCATGGGGGTACGGGCGTTGTCCCGGCCCCGGGCGTAGATGGAGGCCATGACTTGCTCCTCCGGATATCCTTCCTCCATCCTGTGGTGGTACATATTCAGGATTTCCACATCCTGATACTGGGAGATGGGCAGCTGGATGTTGGTCATGCCCAGCTCTTCTCCCTGGTAGATGTAGGGGGTGCCTTCCATGCCGTAGAGCATGGTGGCCAGCATTTTGGCGGATTCCACCCGGTATTTGCCGTCGTCACCCCAGCGGGAGACGATCCGGGGCAGATCGTGGTTGTCCAGGAACAGGCTGTTCCAGCCCTGACCGTGGAGCCCCTGCTGCCAGCGCTCCATGCACCGTTTCAGCTGGGGCAGAGGCAGGGGAATCATGTCCCACTTTTCTCCGCCGGGCTTCTGATCCAGGTTGATGTGCTCGAACTGGAACACCATGCTCAGCTCGCTGCCGTCGGGGGCGCTGTAGCGCTTGGCCCGCTCCACATCGGCGCCCCAGGCCTCGCCTACGGTGACCAGGCCTTCCTGGCAGAAGGCTTCCCGGGACAGCTCCTGCAGGAATTCATGGAGCCGGGGACCGTTGTTGGTGATTTTCTGGTCCGGTTCCTTGGCAATCTGGTCGATGACGTCCAGACGGAAGCCCTCCACTCCCAGATCCACCCAGTAGCGGATCATGTCGTACAGTTCCTGACGGACGGCCGGATTGTTCCAGTTCAGGTCCGGTTGCTGGACGGTAAACTGGTGGAAATAGTACTGCCCCAGCTGAGGGATGTAGGTCCAGGCAGAGCCGCCGAAGCCGGCCATCATATCATTGGGCGGGCAGTCCGGGGTGCCGTCCCGCCAGACATAGTAGTCGTGGTAAGGGTTGTCCCGGCCCTTCAGGGCTTCCAGGAACCAGGGGTGCTGGTCGGAGGTGTGGTTCAGCACCAGATCCATGATGATGGAGATGTTCCGGCGCTTGGCCTCCCGGATCAGGGCCTTCATGTCCTCCATGGTGCCGAAGGTGGGCCAGACGTCCCGGTAGTTGCTGATGTCATAGCCATTATCTACCTGGGGAGAGTCGAACACCGGAGAGAGCCAGATGCCGTCAATTCCCAGCTCATGGAGATAATCCAGCCGCTGCAGGATGCCGGGGATGTCTCCGATGCCATCCCCGTTGCCGTCCTGGAAACTCTTGGGATAAATCTGGTAGAATACGGCAGATTTCCACCAGCCCCGTTTGGTTTTGTCCAATTTCTGTGTGCTGTCCATAATAAACCTCCTGGTTTTATCATCTGTTCTCCGGTTCGGAGGAACCGGATTCGATTTCTTCCAGCGCTTCATAAACCCGCAGTACTTCGCCCACGCTCCAGGCCTGGGCGAAGCAGCCCTTGGAGGGGCCGGGGTGGAGGGCATCGTAGATTTCCGGCAGCTGCCCGGCACAGCCCTCCCGGAGTAGCTGCTCCATGTGAGTGTCCAGCATCGTCCGTACCCGGCGGGCGGCGGCAGGGGTGCTGCCGTTTACTTTCAGACAGGCAAGGTAGTACCCGCCCAGAGGGAAGGGCCAGATGGTGCCCTGATGATACGCCATGTCCCGGTCCCACTGGCTTCCGCCGTAGAAGGGGCAGAATTCCGGGTCCTCCGGGGACAGGGTGCGAAGTCCGTTGGGGGTGTAGAGGAATTGGGTAACCGTGTCCAGCACCTGCCGCTCCTGCTCCGGGGGCAGCATGGTAAAGGGCATGGACAGGGCCCAGATCTGGTTGCAGCGCAGCTGCAGATCCGCCGGGGTGCCGGAGAGCACATCCTTGAGATAGCCCCGGTCCGGCATCCAGAATTTTTCCCGGAAGGAGGCTTTCACGGTCTGGGCCAGGGCAGCGTATACGCTTCCGTCCCCGCCGGCAAGGGGAGCCAGCCGGGACAGGATTTCCAGAGCGTTGTACCAATAGGCGTTGATCTCCACCGGCTTTCCGTGGCGGGGAGTGGGCAGCTTGGTGCCCACCCGCACGTCCATCCAGGTGACCTGGTCCAGCCCGGACCCGGCACGGATCAGTCCGTCCTCATCCATAGAGATGGCGTAGCGGGTTCCGGTGCGGTAGTAGTGTACAATTTCCGCCATTGCCGGGAAAGCTTCCCGGACAAAGTCCGCATCCTTTGTCCGCTGGTAGTACAGCCACACGCAGTTGATCAGCAGCAGGGGGGCATCTGCGGAGTTGTATTCCGGCTGATTGTCCCCTTCCGGGAACAGATTGGGCAGCAGCCCCTGCTTTTCGTAGGACAGGAAGGTGCGTAGGATTCCTTTTGCGGTGTCATATTCACCCCGGGCTAGAACGCATCCCGGCAGGGAGATCATGGTGTCCCGGCCCCAGTCGCTGAAGAAAGGGTAGCCGGCAATGATGGTCTTTCCGCCGGCACCTGCCCGCTTTACGATGAAGGCATCTGCGCTCCGGGCCAGCTCCTGGGCATAAGGGGAGCGGAAACCGGATTGGTCCAGCAGTCTTCGCTGCCGCTCCCGGCTGGCCTGGAGGATGGCCTCCCCGGACTCCGAAATCGGCTGGGTGGAGAATACCAGCTCCAGCTGCCGGGTCTGCCCCGGCTCCACCGTCCACTGGGCGGCAAGGCAGGTCATGCCATATCCGGAAGGATTCCGTCCGTCTTTTTCATCGTCGGCATAAGATAGATTCTGCGCTGCTGGGGGCAGGGAAGAGAGTGTCCCATTGCCGCTGAAATACACCACTCTGCCCTCGCCCCGGACAACGCCGTTGTCATAGGTAAGAAGGGGAGGAGTCTGAGGCGGCTCTCCCTTGGGCGCAAAGACCAGAACCGGGGTGCAGCGGAAGGTGCAGGGGGCAGTGCTTCGGTTTTCCAGGGTGTACACCAGGGCGGAGGTGTTGGCACCGTAGACCAGGGCACATTGACGGGTCAGGGACACCCCGCCCGCCTGATAGTGCCAGCTGGGGCCGTCCTCCCACTGGAAGGCGGTCAGATGCCGCCACCCGTCTTCCGCAGGGGTGCTGTCGGCAAAGTCCTGGGAGGACAGGAAGAAGTGCCGATCCTCCGACCACAGTTCTTCGGTGAGCCGGTGGACCAGCTGAAAGCGCTGGCTGGGTGAGTCTGCGGCGATCAGCAGGCCCTGATCGTTGCGGGTTACGGAAAAGATTTCCGAGGTGGAGGCAAAACCGCCCAGTCCGTTGGCAAGAAGCCAGCAGCTGTGGGATTTGCCCTGGGGAAAGTCTGAGGAATCGTACACGAATTTCATCCCATTACCTCCATATATCGGATTGTAAGCCGGGATATTCCCTTTTTTCAGGCATTTTCCCGGCAGGTTTCATTACAGGTAGGGCAGCAGTGCCTTGAAAACCTCCACGTAGGCGGCAGGGTACATGTGCATTCCCTCCTGGGAAAACTCCGCCCGCTGGTTGCCTGCTTCGTCCACAATACCGGCGTTGCAGTCAATAAACCGGCAGCCCATCTTTTCAGCCAGGACAGCAAGCTTCTCATTGGTATCCCGGAGGGCGGCGTTGGTGCGGACCTGGAAAGCGGTTTTTGCCCACAATGGCGTGTTGGGGAGATTCGGATTGATGGGGTAATATGCCATCATATACACCTGGGTGTCCGGCAGATGCTCCCGGAGTATCCGAAGAATGGTTTCATAATTTTTCAGCAGGTGATCCTGCCAGAATTCTCCGTCGGAGCGAGGGGCAATGTCGTTGGTGCCGATGTTGATGAATACCTTGGAAGGCTCCAGATCCAGCAGAACCGTGTGGATGTGGGCCAGAAATTCATCTGTGGTTGTGCCGCCAATGCCCCGGTTGTAAAGGATTTTGTGGATTCCCATGCTCAGGGCGATTTCCTGAACGGGGAACTGCTCCATCAGAGATGAGCCGGTAAAGAGAATCTGACCCTTCCGGGCAATCCGGTTCAGATCCTGATAGGAGCGCCGGAGCACCTGTTTTCTCAGTTCAGATTCGGATATTTCTTCTCGATTCTGGCTCAGCGCCATCAAAATTACCTCCTTGGGGAAAAGGGTTCGTCGCGGGGCACCCCGGCACCGGGGCAGCGGAGAGGCTAACCGATTAACCATTTTTGTTCATCTTATAATAGCGGATAGAAAATGTCAAGCGGGTTTTCGGGAGAATTGCTGAAAAAAGGAATAAAAAG
>DVKV01000136.1 GCA_018715835.1 Candidatus Faecousia intestinavium | reverse complement strand
AGGATCATGGTAATCATACCATTACCGAAAAGGAAGCGGATGCAGCCCTGCGGGAAGCCCTGAAGGATCTGGATAAAGCTGTCAACAGCTTTGCCAGCAAGAAGGGCCTGTCCCTGACCCAGGGCCAGCATGATGCCATGGTTCTGTTCTCTTTCCAGAACGGAACGGCCTGGACCACCGGCACCGGTGATCTCCAGTCTGCCATCGTCAGCAAGGCCAAGGGCAGCGAGTTCCTCGGCGCCATCTGCCGTTGGTCCTCCAGCGATGATGACAACCGCCGGAAGATTGAGGCCAATATGTACCTCAACGGCGTGTACTCCAGTTCTGTACCCTCTCAGTTTATCACTGTGAAGCTGGAACCCAACGGCGGCACCATGTCCCAGTCTGCCACCCAGTACTATGATGTGACCACCGCTCAGCCTGTGGGTGTGATTCCCACCAATGGCAGCAAGGTGTTCATGGGCTGGTATCTGAATGCCAATGGTCAGGACGGCAATGCGGTAACAAAGGTGACCAAGGACTATGACGGAAAGACGCTGACTGCCCGCTGGCAGGAAGCAGGGAGCAGCATGAATGCTGCCTACTATACCGTTACCCTGTCCGACCTGGCTTCTCGGACCATCTACGACAGACCGAACGGGGCTTCCAAAACCACCGACATTTCCAAGTACCTGGCTGCGGATAAGAAGACCCTCACGGTTTTCGCAGACTATGTTGACAAGGATGGAGTTCGCTGGTGCCTGCTGGCGCAGGAGGATGGCGTCTCTAATGGCTGGCAGGATTGGGTCAAGCTGAAGACCTCTGTCACTGGCGGCATTATTGCCGATACCTCCGGCCTGGAGATGGATGTGACGGTTACCGTTACCAACTCCTATGTAAACTCCCGTGTCAATGCCACCATCTTCAGTGCGCAGAACGGCTCTTATAAGCAAGGCGACAAACTCCGTATTATCAATACTGCAAACGCCGATGGCTTCCTTTGGGGCCAAGTGGCGGCCAGCGCAGAGGATGCCACTCCTGTGGGCTGGGTTGCGCTGATGTATACCAACTTCGAGTCTGTAAAGGAGTCCGGCTCCAGCAACCAGAACAGCACCAATGTGGTGGCCAGAGCGGTTGTGACGGCCCAGGGCTACCTGAATGTGCGCAGCGATGCCGGCACAGATAACCAGATTGTGGGCGCCTTGTCCAACGGAACCCAGGTGGATCTGTACGAGACCAAGTATGTCAACGGTATTCAGTGGGGCCGCTACAGCGGTGGCTGGATCTGCTTGGCCTATACCAATGTGACCCGGGTGACCGAGGACACCGGTGCAGCCAACGACGTGGGCCTGACGGCTTATGCGTTTACGGGTGTGATGAAGACCAATACTGTCTACGACGCTGTTGACGGCACGGCCAAGACAGTGGACGGCCTGGAGAAGACCTCCGTTACTGTAACCAACCTGACACTGGGTAAGAACAATGTGACCTGGGGCAAGATTTCCAAGGGCTGGATTCCGGTGTCCAATGCGGATGGTACTTCCGCTGCGGTGATTCTGGATGTCGCAAAGTTCTATGTAACGGCCGATGCTGTCAGTGTTCGGGATAAAGCCTCCACGGATGGTACTTTGCTGGACACCCTGACCAAGGGCGTGGAATTCAATGTCAACAATGCGGAAAAGAATTGCCAGGTCGTGGTGGTCGGCGAGACCATCTGGGGCTACGCTGACAAGGTAGGCGAAGACAAAGCTACTTACGGCGGCTGGGTCAATCTGGCCAGCAAGTATGTCAGCCGGAACGGCGCACCCTCCATCGAGGAAGATGAGGATGACGAGTACAACACCTACACCGGCCAGCTGGCCACCGTTGTCAATACTGACAGCGTTAACGTCCGGATTACCGGCGCTACTTATGGTAAGATTGTCGGCAAACTGGCTCGGGGCACCACAGCTCGGGTGCTGGGTGAGCGGGACGGATGGTACAACCTGGATGTGGACGTGGACGGCAATCCCGAGACCGGCAGCTGGGTTTCCGGCAGCTACCTGAACGTTTATGAGGGTACCATCGACGGTTCCGGCAACTCCAGCGGCGATAACAACAACGGCACTTCCGGCGGCAATAGCAAGGTTGAGACTGGCACCGGCATTGTGGCCAACACTTACGCAGGCGTGAATGTCCGCAGCGGCGCCGGCATCGGCTATGCGCTGGTTGGCAAACTGCTGCCTGGTACCAGCGTGGAAATCACGGAGGTGAAGCAGGTTGGTGCGGCCAAGTGGGGCAAGATTACCCAGGGCTGGGTCTGCATGGACTACATTACCATGGTTTCCAACTATCCCATTGGCGGCGGTAGTGGCAGTGGCTCCAGTGGCGGCGCTACCACCACGGAAGTGGCGATCTACACCGGTCATACCAACGGAGAAGTGACGGTGTATAAGGAAACTTCCACCAAGTCGGATACAGTGCGGACCCTGAACGCCGGTGATCCTGTCACTGTGCATGAGTTCCTGTCCACCACGGAGACGACGAAGGAAAACGCAGGATCCGGCGCAGGAGATAATGGAAGCGATCAGGAGAGCACTACCACCACCAAGACTACCTATTACTGGGCACGAGTCAATGATGGTTACATCGTCAATCCTGCGACGAACCTGACTCTGGACGCTTTGGATGAGAAGACCTACACCCTCACCGAATCTGATACCCTGAATGTGCGGGAAGCTGCGGGAACGGATTCTGGTAAAGTGAAGGGATTGCAGCTGAAGAAGGGCGACCAGGTGAAGGTCACCTCTCTGGAAATTGTGAAGGGCAATGTCTGGGGCCGGATTGAAAAGGACGGAAAGAGCGGCTGGATTAGCCTGGCCTACATGACAGCAGGTGCGGTTACCATCGCACCGGAGACCAGTGCACCGACCACTGCTCCCTCCACTCCCACCATGGGCAGCACCGGCAATACCGGCTCCGGCGGATTTGTAACCAATACCGGTGGATATAAGTACACCGGTAAGGTGATCAACACCAACGAGCTGAATGTCCGGTCTACCGCTTCTACCGCCAGCACCATTACCACCACCCTGAAGGGTGGCGCCAGCCTGGTGATTTACGAGACCACCATTTCCGAGAACATGGCTTGGGGCCGCTGCGATGCCGGCTGGGTCTACCTGTACTATGTGGATCTGACGCCCTGCATCAACGGCGCAGTGGATGCCCGGGTTGTCTACCAGGACAACGCCATCATCTACACCGATGCCGACCGCAGCGCCACGGCCGGTACCTACGCCAGAATGTCTGTCATTGACATCTATGAGATCGTGGGCAAGATGGCCCGTACCGATCTGGGCTGGGTCAGTACTGACGACCTGCTTTAATTGCAAATGCAAACGGAGTCCCCGGGAAACCGGGGACTCCTTCTTTATCCACTTGCCATTGGGAAGAAAGTATGATACCATTAACGCAGAATGCGCCAAGGGGAGGGCCTGTAAATGAGCAGAGCCGACGAATTATATAAGCAGACTTGCCTGGAAATCCTGAACCATGGGTTTTCCGATGAAAATCTGGAGGTCCGGCCCCACTGGGCAGATGGGACTCCTGCCCACACCATCAAAAAATTTGGGGTGGTAAACCGGTACAATCTGGCGGAGGAGTTTCCCATCATGACTCTGCGCCGGACCTACTGGAAAAGCGCGGTGGACGAACTGTTGTGGATCTGGCAGAAAAAGTCCAACCGGATCTGCGACCTGGGCAGCCATGTCTGGGACGAGTGGGCCGGGGAGGACGGCACCATCGGTAAGGCCTACGGCTACCAGCTGGGCATCAAGCACCAGTATCAAGAGGGAATGTTTGACCAGGTGGATCGGGTGCTGTATGACCTGAAACACAATCCGGCCTCCCGGCGGATTCTCACCAACATCTATAATTTCCAGGACCTGCACGAAATGAACCTGTATCCCTGCGCCTATTCCATGACCTTCAACGTGACGGGAGATACCCTGAACGCCATTCTGAATCAGCGTTCCCAGGATATGCTTACCGCCAACAACTGGAATGTGGTGCAGTATGCGGTGCTGACCCATATGATGGCCCAGGTTTCCGGACTGAAGGTGGGAGAACTGGTTCATGTGATTGCGGACTGCCACATCTATGACCGTCACATTCCGGCGGTGAAGGCCATGCTGGAAAAGGAAGGATATCCCGCTCCCACCTTCTCCATGGACGAAAGCATTACCGACTTCTATGCCTTCACCAAGGACAGCTTCCGGGTGGAAAACTACCAGTACCATCCCTTCGATTTTGAGATCCCTATGGCGATCTGAGGGGGCGCAAAGATGGAATTGATTGTAGCGGTTTACGGAGACTGGGGCATCGGCAAGGATGGAACCCAGCCCATTGCCCTGTCTGCGGACCGGAAATTCTTCCGGGAGATGACCCGGGGGGCTATGGTGATTGCCGGGCGGCGGACGGTGGAGGATTTCCCCGGGCAAAAGCCCCTCCCCGGCCGGGAAAATGTGGTGCTCACCGGAAGCGGACGGGAATTTCCTGGTTTTCAGGTGTGCCGGACACCGGAACAGGTTCTTGCTCTGGCAGCCCAGTCACCCCGGGCCATGGTCATCGGCGGCGGGAGCGTGTATCGGCAGATGCTTCCCTGGTGTGATACGGCCTATGTGACCAAACTGAATGTCACCCCGGCGTCGGATACCTTTTTCCCTGACCTGGATCAGGACTCGGATTGGGAGCTGGAGGGGGAACTGCAATCCGGAGAGGAAGCGGGGATTGCTTACCGGATGCTCCGATACCGCAGAGTTGGAAAAACAGAATAAAAAAGGGAGCGGCCTCCGGGCCGCTCCCTTTGAGCGTGTCAAAAAAGTGCGGTTTCTTTCCCAGTATTGGGAGTAAAGTAATTCAAAAAACATGTTCTGCCGGGGCATGTACCTGGCGGAACATACTTTACAGGCTGCAAGTGTGGAATTTGTCCCCCATCGGGGGACAAATTATGCGCGCAGCAGACTGCAAAAACTTGTCGGAAAGCCCCGAAGGGGTTTTTCGACAGTCTGAAAGGGAGCGGCCTTCGGGCCGCTCCCTTTGCGCGTATGAAATCAGGAAAACAGATTCTGTACCAAATCAAACAAAAGACTGCCGGCGGCGAATCCCACAATGGCCAGCAGGATGTAAAGCAGCTTGTTTTTCATCGTTTTTTCTCCTTTCTCGGGGCCGATTGGGGCTTGGACGGTTTCCCGTGTGTTTTCCGGATGGGTTTGGGCGGCGCACCACGTTTGGAAGGGGCAGCGCCGGCTTTCACAGGCTTCGGGGGTACGGCCCGGATCAGACACTTGGGGCCGGAGCCGATCAGATCTTCCCGGTGGGCGGCAATCAGGGCCTCCCGGACCAGGTAATAGTTCTTGGGATTGCGGTACTGAATCAAGGCACGCTGCATGGCTTTTTCATGGGGGTCGGTGGGGACGTAGACTTTGTCCATGGTCCGGGGGTCCAGACCGGTGTAGTACATCACGGTGGACAATGTGGAGGGAGTGGGGTAGAAATCCTGAACCTGCTCCGGATTGTAGCCCATGTCCCGGATGTATTCTGCCAGCTCCACCGCCTCCTTCATGGTAGAACCGGGGTGGCTGGACATGAGATAGGGCACCAGGTACTGATCCATGCCGTACTGCCGGTTCAGGGCGAAGTACTTGTCCACAAACTGATTGTATACCGCGTTCCGGGGTTTGCCCATCCGGCGCAGCACCGCGTCGGAGACGTGCTCCGGGGCTACCTTCAGCTGACCGGAGATGTGGTACTGGACCAATTCCTTGAAGAAGGTGTCCTTCTTATCCGCCAGCAGGTAGTCAAAACGGATGCCGCTGCGGATGAAGACCTTTTTCACTCCTGGAATTTTCCGAAGCTTGCGCAGAAGGGCGACATAGTCCGCGTGATCCGCCCGCATATTTTTGCAGGGGGTGGGGTACAGGCACTGCCGTCCGCCGCAGGCGCCTTTGGTCAGCTGTTTTTCACAGGCGGGGTGGCGGAAGTTGGCGGTGGGGCCGCCCACATCGTGAATGTAGCCCTTGAAATCCGGGTCCTTCACCATGAGCTCCGCTTCCTGAATCAACGACTCGTGGCTCCGGGTCTGGACAATTCGTCCCTGGTGGAAGGTCAGGGCGCAGAAGGAGCAGGCTCCAAAGCAGCCCCGGTTGCTTACCAGACTGAATTTGACCTCTTCAATGGCAGGCACGCCCCCGGCTTTGGCGTAGCTGGGGTGCCAGGTGCGCATATAGGGCAGGGCGTATACCTCGTCCATCTGCTGGGTGGTCAGCGGCTTCTGGGGCGGATTCTGGACCACAAACTCCTTGCCATATGGTTCTGCCAGACGCTTGGCGGTGAAGGGGTCGCAGTTGCCGTACTGAATCTTGAAGGACTCGGCATACTTCCGCTTGTCCGACTTCAGGGACTGGAAATCCGGCAGCACAATGGTGGGGAAACTGTCGTCCAGGTGGGACGTTTTGAATACGGTGCCGTCGATGTAGGTGATGTCCCGGACATTCAGACCGGAATTCAGGGCATCGGCAATTTCCACGATGCTCTTCTCTCCCATGCCGTACATGAGAAGGTCTGCCTGACTGTCCAGCAGGATGGAGCGTTTCAGGCTCTCCGACCAATAGTCGTAGTGAGCCAGACGGCGCAGACTGGCCTCAATGCCGCCGATGAGAATGGGGGCATCGGGATAGACCTGCCGGATCAGATTGCAGTAGACCACGGTGGCGTAGTCCGGCCGCTTGCCCATGACCCCGCCGGGGGTAAAGGCGTCGGTTTTCCGGCGGTGCTTGGTGACGGAATAGTGGTTGACCATGGAGTCCATATTTCCGCCCGTCACCAGAAAGCCCAGCCGGGGAGAGCCGAAAGTGGTGATGGATTTGGGATTTTTCCAATCCGGCTGGGAAATGATTCCCACCGAGTAGCCGTGATGCTCAAGCACCCGGCTGATGATGGCGTGGCCAAAGGATGGATGATCCACATAGGCGTCGCCGATGACATACACAAAGTCGCACTGCTGCCAGCCCCGATCCAGCATTTCCTGCCTGGTGATGGGTAAAAAATCCATGTGCTTCCTCCTGAAATGTGGCTGTTTTCCCTATTATAGCAGAGAATATCCCAAAAGGGAAGTGGAAAAGCGCACCCCTAGGGTGCGCTCTGCCCGAAAAGTCTCATTTGTGCTGCAATTTCCGCTTCTTGCCGTCGGTGCCCAGGATGTAGGTATTTTCCAGTTCACCCACCAGATTGGCTTTGACGGAGTCGATATAGATTCTTCTTAAGTGATCCCGCTCGGCCAGTTCTTCCGGGGTCAGGGGGCCTTCCTTGGCTTTGTGGGCCAGCTCGTTGATTCTGGCGATGACTTCGTTCATTTTCATAATCGGTTCCTCACACATAACGATGAATGATGACACTGATGCGGTCTTTTTTGGTCCGGCTGCCCACGCTGTCCAGACAGATCTTGCCCATTCCCCGGAGGGAGATTTTGGCACCCTGGGAGACCAGCTTGTCCGATTTCTCGCAGGGCAGGCCGTCAACCGCCACTTTCCCGGCGGCAATATACTGTCCCGCCAGGCTTCTTCCGATGCGGAATCCGCTGGCCACCACACTGTCCAGCCGGAGAGAGGCCAGTGTGTCCCGGATTTCCTTCACCTCCGGCGCCGGAATCCGGGCGTTTTCCAGGGGAATCTGTTCCAGACGCACATGAGCCCGCCCGGCGGAGGTGAAATTCTGCAGGACATAGGGGGCGATTTCCTGGGTGACGAAGAAGTCGCAGCTGTCCTCATCCACACAGATGTCTCCCACAGACTCCCGGGTGATCCCCGCTCCCATCAGGGCGCCCAGAAAATCCCGGTGATTGGGGCTGTCCCCCTGGTAAAAGCTGGCTCGCAGGCAGACGCAGGGGCTGTCCTCCCCGGTGAGCCAGGTTTCGTCCAGGTAGTCCGGCAGAAAAAGGAGCATTTTCCGTTCTGCATCCGGGTAGCCCCCGAAGACGTGGAGCCCCTCCGGTTCCCCGAAGAGATAGCGGGCCATTTCCAGCTCCCGGGGGGAGAGAAAACCGGTGTGGGCCGGGATGTTCCGTTGGAAGCCTGCCTGAATTTTATCCCAGAGTTTGGCCAGAAGCATACGGTCCTGGCTGGTCTGGGCGATTTTTTCAATGTTGCTTCGATTCATGGTATCACCGGGGCTAGTATACCACACATTTCCGGGTATGAAAAGAAGTTTTTCTTGTGCCAGGGGAGATTGTGGAGTATAATATCCCCAAAAAGAGGGAAAGGACACAGCTATGAGAATCGGAATCATCGGCGCGGGAGCGGCAGGAATGGCCGCTGCCCTGGCTGCCGGGGAATCGGAAGAGAATCAGGTGATTCTGCTGGAGCGTCAGGCCCGGGTGGGGCGGAAGCTTCAGGCCACGGGAAACGGACGGTGCAACCTGACCAACCTGCATGCCCTGGAAGGGGGCTATCACGGAGAACACCCGGAGTTTTCCCGCTATGCCCTGGAAGCATTCCCTCCGGAGGCAGTGCTGGAATGGATGGGCTCTTTGGGGCTGTTCACCGTGGCGGAGCCCAGCGGACGGGTTTACCCCTACTCCGACCAGGCCAATTCCGTGGTGGATGTGCTGCGCTTCGCCCTGGAACGGCCCAACATTCAGGTGAAACTGGGCTTTGAGGTGAATCGGGTGCGGAAAAATCCCGGGGGCTTCCGGGTGGAATCCCGGGAGGACAGCCTGGAATGTGACAGCTTGATCGTGGCTTGCGGCGGGCTGGCAGGCACCAAGCTGGGGGGCACCATGTCCGGCTACCAGATCCTGCGCTCCCTGGGGCACAAGTGTACCCGGCTGCGCCCGGCACTGGTTCAGGTGAAAACCGGCTGGCCGGGGATTACCGCCCTGAAGGGGGTCCGGGCCAACTGCCGGGCGGCCATTTATCGGGACGACAAAATGGTGCGGGAGAGCACCGGGGAAATCCAGTTTACGGAATACGGCCTGTCCGGCCCGGTGATGTTTGAAATCTCCCGGGACGTGTGCCAGGGCGGGGGAGACTGGCAGTGCCGGATGGATTTTCTGCCCCAGGTTCCGGAGGAAAAACTGCTGCAGGAGCTGCTTCGCCGGAAGGAAACCCGACTGCCGGCTTCGGAGCTGTTTACCGGAATCCTCCATAATCGGCTGGGCCGGGTGCTGACCCAGGCGGCGGACATCTCCCTGAACGGTGCTGTCCGGGATCTGGAAGGGGAGGAACTGGCCCTGGCAGCCCGGACGGCGAAGCAGTTCTCCGTCAGCCTGACGGAGTCCCTGGGCATGGACAGCGCCCAGGTCACCGCCGGGGGAATTCTGACGGGAGAATTTGACGAGACAACCATGGAAAGCCGCCTGGTGCCCGGGCTGTATGCCTGCGGAGAAGTGCTGGACATTGACGGGGACTGCGGCGGCTATAATTTACAATGGGCGTGGAGCTCCGGCCGTCTGGCGGGGCAAAGCGCCGGGAGGATGACCAGATGATACGACTGCGGGATATCGCTTTGCCGCCCCAGCATAACGCCCACCAGCTTCAATTTGAGGCGGCCCGGATGCTCCGGCTGCCCAACTCCAAAATCCGGAAGCTGACCATTGTGCGCCGGAGCGTGGACGCCCGGAAGAAGCCGGATGTGAAAATCATCTACACCGTGGATGTGGCGGTGGATGGAAACGAGAGCAAAATTCTCCGGCAGAGCGGCTGCAAACGGGCCAGCCTGGCTCCGGTTTCTTATTATGTCCCACCCAAGCCTGCTGCTCCGCCGGAAAAACGGCCTGTGGTGGTGGGCTTTGGCCCGGCGGGAATGTTCGCCGCCCTGATTCTCAGCCTGGCGGGCTGGAAGCCCCTGGTGCTGGAACGGGGGGAGGACGCTCAGTCACGGCACGAGGCGGTGGAGCGTTTTTTTGCCGGGGGAGAACTGAACCCGGCCAGCAACGTCCAGTTCGGGGAAGGGGGCGCCGGAACCTTTTCCGATGGGAAACTGAACACCGGTGTGAACAACCCCCGGATTCACTGGATTTTGGAGCAGTTTGTCAAGGCCGGAGCCCGGGAGGACATCCTCTATGACGCCAAACCCCATGTGGGAACGGATGTGCTGCTGACGGTGGTGCAGAACCTGCGCCGCAGAATTGAAAGCCTGGGCGGGGAAGTCCGGTTCCGCACCCAGGTCACCGGTCTGACCGTTCAGGAGGGGAAAATCACCGGAGTGGAGACGGACGGGGGAGAGACCATCCCCTGTGACCAGGTGATTCTGGCCATCGGACACAGCGCCCGGGACACCTTCCAGATGCTGGAGGGCCTGGGGGTGCCCATGGAACCAAAGCCTTTTGCCATGGGGGTGCGGATTGAACAGAAGCAGAAGACCATTGATCTGGCCCAGTACGGCCAGGAGGACCCGGCGCTGCCCCCGGCGGACTACAAGCTGGTGGAGCATCTGCCGGAGGGAACGGTGTACACCTTCTGCATGTGCCCCGGAGGCTATGTGGTGGCGGCGGCCAGCGAGCCGGGCCGGGTGGTGACCAATGGCATGAGCTATGCCGACCGGGACGGAGAAAACGCCAACGCCGCCCTGCTGGTGACGGTAAACCCCGATCAGTTCCCCTACCCGGGGACTCTGGGAGGAATGTACTGGCAGCGGGAAATCGAGGAGCGGGCTTACCGTTACAGCGGCAGCTACCGGGCGCCGGCTCAGACGGTGGGGGACTTCCTGGCGGGAAAGCCCAGCACCGGCCCGGCGGGGGTGAATCCCACCTACCGCCCAGGGGTTACCTGGGGAGATCTGAATCAGGTGCTGCCTGAGAATATCACGGGGCCTTTGCGCCAGGCATTGCCCCTGCTGGAGCGGAAGCTGAAGGGCTTCGCCGCTCCGGAGGGGGTGCTGACGGCACCGGAAACCCGCAGTTCCTCCCCGGTGCGGATTCTCCGGGATGAGAGCCGCCAGTCTGCCATTGCCGGCCTTTATCCCACGGGAGAGGGAGCGGGATACGCCGGGGGCATTATGTCCGCCGCCATTGATGGAATTGTCACCGCCGAAGCGGTGTTGGGGGTAACCGATGGAAGAAAAAAAGATCAATAAAATGCTGCGCCGCCGGTTCTCCGGGGTGGGCTGGACGCTGCTGTGCTACTACGGCATCGTGAATCTGCTGGTGATTGTGGCACTGGTCCTGGACCTGGCCCGGCAGGGGCTGCTGTCCCTGACCGGGGGCGGGGACTGGAACCCGGCGTCGGCCATGGACAACGGCTGGGGGTACCTGGCCGCCATCGGGGTGGGGGCGGTGATCCTCCACGGCTGGAAGGGAACGGAATTCTTCCAGGGGCTGTTTGCCCGGCGGCAGAAAACCATGACGGCGGGAACCCTGGCGGCTTTGCTGGCGCTCTGTGTCGGCACCCAGATCGTCAACAGCCTCTGGATCACGTTGCTGGAGTGGATTGTGAGCGCCTTCGGCCTGTCGGTGATGGAAACCCTGGAGGGGGTATCCGGGGAGGCGGGCAGCCTGAGTATGTTCCTGTATATGGGTATTTTCGCACCTCTGTCCGAGGAAATCCTGTTCCGGGGTCTGGTGCTGGACACCCTGCGGCCCTATGGCAAACGGTTCGCCATTTTCGGCTCGGCGGTGCTGTTTGGCCTTTTCCACGGCAATCTGCTGCAGACTCCCTATGCCTTCGGGGTGGGACTGCTGCTGGGATATGTGACGGTGGAGTATTCCTTCGTCTGGGCGGTGGTGCTGCACCTGTTCAACAATCTGGTGCTGGCGGATCTGCTCACCCGGCTGATGAATGTGCTGCCGGTGTTCCTTCAGGACGGCCTGTATGTGTTGATTTTCGGGGGCTGTTTCGTGGCGTCCCTGGTGATTCTGGGGGTGAAGGCCCGGGAAATCCGGGAATACAACCGCAGCGAATGGATGGACCGCAGATGCCTGAAATGCTTTTTCCTGAATTTCGGGGTGCTGACTCTGGCGGCCCTGATGATTGCCAATATGATATCCCTGCTGTTCCTGTAAAAAATACCACCGGTGAAAACCGGTGGTATTTTTTTATCCAAAGTACAGGGCCAGTCCCAGGATTTGCAGCACCAGAAGGGAGGGGACTCCCACCACAAATTTCCAGTGCCGGGTTTTGTGCCGGGCGGTGTACATCCCGATGAGGCATCCCAGGCTGCCGCCCAGGGCGGCCACCGTCATCAGGGTGCGTTCGGGAATGCGCCAGAGATTTTTTCTGGCTTTGGCCTTGTCCGCCAGCATAAGCAGCAGGCCAAGCGCATTGATTAGAAACAGGTAAAGCAGAAGCAATTTGACCATAGATTTTCCTTTCAGGAGGGATTGCTGTGAAAAAAGGCTGGATTTTGATAACCTTGGCAGCGGGGCTGCTGCTGTGGGGGTGCACCGCGGAGCCCACACTGGAGACCGTGGCCGACGAATGGGTGCAGTCGGTGATGGCTCAGCCAAGGCAGATTCAAGTGGACCTGCCCGAAGGAGCCCTGGCGCCGGTGCTGGACAGTGACAGCGAACAGGTTTATCTCAGCGATGACTATGAGATCATCGTGGAAACCCTGTCCGCCGGGGATGTAAACGCCACCGTGGAACATCTCAGCGGCTACAGCCGGGACAACCTGACGCTGATGCAGACCCAGCAGGGGGATGTTGACCGATATGAATTTGTCTGGGCCAGCACCGGAGAGGACGGGGAACGGCTGGGACGGGCGGTGATTCTGGATGACGGGAATTACCACTACTGTATGTCCGTTCTCCGGGACGCGGACACCACCAAAACCAGCCAGATTGTCTGGAGTCAGGTGTTTGACTCCTTCTGTCTGGCTTAGGGGTCGTACTGCGCCAGGGCTTCCCGGCACAGGTCCTGGCAGGCCTGGACGACGCTTTCAGGATACAGAATTTTCGCCTTCTGGCCAAAGCCGATGACCCAGCTCAAAAACATCGGGGACACCGCAACCTCCGCAGTGAAGACAAAATGCTCTTCCCCATCGGGAATCAGCATGACTTCCCGACCGAACCGGTCGATGACCGCGTTGATCAGGGAGCGGTGAAACCGGAGTTTTACCGCCGTCTGCTCCCCGGCGTACATCTGGAACAGCCGGTTGGCGTGCTCCGTCAGGGCCTTGCCGGTGAGCTCCGGGCAGGGCGTCCGGGGATCGTCCAGCAGCCGGATGTCGTTCATCCGGTCCACCCGGTAGGAGGTGACGCCGTGTCGCTCCGAATGGGCCAGCAGGTAGCAATTTTCGTGATCCTGGCACAGACCGTAGGGGCTGGCCTGGTAATTCCGGTTCCGGTAATGCCGTTTCCCATCCAGGCCGTAGTCAAAATACCGGAAGGTGATCTGCCGGTTTTCGGCGATGGCGTCCTGAATGGCGTCCACATTATAGTAGATGGTTTCGTTCATGCTCTTGACCCGGCCGCTGACCAGCACATCCCGGCGCATAAGCCGGGCGTCGTAGACGCTGCACTGGCTGCACAGCTTTTCAATCAACTCCCGGGATTTCTTCTCTGTGAGGAAGCGGCTGGACTGGACGGCGTCGATGAGCAGCTTCAGTTCCGGCAGCTCGAAGTTCCGGGAGGCAATGTAGTAGCCCCCGTTTTTTCCGGGAATAGAGACAATATCCACCCCGTAAACCTGCAATGCCGCAATGTCGGAATAGATGGTTTTGCGCTCGCAGATAATATTGTGCTGCTGTTCCAGCATGGTCAGCAGCTCCGCCGCTCTCACCGGGTGATCCTGGTGGGAGTTTTTTTGCAGATAATCCAGAATATAGAAGATTTTCAGCTTTTGATTGTCAGACTTTGGCATGAAATCTCTCCTTTTCCCGTGATTTCCCCATTATAGCACAGGGCACCCGGAGCGGAAAGAGGAAAATTTGCATTTTTCCAAGGAATGTGCTATAATGCCCAAAAAGAGGAGGCAATTTTTATGTATTTTGGATGTCATCTGTCCGCCGGGAAAGGCGCGGCGGCCATGGTGGAGACGGCCCGGTCCATCGGGGCCAACACCTTCGCTTTTTTTACCCGGAATCCCCGGGGAAGCAAAGCAAAACAGGAAGATCCCGCCGATGCGGCCAAGGCGAGGAAATTGCTGGAGGAATATGGATTTGGCAAGCTGGTAGCCCATGGTGCCTATACCATGAACCTGTGTACTGCAGATCCGGAGGCCAGAGCCTTCGCTGCCGATGTGCTGGCGGATGACCTGCGCCGGATGGCGGCTCTGCCGGGAAATTTCTATAATTTCCATCCGGGCAGCCATGTGGGCCAGGGAACAGAAGCGGGAATTGATTATATTTCCCAGGCCCTGCGCCGGGCGTTGGAACCGGATTACCCGGTGACGGTGCTGCTGGAGACCATGGCAGGCAAGGGCAGCGAAATCGGCGGCCGGTTTGAGGAAATCCGGGACATTCTCCAGGCGGTGGGCAGCGATCAGGTGGGGGTCTGCCTGGACACCTGCCACGTCTACGACGGCGGCTATGATATTGTGGGGGAACTGGACGGGGTGCTGGCGGAGTTTGACCGGGTGATCGGCCTGGACCGGCTGAAGGCTCTGCACGTCAACGACAGCAAAAACCCCTTTGCCAGCCACAAAGACCGGCATGCCTGCCTGGGGGAGGGCAGCCTGGGACTGGAGACTTTCCGCCGGATTGTGAACCATCCCGTCCTGAAGGACAAGCCCATGATTCTGGAAACTCCCAATGAACTTCCCGGCTACCAGAGGGAAATCGCTCTGCTGCGGCAGATGGAATCCTGAGACATCGCCATCTTAAGAAAAAGTTCATTTGACAGACGGGAAAAAATGTGTCATTTTATACTTAAACTCGGAAAAGTAGGGAGAAAACAACCCTGTTGTTTCCAAAAACCGGAACTGTTCCGGCATATGAGAGAGGAGGGCGGACTATGGAGGCGTTTTTGAGCATGCTGTCCCAGGATCAGGGAGCGCTGGCCACGGAATATATCGGATTCCTGCGGTGGGCGGCGCCGTTTCTGACGCTGCTGCTTTTGGTGCGCTGCATTCATCCGCTGCTGACATTCCGCAGGGAGCCGGAGATCTGGGCCTGGCTGAACCTGGCCACCGGGGAACAGGTGCCCATTACCCACTGGGAAAACGTGATTGGCCGCAGCAAAAGCTGTGATGTGACCATCGACTTTCCCACGGTGTCCCGGAACCATGCGGTGCTGACCCGGTATGACGATGGCAGCTGGACCATCACCGATGTGGGTTCGAAAGAGGGAACCCTGGTCAACGGACGAAAAGTGCAGATCTGCGCCCTGACATCCAAGGAGCGGATTTCCATCGGCGGCGTGGAGATGCAGCTGCAGCCCATTACCCAGCGGCAGGAGCAGCGGCAGGCACAGCTGCGGACCAAGGCGGCCAGCGGCTGGGATACGGTGACCAATCTGATGCTGCTGACCATTCTGCAGTGCGCTATGCTGATGGGATTCATGATGCGCAGCCAGCAGTCGGATATTTTCTTTGTTGTTCAGGGATTTGGCGGCATTGTGCTGTGCCAGTGGCTGCTGTACATCTTCTATTGTCTGATCCACCGCAAGTCCTTTGAGGTAGAGACCCTGGCGTTTTTCCTCTGCACGGTGGGAATGGCGGCGCTGTCCACGGTAAAACCCGAGGAAACGGTGAAGCAGCTGTCCGCCATGGTGCTGGGCGTTGTGCTGTTTCTGATTATCGGCTGGTCACTGCGGGATCTGGAGCGGGCCAAGGTGGTCCGGTATCTTGCGGTGCTGGCCGGCGTGGGCTTTCTGGTGGTTACGCTGTTGTTCGGTAAAGAGTACTACGGCGCCAAAAACTGGCTGATCATCGGGGGAATGTCCCTGCAGCCCTCGGAGCTGAGCAAGGTCTGCTTCGTGTTTGCAGGAGCGTCTACCATCGACCGGATCATGACCAAGCGAAATCTGATCCTGTTCATCGCCTATTCGGTGCTGATCTGCGGGCTGCTGGCGCTGATGAACGACTTCGGTACGGCGCTGATCTTCTTCTGCGCCTTCCTGGTAATTGCCTATCTTCGTTCCGGCAGTGTGGGCACGGTGGCCCTGGCCATCACTGCTCTGGGCTTTGCTGGGGTGCTGGCGCTGAAAATTGCGCCCCACGCCCTGCAGCGGTTTGCCACCTGGCGGCATATCTGGGATGATCCCCTGCAGAGCGGCTACCAGCAGACCCGGGCGCTGATGTGCATTGCCTCCGGCGGCCTGCTGGGCCTGGGCCCGGAGGGGGGCGCGCTGCAGAAGGTATTCGCAGCGGATTCGGATATTGTCTTTGCCACCATTTCGGAAGAATGGGGCTTGCTGATGGCGGTGATGACGGTGCTGTGCATTGTGGCTCTGGGAGTATTTCCCATCCGGACAGCCCGGATGGCCCGGAGCAGCTTCTATTCCATCGGCGCCTGTACCGCAGCCAGCATCCTGGTGATTCAAACCATTCTGAACTGCCTGGGTACCCTGGATATTCTGCCCTTTACCGGCGTGACATTTCCCTTTGTCAGCAACGGCGGCACCAGCATGATCGGCGCCTGGGGACTGCTGGCCTTCGTCAAGGCGGCAGACACCCGGCAGAACGCCAGCTTTGCGGTGCGGATGAAGGTGGAGAAGAAAGAAAGGAGCGCCAGCCGATGAATCGAGTTACCAAGAGAACCTGGCTGATGAGTGTTTTCATTGGGGTGCTGCTGCTGGGAATGGTGTTTTTCCTGGGGGAGTATGCGACCCAGGCTGGAACCTGGATTGGCACTGCCGGCTCTCTTCAGTCCTCCGGTGGGGGTACCGTGGTGGACCGGTCCGGAGAGGTGCTGCTGACGCTGGATCAGGGCCGTACATATTCGGAAAACGCCACCACCCGAAAATCCACCCTCCACTGGCTGGGGGACCGGAATGGCTTTATCAGCGCCACAGCCGTGAATCACTACGCCGGACAGATGGCGGGCTTTGACCTGTTCAACGGAATTTATGACGCATCCGGAGAAGGGGGCCAGGAGGTGCTGACCATTTCTGCCAAGGTGCAGAATGCGGCGCTGGAGGCCCTGGGCAGCCGGAAGGGCACCATCGGGGTATATAACTACAAAACCGGTGAGATCCTGTGCGCCGTTACCTCGCCTACCTATGATCCGGACAATGTGCCGGACATTGCCGGCGATACCTCCGGCGCCTATGATGGCGTGTATCTGAACCGATTCTTACAGTCGGCCTATGTGCCCGGTTCCATTTTCAAAATCGTCACGGTTTCCACGGCGCTGGAGACGGTGCCGGATATCCTGGACCAGACCTTCCAGTGCTATGGTCGGCTGGAGTACGGCACCGAGGCGGTGACCTGTGAGGTGGCCCATGGACGGCAGAACCTGAAGCAGGCCTTTGCCAACTCCTGCAACTGTGCCTTCGCTCAGATTGCGGAGCTGGTGGGCAAGCAGAACATGGTAAAGTATGTGAATCAGTTCCAGGTGGTGGAACCGCTGCACTTTGACGGCATCACCACCGCCAAGGGAAACTATGACATTTCCGAGACCGCTCAGGTGAGCTTTGCCTGGAGCTGCATTGGTCAGCACAGTGACCTGATCAACCCCGCCCGGTACATGACCTTTATGGGGGCCATCGCCAGTGGCGGCTCCGGCGCGGAACCTTACATCGTGTCCCAGGTTACCAACGGCGGTGAGATCACCTACCAGGCGAAGACCACCTCCACCGGTCGGCTGATGTCCGAGGAAACCGCCGCAACGGTCCGGGAATATATGCGCAACAACGTTCAGTCTGTCTATGGCAGCGGGAATTTCCCGGGGCTTTCGGTTTGCGCCAAGTCCGGCACCAGCCAGCTGGGCGGCACGGAGGTCTCCAACGCCATGTTTGCCGGATTCGTGGAGAATGAGGAATATCCTCTGGCGTTTATTGTGGTGGTGGAAAATGGCGGTTACGGAAGCCACACCTGCGTGCCGATTCTGAGCAAAGTCCTGGCAGCCTGCAAGGAAGTGCTGGATGCCGCCTGATCTTTTGTGCATAGTTTACAAAAAATTAAAGATTTCCGACTGGAATCTGTGGTGTTTTTCTCGTTGACAAATGTCCTCCCCTGAGATACAATACATCCAGATTCCAGAAGGAGGGACAAAGAAATGAAGGCTTGGTTTGTCATGAACGAAAGCGCTTCCCGCTGCTGTGCAGCGGCTTGTTCCTCTGCGCGAATTCGCCCCGATTTGGACACTGCCTGCTTGCCGGTAGTGTCCATTTGCGTTGTTGGTATACGGCAGATTGCGTTTGCCCAGTAGCCGGGGCTATGGATTGTATGAAGAAACGGCTGCGGAAGGACGTAGTCGTTTTTTTATAGTACATTGTACAAGAAAAGGAGAATGGATTATGAAAAAGTTTGTTGCATTGCTTCTGGCATGCCTGATGGTGGCATCCCTGTTTGCAGGCTGCGGCTCCACCGGTTCCACTGAGACCGAAGCTGCTGAGACTGCTGCTGAAACAGCCGCCCCTGCAGAGGGCGAAACTGCCGCTGCGGAGAATTCCGCAGACGCTCCCGCCATCAAGATCGGCCTGACCGGCCCTCTGACCGGCGCCAACTCTGAGTACGGCCTGGCTGTCCGGGGCGGCATGGAGATTGCCGTTGCCGAGATCAACGCCAAGGGCGGCCTGCAGATCGAGTTCAAGGCTGAGGACGACGAGGCCGACGGCTCCGACAAGGCTGTTTCCGCTTATAACACCCTGAAGGACTGGGGCATGCAGATTTTTGCCGGCGCTGTGACCACCGGTTCCGCACTGGCCATCGCCGCTGAGACGGTGAACGACCAGATCTTCATGCTGACCCCCTCCGCTTCTGCCGTGGATGTGGCCATGACCGGCTCCAACGTCTACCAGATGTGCTTCACCGACCCCAACCAGGGCGCTTCCGCTGCCGAGCTGATGGCGGAGAAGTGGCCTGATGCTACCATCGGTGTGATCTACGACTCCTCCGATGCTTACTCCTCCGGCATTGTGGACGGCTTCCTGGCCAAGGCTGAGGAGCTGGGCCTGAATGTGGCTGTGGACAACGCAGCTTTCACCCAGGACAACAAGGCTGACCTGTCCACCCAGGTTACTCAGTGCAAGGACGCCGGCTGCGACCTGGTGTTCCTGCCCTTCTACTACACCGAGGCTGCTCAGGTTCTGACCTATGCCAACACCATCGGTTATGAGCCCACCTTCTTCGGCTGCGACGGCATGGACGGCATCCTGAACGTGGAAGGCTTTGATACCGCTCTGGCTGAGGGCCTGGTTCTGATGACCCCCTTCGATGCCAACGCCACCGATGAGGCCACTGTTTCCTTCGTGGAGCAGTTCAAGGCCAACAACGACGGCAAAGTGCCCAACCAGTTTGCCGCTGACGGCTACGACGTGATCTACGCCCTGTACAACGCCTGCGTGGCTGCCGGCATCGACGGCAACACCCCCGCTGACGAAGCCTGCGCTCTGCTGCAGGAGCAGTTCGCCACCATGACCGTGGACGGCCTGACCGGCACCGGCATGACCTGGGACGAGAACGGCATGATCTCCAAGGCTCCCGCAGCCGTGGTGGTCACTGACGGTGTCTACGTTCCGATGGCCTAATTCACAACGGGATGGGAAGGGAAACCTTCCCATCCCACCTGCGCGTTTCGACAGTCCATGACAGCGGCAGGCGCGACGGCGTGACGCCGTCATAGGCTGTCGATACTTTGAAAAAGAGAGGTAGCATATGCAGATTTTACAGTATCTGATCAACGGCATCAGCATCGGCGCGGTGTACGCCATTATCGCGCTGGGCTATACCATGGTCTATGGTATTGCCAAGATGCTGAACTTTGCCCACGGCGATATTATTATGGTGGGCGCTTACATCTCCTTCTGCGTGACCAACTATCTTGGCCTCCCCGCGGCAGTGTCTGTAGTGGCGGCGGTTGTGGTCTGCACGGTGCTGGGCATTGCCATTGAGGGCCTGGCTTACAAGCCTCTGCGGGGTACCCCAAGTCTGGCGGTGCTGATTACCGCCATCGGTGTCAGCTACTTCCTGCAGAATGCTGCCCAGCTGATCTGGTCCAGCAGCCCGAAGAATTTTACCAGCATCGTTACCATGGACCCCATCTCCCTGATGGACGGCCGCCTGGTGATTACCGGGGAAGTGCTGCTGACGGTTTGCGTGTCCGTTGCGGTAATGGCCGGGCTGACTTTCTTCACCGGAAAGACCCGCACCGGTAAGGCTATGCGGGCGGTTTCTGAGGACCGGGACGCGGCCCAGCTCATGGGCATCAACGTAAACCGCACCATTTCCACCACCTTTGCCATCGGTTCCGCTCTGGCGGCCATTGCGGGTGTGCTGCTGTGTTCCACGGTACCTACCCTGATGCCCACCACCGGCTCCATGCCCGGCATCCGGGCCTTCACCGCTGCGGTGTTCGGCGGCATCGGCTCCATTCCCGGGGCTATGCTGGGCGGCGTGCTGCTGGGGATCATTGAGACATTTTCCAAGGCCTATCTGTCTACCCAGTTCTCCGATGCCATCGTGTTTTCCGTGCTGATTATCATTCTGCTGGTCAGACCCGCCGGACTGCTGGGCAAGCAGGTTCAGGAGAAGGTGTGAGGTGCCGCTATGAAAAACAGAATGAATACCCTGCTGAAAAACAAGAATTCCCGGACCAGTCTGATCACCTATCTGGTGGTGATTGTGGCTTTCGTGGTGACCCAGTACCTGTACTCTGCAGGTTCTCTGAGCAGTTCCGTGAAGGGTTATCTGGTCCCCATCTGTGTGTACATCTCCCTGGCGGTATCCCTGAACCTGCTGGTGGGCATTTGCGGTGAACTGAGCCTTGGCCATGCTGGTTTCATGGGAATCGGTGCCTTTTCCGGCATCGTCATTGCGGCCCTGCTGAAAGATACCATTGCCAGCGACGCCCTGCGTCTGCTGTGCGCTATGCTGGGCGGCGGTGTGATTGCCGGTGTGGTGGGCTTCGTCATCGGTGTGCCGGTGCTTCGCCTGCGGGGCGACTACCTGGCCATTGTGACCCTGGCTTTCGGCGAGATCATGAAAAATATTGTGGGCAATACCTATGCGGGAATTGATAAAACCGGCTTCCACATGGCTATTTCCACTTCCAAGATGCCTCTGGAGGCCGGCGGCAAGTACATCATCAACGGCCCCTTGGGCGCTACCGGTATTCAGAAACTGGCGACTTTCCCCATGGGCTTTGTGCTGGTGTTGTTTACCCTGTTCGTGGTGCTGAACCTGATCAATTCCAAGGAGGGCCGTGCCATCAAGGCCGTCCGGGATAACCGGATTGCGGCGGAGTCCGTGGGCATCAACGTGACGGCTTTCCGGATGAAAGCTTTTGTGGTGTCTGCGTTCCTGGCTGGTATGGCCGGCGCCCTGTTCGGATTGAACTATTCCTCCGTCACCGCCAGCAAGTTCAACTTCAACACCTCCATCAACATCCTGGTGTTTGTGGTGCTGGGCGGCATGGGCAATATTCTGGGCTCTGTTATCTCGGCTACCCTGCTGTACGTCCTGCCCGAGGCCCTGCGGAGCCTGGAGGATTACCGGATGATCCTGTATGCCATCGTGCTGATTGTGGTGATGCTGTGCACCTGGTCCCCCAAGGTCAAGGAATACCTGTCCGTGGCCGGGGATAAACTGAGCAGCCTGATCAAGAAGAAAGAAGAGGTGGGAAGCCATGAATGAATATTCCAGAAAAATGCTGAAGGTTCCCACTTATAATCTGCTCCGGGAACAGGACAAGGACAAACTGCCTGTGCTGGATGTGCGGAACCTGGGCATTGACTTCGGCGGCCTGACGGCGGTGGACAGCTTTAACATCACCATTGGCCCCACCGAGATTTCCGGCCTGATCGGTCCCAACGGCGCCGGCAAAACCACCATTTTTAACCTTTTGACCTCTGTCTATCAGCCCACCCGTGGGTCCATCCTGATCAACGGCATCGACACCAAGGGCATGACCACCCACAAGGTCAATAAGCTGGGCATCGCCCGTACTTTCCAGAATATCCGGCTGTTCTCGGACATGACTGCCCTGGAAAACGTGAAGGTGGGCATGCACAACCAGATCAAATGCTCTTTCGTTTCTTCTCTGCTTCATCTGCCCGGCTACTACAAGGCAGAGAAGAGGTCCAACGAAAAGGCCATGGAGCTGCTGGACTTTATGGGCCTGACGGACGTGGCGGATCAGAAGGCGGGCAGCCTGCCCTATGGCGTCCAGCGCCGTCTGGAGATTGTCCGAGCTCTGGCCACCAACCCTTCCATCATCCTGCTGGATGAGCCTGCCGCCGGTATGAACCCCAGCGAAACCACGGAACTGATGCACCAGATCCGCCGGATCCGGGATACCTTCCACATTGCCATCTTCCTGATTGAACACGACATGAATCTGGTGATGAACGTGTGCGAGGCCATCGCTGTGGTGAACTACGGCAGAATCATTGCCAAGGGAACCCCGGAGGAAATCCGGCACAACCCGGCGGTGATTGAGGCATACCTGGGCAGAGAGGAGGGCAACGGCTGATGCTGAAAATTGACGACATTCATGTATATTACGGGGCAATTCACGCCATCAAAGGGGTCTCCTTTGAAGTGGGCGAGGGAGAGATTGTGGCGTTGATCGGCGCCAACGGCGCCGGAAAAAGCACCATTCTGAAGACCATCTCCGGACTGATGCACCCCCGCAGCGGCTCCATCACCTTCTGCGGCCAGGATATTTCCCATACCGATGCCTACAAGCTGCTTCGCACGGGCTTGGCCCACGTCCCCGAAGGACGGCGAATTTTCCTGCAGATGACCGTTCAGGAAAATCTGGAAATGGGCGCCTATATCAATAAGGAAGTGTCCCAGAAGGATCTGGACACGGTGTTTGATTACTTCCCCCGGCTGAAGGAACGGCGCAAGCAGATTGCCGGCACCCTCTCCGGCGGTGAGCAGCAGATGCTGGCCATGTCCCGGGCGCTGATGAGCCATCCCAAGCTGATGATGCTGGATGAGCCTTCCATGGGCCTGGCCCCCATTCTGGTGGATCAGATTTTCGCCATCATCAAGGAACTGCACAAGGCGGGTACCACCATTCTGCTGGTGGAGCAGAACGCCCGGAAGGCCCTTCAGATTGCTGACCGCGCCTACGTGCTGGAGACCGGCAACATCACCCTCAGCGGCACCGGCGCCGAGCTGAGCAGCTCCGACGCTGTGCGGAAAGCTTACCTGGGCGGCTGAGAAAAGTTCACATACCGACAACACCCCCTGCATAGGTTTTGCAGGGGGTGTTTTTATGTGCCGGAAAAATCATCTGCATGGCTGCTGCGTCATGGCCTTCGGTTCGGGGCTGATTGTGGGGTATTGCCTGGAGAGCTGGGCCATTTGCTGCTTTGGCGGACTGATGCTCATAGTCCTGGGCTTTTTTGTTCTGCGCAGCAGGCGATAGGCATAATCCCGGCGGGGAAGGAATATACTGTACCAGCAAACATGGGACAAGGAGTGAAGCCAACGTGGAATTGCATTTCTCAAAACAGCGCTGCACCTGCCTGCATCCCCAGGTGCGTGAGATACAAAACGGCGAACAGACCCAGGAGATCAAGCTCTCCGATGGTATGCCGGATGTGGGACGGATTCTGGCTGCCTGGGGTCAGCCCATTCTCCGGGGGAAGGAGTGGCAGAGCGAAACCATCTCCTTCTCCGGGGGGATGATGGTGTGGGTTCTGTATGCCCCGGAGGACGGCTCGGCGGAGCGGTGCCTGGAGGGCTGGATTCCCTTCCAGATGAAGTGGGAGCTTCCGGAGGAAAGTCCGGAGGGACAGATGCGCATCCGCTGCCTGACCCGTTTCGTGGACGCCCGGTCCCTGTCCGCCCGGAAAATCGCAGTGCGGGCGGGCATGGCGGTGCTGGCGGAAGCCTACCGGCAGACGGAGCGGGAACTTTACGAACCGGACAAGATTCCCGAGGATGTGCAGCTGCTGCGCACGGTGTACCCGGTCCGGATGTATCAGGAGATGGGAGAAAAATCCTTCCTGATGGACGAGGACCTGACCTTGCCGGATTCGTCTCCGGTGCCGGATAAGCTGGTTTACTATACCATAGATCCGGTGGTGACCGATAAAAAGGTGCTGGCCAACAAGGTGGTGTTCCGGGGAGATGGAAAACTGCATATCCTCTACCGCAGCACGGAAGGGCAGCTGTACAGCTGGGATTTCTCCACCCCCTTTTCCCAGTACGCCCAGCTGGACGGGGAACATAGTACGGACGCCCAGGCAGATCTGCTGCTGATGCCCACCAGTGTGGAGCTGGAACTGGACGATGAAAGCCACCTGCGGCTGAAATGCAGCGTTACTGCTCAGTATCTGGTCAGCGACAAGCAGATGTTGGAACTGACGGAGGACGCCTACAGCCCCAGCCGGGAAACCCAGCTGCAAATTCAGCAGCTGGAACTGCCGGTGGTCCTGGACAGCCGCCGGGAGACGGTGTATCTGGAGCAGACGGTGCCCGGGGAAGCCAACGTGGTGACGGACGTCCGGTTCCTCCCGGATTTTCCCCGGCAGCGCCGGGGAGAAGCTGGGGTGGAACTCACGGTTTCCGGCACCTGTCAGGTGCTTTACTATGGTGAGGACGGAGCCTTGCAGTCCGGCACCGCCCGGTGGGAGAACCAGCAGACCCTGGGAGCGGATGAAAACAGTCAGATTTCTGTTCAGCCCATCCTGCAGGAAGAACCCCAGGCCGCAGCGGGAGCTGGAGCCATGACTGCCAAGTGGGAACTGCCTTTGGAGGTGACTGCCTTTGCAGACCAAAGCCTTCCCATGGTAACCGGATTGGAACTGGGAGAAACCCGGAAGCTGGACCCCAACCGCCCGTCCCTGATTTTGTGCCGGGCGGGAGAGCAGCGGCTGTGGGACATTGCCAAGGCCAGCAACGCCACCTTGGATGCCATTCGGCAGGCCAACGACCTGGCCGGGGAGCCTGCTCCCAATCAAATTCTTCTGATTCCCATTGCCTGAACATCTGCCCCGCCGGATTTTCTCCGGCGGGGCTTAGACTGTCGAAAAACCCCTTCGGGGCTTTCCGACAGGTTTATGCAGTTTGCCACGCGCATAATTTGTCCCCCGATGGGAGACAAATTCCACACTTGCAGCCTGTAAAGTATGTTCCGCCAGGTACGTGCCCCGGCGGAACATTGTTTTTGAATTACTTTACTTACTCCCAACACCGGGAAAGAAACCGCACTTTTTGATACGCCAAGCCCCGCTGGATTTTCTCAGGTGGTACTTGGTTTGCGGAAAAGTTTTCGATCTGCGGTTGTAAGGGTTGACAGTGGGTGTTATAATAAAGGTTAGAGAATTTTTAACAGAAGGTGTTTCAAATGACCAAAATTGATATTTTTTCCGGCTTTTTGGGTGCCGGTAAAACAACCCTGATCAAAAAGCTGATTTCCGAGGGCTACAAGGGCCAGAAGCTGGTGCTGATTGAAAACGAGTTCGGTGAGATCGGCATTGACGGCGGCTTCCTCCAGGATGCAGGCATCAATATTACGGAGATGAACTCCGGCTGCATCTGCTGCTCCCTGGTGGGCGACTTCGGCAAGGCTCTGACCAAGGTGATTGCGGAATACAATCCCGACCGGATTCTCATTGAGCCCTCCGGTGTGGGCAAGCTGTCCGATGTGATCGGCGCCGTGAACAAGGTCACCAATGACCAGGTCACCCTGGGCTATACCGTGGCGGTTGCCGATGCGGGCAAGGTCAAGGTTTATATGAAGAACTTCGGAGAGTTCTACAACAACCAGGTGGAAACCGCTTCCACCATTGTCCTGTCCCGGACCGATTCCATTCCCCAGGCCAAGCTGGATGCTGCGGTGGCCATGCTCCGGGAGCACAACAGCGTGGCAACCATTGTCACCACCCCCTGGGATTCCCTGACCGGCGAGCAGCTGCTCCAGGCCATGGAAGGCAAGGCCAGCCTGGCGGCGGAACTGGCCCGGCTGGAGATGGAGCGTCTGGCTGCAGAGGAAGACCACGAGGAGCACGAGCATCACCACCATCATGACCATGATGAGCATTGCACCTGCGGCTGCCACGACCATGACCACGATCACGAGGAGCACGAGCATCACCATCATCATGACCATGATGAGCACTGCACCTGCGGCTGTCACGACCATGACCATGATCACGAGGAGCACGAGCATCACCATCATCATGACCATGATGAAAACTGCACCTGCGGCTGCCATGACCACGAGCACCATCACCATCATCACCACGCCGACGAGGTGTTCACCTCCTGGGGCGTGGAGACTGCCCGGAAGTTTGATAAGGAAACTGTGGAGAAGGCCCTGCACGAGCTGGATACCGGCAAGTACGGCATGATTCTCCGGGCCAAGGGCATTCTGCCCGCCGTGGACGGCAGCTGGATTCACTTTGACTATGTTCCCGAGGAGAGCAACGTCCGCAGCGGCAGCGCCGATGTCACCGGCAAGCTGTGCGTCATCGGCTCTCAGCTGGATGAGGCCGGTGTGGCGGCTCTGTTTGGGGTGTAACCATGACAGAAATTCCGGTTTATTCGTTTACGGGATTCCTGGACTCCGGGAAGACCAAGTTTATTCAGGAGACCCTGGAAGATCCCCGGTTCAACGCCGGAGAGCGGACCCTGCTGCTGGTGTTTGAGGAAGGGGAGGAGGAGTATGACTTCTCCACCTATCCCAACAAGAACGTGTACCTGGAAGTGCTGGATCAGCAGACCGTTACCGCCAAGGACTTACAGGCCCTGCAGAAGAAGTACAAGGCCCAGCGGGTGGTGGCGGAGCTGAACGGCATGCAGCAGGTGGGTGACCTGTACATGCGCTTTCCCGAAAACTGGGTGGTGGCCCAGGAGGTCATGTTCGCTGACTCCACCACCATTATGACCTACAACGCCAACATGCGCAATCTGGTAATGGACAAGCTGGTGGGCGCCCAGATGGTGGTGTTCAACCGGCTGACTCCTGGGGCAGATGTGATGCCCTTCCACAAGCTGGCCCGGGCTGCCAGCCGCCGGATTGACATTCTCTATGACTACACCGACGGCACCACCTCCTTTGACGACATCGAGGACCCCCTGCCCTTTGACATCAACGCCCCGGTGATTCAGGTCAAGGATGAGGACTATGCCCTGTGGTACCGGGATGTTTCCGAGGAGCCCCAGAAGTACGACGGAAAAACTGTCTGCTTCAAGGCCCAGGTGGCCATGCTCCGCCGGGACAAGAATGGAATGTTCGCCCCCGGCCGGTTCGTCATGACCTGCTGTGTGGAGGATATCCAGTTCTGCGGCATTCCCTGCCGGTATGCGGAGGCATCCACCCTGGTCTCCCGGGGCTGGGTGATGGTGACCGCCAAGATCAGTGCGGAAAAGCACCCCCTGTATAAAGGAGAGGTGGGCCCCATCCTTACTGCCATTGAGGTTGTGAAGAATGTGCAGCCTGCCGAACCGGACGTAGCGACCTTCTGAAATGAAATTTGCCCTTCTGACCGAGATTTCCCGGCCAGAAGGGCGTTTTTTATTTATTCTTCGTCTTCCAAATGCTGTTTGCGCCGTTTTGTGAGAGCGGAGGCGATTTGCAGACCCCCAAAACAGAGGACAAAGAGCATCACAGCGGTGATGACCGAGGTGACGACAGCCCCCAGCAGCAGATGAAGTCGCAGATAGACCCGCACTCCCTGATATGCGCCGAACAGAATCCCCGCCAGCAGGCTGACCTTCAGGTTGGTCTGCCAGTTTGGCTTCAGCTTCCGGTCCCAGATGCCGTTTCGGATGCAGTCGAGCACCATGTAAGCCCCCATCAGCGTGAATACCACAAATTCCCCCGTCATGGCCCGTATATTGCCTGGGTCCAGGGCGGCCTGAATCAGAATGGCGGCCAGCAGTCCCCAGAAACCCAGCCAGTATCCATTGTGCTCAATTTCCAGCATCTTCTGCTCCTGCATTTCGTCCAGATTGGATTCAGTCTTCTTCATTGTTTTCGTCCTCCCAAAACAAATCGTCCAGATGTTTTCCCAAAGCCCAGCATAGTTTCAGACACAGCCGGATGGTGGGGTTGTATTCCCCTTTTTCGATGGCGTTGATGGTCTGCCGGGACACCCCTACCTGCTCTGCCAGATCTTTCTGGGTCAGATCTTTTTCCGCCCGGGCGGCCTTCAACGCAAGATTTTTTGCCATGGCCCTGCCCCCTTTCTGATGGTATTGTAAAACATAAATTTCAAAAAGTCAAGTATATATTACATAAATTCCAATATAAAATACACGGTGGGAAAAGACTTGCCTTTTCCCACCGTGCTGATTTATGTTGAGTCATCTGCCGGGGAGAGGATCAGCACCTGGAACGGAGACAGGGTTCCACGGAAAAGCGCTCCGGTAATCAGATCCCGGCCCTGGGGAATGCCGCAGGCTGCGGGCTTGCTGCCGTTGTAGAAGACCAGCGTCATTTTTTCTTCTTCCGCTTCCCGGGTGATGGCCAGAATTCCTTTCTGATCGTCGGCGTATACCGCTGTGATCCGGCCCTGGGTAATCACCGGATGGGCTTTGCGCAGGCGGATCAGCGTCTGATACCACCGGAAGATGTCCCCATTCTGCTTTTCCGGTTTCCAGGGCATCCCCCGGCGGCAATCCGGGTCATTGCCCCCGGTGAGGCCGTATTCGTCTCCGTAGTAGATCATGGGCATTCCCGTGGACAGCAGCTGCATGGCGGCGGCCAGCCGGAACCGATCCGGGTTGTCACCGCAGCTGCGCATGGCCCGCTGGGTATCGTGGCTGTCAATCAGATTCCACAGCACCGGGTAAACATGGGTGTGGGCATTTCCACGGAGGAACCCCATCCGCTGGACAAATTGGGTGGCGGCCTGGGGCCCGCCGTGGACAAAGCCCAGCACGGCGCCCTGGAAATCGTAGTTCATCATGGTATCCCATTCGTCCCCTTCCAGGAAGTCGCCGGCGTAATGCCAGACCTCTCCCGCAATCAGGGCCTGGGGATTTTCTGCTTTCACCACCTTGCGGAAGGCTTTCCAGAAGCTGTGACTGATTTCGTCTCCCACGTCCAGCCGCCAGCCGTCGATCTGGCAGGCGCGCATCCAGTAGCGGACCACCTGGAACACATATTCCTGCACCTGAGGATTCTGCAGATTCAGTTTGGGCATTCCGCCGTAATAGCTGAAGGTTTTGTAGGTTGGCTTTTCGCCTCGTTCTGCCCGGATGGGAAAGCTGCGGATATAGTACCAGGAGCAGTAGGGGGACGTTTCTCCTTTTTCCAGAATATCCCGGAAGGCGAAGAAGTCCCGGGAGGTGTGGTTGAACACAGCGTCCAGAATCACCCGCATTCCCATGGCGTGGGCCTGCTGAACCAGCTGCCGCAGATCTTCTTCCGTACCCAATCGGGAATCCACCTGAAAGTAGTCCACGGTGTCATATTTGTGGCAGGAATTGGCCTGGAAAATTGGGGTCAGGTATAGTACATCCACCCCCAGATCCCGCAGGTAGGGCAGCCGGGAGAGAATGCCCCGGAGGTCCCCTTTCAGGTCGGTACTGGGGCCGATGGGGGCCTGGTACCAGATCCGGTCCGGCACCGGGCGGGAAGAAGCAAACCGGGTGGGGAAAATCTGGTAGACCACCTTGTTGGCTGCCCAGTCGGGGATGCAGAAGCGCTCCTCCTCCCGCAGGGGCTGGGGACAGTCAAACATGTCGTCGATGTTCCGGATTTCTTCCGGGGAAAAACGGTAGTTTCCATAATACACCGTTTTCCCATGGCGGTCTGTCAGGGCAAAAAAGTAGCGAAGGCAGACCATATCCAGGGAAATCCGGGCCTCAAAATAATCATGTATCCCGTCGGTGGTGACTTTCTCCATCACCTGCTGCTGCCGGGTGTCGGCAATGGACAGGGGCAGATACTTATCCATGGTATGTAAAACCACCAGGCGCAGGTCGTTGGCCTTTGCCTGGATGCGAAGCAGAAATTGCCCCGGAGCCAGGGCGTAGCAGAACCGTTTGTCCGGATGGTGGAATATGGCGGAAAGTTCCATAGCGGCCTCCC
>DVKV01000135.1 GCA_018715835.1 Candidatus Faecousia intestinavium | reverse complement strand
AAAAGTCGTAAACTGTGTTTAACGAAAAAATGAACGAACGGAGGAGCTAACATGGAAATTCAGAAATCCGCATCCGCCGGCACTCTGGAATCCAGCGATTGCCTGGTCACCGTGGAGCCCGGCAACGGCATTTCCCTGGAGCTGAGCAGCAGCGTGATGAACCAGTACGGCCGTCAGATCAAGGCCACTGTCCTGGATACCCTGCAGCGGCTGGGCGTAGAAAACGCCGCCGTCACCGTGGTGGACAAGGGTGCCCTGGACTGCACCCTGAAAGCCCGGGTGGAGTGTGCCGTGTTCCGCAGCTGCGATGCTTCCGCATCCAACATTCCCTGGGGAGGTGCTGTCAGATGATCAAACGTCCCAAGCCCGAACGGTTCCGGCTGCGCCGGACCATGATGTTCATGAACGCACAGAAGCCCGGCCTGATCAAAGACGCTTATATCTACGGCTGCGACTCCATTATGCTGGACCTGGAGGACGCCGTGGCGGAAAACCAGAAGGACGCCGCCCGGTTCAGCCTGTACCACGCCCTGACCACCATTGACTATGGCTCTACCGAAGTCATCGTCCGGATCAACGGACTGGACACCCCCCATTGGCAGGAAGATGTCCGGGTCTGTGTGGCCGGCGGCGCCGACGGCATCCGCATTGCCAAGTGCGAAAGCGCCCAGGATGTCCACACCATTGAGGCCGCTGTGGAAGCTGCCGAAAAGGAATTCGGCGTTGAAGTGGGCCGCACTCTGCTGATGGCCGCACTGGAAAGCCCCAAGGGCATCCTGAACGCCTATGAGATCTGCGCCGCTTCCGACCGGATGTTCGGCGTGGCAATCTCCGGCGGTGACTTCCGCAAGTGCATGCAGACCACCTTCCAGCCCGACGGCGTGGATATGCTTGCCGCCCGGGGACAGATGCTGCTGGCGGCAAGAGCGGCCGGAATCCAGTGCTTCGACACCGTGTTCACCAACCTGGACGACGAGGAAGGCTTCCGGGCCGAGGTTCTGCAGAACAAGGCCATGGGCTTTGACGGCAAGAGCCTGATCAACCCCAAGCAGATCCGCTTTGTACACCAGGTGTTCGCACCCACCGAAAAAGAAATCCGTCAGGCGGAGAAGATCGTCCGGGCCTTCGAGGAGCAGTCCAAGGCCGGTGTGGGCGTGTTCACCGTGGACGGCAAGATGATTGACGTGGCCTTTATTCCCGGCGCCCGGCGGACGCTGCGGCTGGCCAAGGCCTGCGGTATGTATGAGGGGGATCTGGTATGAAAAATGCAGTAGGACGTGAAATTCCTGATTTCCTGCTGGTAAACGGCAAGGAAGTGTATCAGGGCAAGCAGTACATGGACGGCAAATACATCCAGAAGGCTGCCCCCCGCACCCGCCGGTACGAGAAGCCCCAGGAAAGCAAGATCGTGGCAACCCTGGCTGACGCCCTGCGTCAGTGCGGCGCCAAGAGCGGCATGACCTTCTCCTTCCACCACCACCTCCGGGACGGAGACTTCGTGGTGAACATGGTCATGAAGGCCGCCATTGAAGAGCTGGGCCTGGATAACCTGACCATTGCCGCCACCTCTCTGGGCAACGCCCATGATCCCATCGCCGACTACATCGAGCAGGGCAAGGTCGTGGGCATCCAGACCTCGGGCATCCGGGGCCGGATGGGCGAAGTGGTCTCCGCAGGCAAGCTGAAGACTCCCGCCATCATCCGCAGCCACGGCGGACGCCCCCGTGCCATTGAAGCCGGCGAAGTTCACATCGACATCGCCTTCGTGGCCGCCCCCACCTCCGACTGTGTGGGCAACTGCCGGGGCATCGGCGGCAAGTCCAACTGCGGCAGCCTGGGCTACGCCATGACCGACGCCAAGTATGCCGACCATGTGGTAGTCGTCACCGACTGTCTGGTGGACTTCCCCAACTTCCCCGCTTCCGTGGAAGCCATTGACGTGGACGCCGTGGTGGTGGTGGATTCCATCGGCAACCCCAAGAAGATCGCCTCCGCCGCTGCCCGGATCAGTCAGAATCCCCGGGATCTGATGATGGCGGAAAACGTGGCCAAGGTGATCGCCGCCACCCCCTATTTCAAAGACGGCTTCTCCTTCCAGACCGGCGTGGGCGGCCCCTCCCTGGCAGCGAACCTCTTCCTGGAGAAGTACATGGACGAGCGGGGCATCAAGATGGGCTGGGCCATCGGCGGCATCTGCGGCCCCATGGTGGAACTGCTGAAGAAAGGCAAGGTCGGCAAGGTCATCGACGTGCAGGACTTTGACCTGGATGCGGTCAACTCCATCAATCAGACCCCCGGACACTATGAGATGTCTGCCTCCCAGTACGCCAACCCCGCCAACAAGGGTGCTTTCGTCAACAAGCTGGACTTCGTGGTCCTGGCGGCTCTGGAAATCGACACCGGATTCAACGTCAACGTGCTCACCGGCTCTGACGGTGTGCTCCGGGGCGCCCCCGGTGGTCACCCCGACACCGCTGCCGGCAGCAAGGTGTGCGTCATCGTCACCCCCTTGACACGGGGCCGGATGGCAACCGTCTGCGAGAAAGTTGTCACCGTCACAACTCCCGGCGACTGTGTGGACGTGCTGGTCACCGATTACGGCATCGCCGTGAACCCCTTGCGTCCTGACCTGATCGAATGCCTGGACAAGGCCGGCATCCCCCACGTCACCATCGAGAGTCTGAAGGAAAAAGCCTACTCCCTGGTGGGCCGCCCCGATGATCTGGAGTGGGAAGACAAGGTGGTTGCGGTTCTGGAAGCCCGGGACGGCACCATCCTGGACGTGGTCCGGAAAATCAAGCCCCTGGAGCTGTAAAAAACGTCCTCTACCGGGAGTTTTCCCGGAGGAAATAGCATGGCCAGACAGTCCGGCAGAGAAGACAGGCAGCCGGTACCCAAACAATTCTAACTCGGTATTCAATTTTGTCACTTCTCCTCCTCTCACCGACTGCCCTCTTCTCTGACCCGTCTGTGCTGTCCTGCCTGCGTATCCCGGTCAATTCAAAAAATGGAACTTGAACACGGAATACCGGAGCCGATGCCCAAGTTCCGCCAAATCAAATTAGGAGGAACTATCCCAATGACCATGACAATCATCGCATGGGCAATGATCATTGTCTTCCTGGCACTGGTCATGACCAAAAAAATGCAGCCGTTCACGGCCCTGCTGCTGGTACCGCTGGTATTTACCCTGCTGGGTGCCTTCCTGGGCCAGTACACCGAGCTGGTTGCCGCCGCCAATGGAGTGGATGCCGCCAGCGTGACCCTGTGGGATCAGATTCTGATCATCGGCGACTGGACGGTGGCCGGCGTACAGCAGACCGCCAACACCGGCATTATGCTGCTGTTCGCCATTTTGTACTTCGCCATCATGCTCAACGCCGGTCTGTTTGACCCCGTCACCCGGGCCATGATCCGTTTTGCCAAGGGCGATCCCGTGAAGGTGCTGCTGGGCACCGCCATTGTGGCCGCCTGTGTCTCCCTGAACGGCGACGGCACCACCACGACCCTGATCTGCTGCACCGCGTTTATTCCCATCTATAAAAAGCTGAACCTGAAAATGATGAACCTGGGTGTTCTGGTGATCCTGATGAACACCATCATGAACCTGCTGCCCTGGGGCGGCCCCACCGCCCGTGTGATCTCCGTGCTGCAGGGTCAGCCCGGTGTGGACGAGCAGACCATTCTGCGTGCCCTGATTCCCGGCATGGTGGTCTCCGTGATTTACATGCTGGGCGTGGCCGTGTACCTGGGCATGAAGGAGCGCAAGAGAGTGGGCATTCAAAACCTGTCCGCAGAAGACCTCTCCGCTCTGATGGCTCCGGAGTCCCCCGAGGATGCCGCCCTGAAGCGTCCCAAGAATGTGTGGATCAACGCCATCATGACCATCGCCATTGTGGTGATGCTGGTGCTGGGCACCTTCCCCTCCATGTTCCTGTTCCTGGTTGGCACTGGTCTGGCCCTGATGATTAACTACAAGACCATCAAGGAGCAGAAGGCCCGGATCTCCGACAACGCAGGCGACGCCCTGCAGGTGGTTATCCTGGTGTTCGCCGCCGGCATCTTCATGGGTCTGTTCACCAACTCCGGTATGTCCGACGCCCTGGCCGCCAGCCTGATCTCCCTGATCCCGCCTCAGCTGGGCCGTCTGTGGGGCCTCATCATGGCGATTGTCTCCGCCCCCGGTACCTTCCTGCTGTCCAATGACGCCTTCTACTACGGTGTTCTGCCTGTGTTCGCCGAGGCCGGTTACTCCTACGGCTTCACCGCTCTGGAGATTGGCACCGCTTCCCTGCTGGGCCAGGCCTTCCACCTGCTCAGCCCCCTGGTTGCCTTCATCTACCTGCTGCTGAACCTGACCGGACTGGACATGGGCGAGTGGCAGAGAGAGTCCGCCAAGTGGGCTGTGGGCATCTTCGTGATCTTCATCGCCATGGCTGCCATCACCGGCATCGTGCCGCTGATGAAGTAATTCCCAGGATCTTTTCGCTTCGTCTCCTCC